>JAPYRG010000001.1:88684-217893 GCA_029936965.1 Fidelibacterota bacterium
TTTACCATGATCGAGCTTATTGCCGTAATGGTAATTATGGCAATATTGGCCAGCTCAACTATTGGCAGTTATTCCGGGTTTAATACATCATTGCGGCTTTTTGAGGAAGCGCGCGATATGTCTCGTAAAATTCAATATGCTAGGGATTACTGCCTTGTGCGCAACCAGAGTTTTTTCTTGAAAGTGGACGCGGCTGCGACCCCATCTTCCTATAGTCTTTTCTACAATAATAATTCCACAGCTCTTGTGTTGCCCAATGAAAGCAGCAACACATTTGAACTACCTGGATATGCAGATATTACATCCACCAATGTTGCGGAAGCTGGATTAGAGTTTGACATACTTGGCGAACCTCAAATAACGGAAAATGCCAGTATTGTTTTTGAATCAGGAGAACACACCATTGTTGTTGTTACACCAACCGGATATACATATTTAGATTAATATGAGAAGACAACCCGGGTATGCTATTGCAGAAGTGTTGGTTGCAGTAGTAATTATTTCCATATCATTTATCGAACTTTCAGGTGCTGTAAGTAAAATTATGCGCAATGCCAACCAAACCATATTAATGGGTAAATCTATATTTGTCGCAAATAGCACTTTGGAAGAGGTGATGGCGCAACCGTTTGATGCCAAAGGAAGTGAAGCAAATGACTATGCTCTTATTTTTGACGGAAGTGGCGATTATGTTGATCTTGGCAGTGTATTTAACGGAGTACAAACAATATCTTTTTGGGTAGAAGCGGATGATATTACTTCTCGCACGGATCATGTGTTGGATTTAAATGGAACCGATTATGTTAAGATTGTAAATGGGGAAGTAACGGTAAATAATATTGATAATCCCACATATTATATAAATGGTGTATCTGGAAATCAAACTATTGCATCTATAGGTGCTTGGTATCATGTAGCCATTACTACAGCAACCGGGATCAATGCTTCCGCCGCAACCATTGGTAGAGTTGCGGGTCAAACCCCAGAATATTTTGATGGAAAGATTGATGAAGTTCGATTTTGGAATGATGTACGAACAGCAACAGAAATAATAGATAACTATAGAAAAAGCATAGCAAACCCATATAATGATTCCAATCTTAAACTGTATCTGCGTATGAATAATGGATCGGGAACAAGCGCATATGATCATAGCGCAAGCATGAAGCACGGAAGCATAACAAACGCATCATATACCTCTGCCTCCAATAGTTGGTCGGCAACTTTGGGGAAAGAAGGAGAATCAGGTTGGAACAACTTTAATGATGTAGATGATTTTTATAAGAGCGGGGGATTTTCTGATTCAGACTACAGTCAATTAGGAGGACGAGTGTATGCAAAATATGTTATTGTAGACCCAATATCATGGGCAGTATCAGATGCAGGCTCTGGGGTAATAACTGATTACAAGCAAGTAACAGTAAAAATAGGTATTCCAGGGAGCACAGACTCTACACAATTAAGCGCTATTAAATCGGCAAAAATTATACAGAACTATGGATTAACGTACTCTCCTTATGGTAATTAAGATTAACAAAATAAGAAAAAAAATACAGAGCGGATTCACAATGATCGAATTAATTGCTGCAATGGTTTTGGTATCTATTATGGCGCCAACAATAGGTCTGTTAGTGCAAAGCATTCTCCGATCAATGATGGTCAACAACGTAATGATACAGGCGACAGAAGATGCTGCATATGTAATCAGGAACTTCACCAAGCATATCGATGGCGTAAAGACATTTACCGATGGAAGCTTAACAGCAACAAATCTGAGCTTTACTAGCTATGCTGATGATGCTACATATTCATATCAGCTAAGAGACGGCGATAGAGATCTTATTTATTCAAGAACGGATGGGACAACAGAAACAGGAGCCCTTGTAAATAATGTTGTTGTTGATTCTAGCGATAATGATTTCGATAGCAAATTTATATACCGGGGCCATGATAATTCTGATTTGATTGATTCAGAAGTAACACCTACAAACGCTAATATAAAAAGCATTGAATTGGTGTTTGTATTATTAAAGAATAAAGACACCTATAAATATAATGTTTATGTTTTACCCGATAAGGAAGCACACATAAACGCAACAGGATTAGAGATATAGCAAATTGAAGTTCAAGAAGTCTCAAGAGGGTATGTTTATTGCAATTTTTGCTCTAGCTACTGTAGTGATTGTAGGAATTCTAGTAAGCTACATGAGTAATTGGGTAAACGATATGATATCCACACAAACACAAGTTTTTTTTAGTAAACAATCCTATTGGAATGCCTATTCAGGGGTAGAAATAGCAGGTTCAAAAAAAATAGCTGGTTTGGAGGGGGTTCTTAATGCAAATGTAACATTTGCAACTGGTACAATTACCGTTTCTAAAACTACAACCCCAGATGAATACCTTGGTGGTAACAAAATTAGCTCTATTACATCTGTTGGGAGCGATGTGCGCGGTCGGAGTCGATCTATGAAACTTACCATTGGAAACCCAAGCCCCGCAGAGTATGGATTATTTTTTGATGGTAGCACTGGTGATTTTGTAGAAATTGGCAGCATTAATGAAAAAATGGAAATGCAAGTGGACGACGAAACCAACGCAATAACATATGTAGTTGGAGGCGGTCAAGCAGATTTTTCCATTTCTTTATGGCTAAAACCTGATTATTCTGCAATGAACGATGATTATGGATATTTCTTTGCAGCAAACAACTGCACTGATGATGCTGGTGACTGCAATAATGAACGCGGTATTCTTATTGGATTGAGATCGGATAATAACTATTTACGGATTTGGCATCAAGGTGGCCTTGAGAAAGATTTTGAAACCCAAGCGCTCAGCGCTGATAGTTGGCATCATATAGTTTATACAAGATCCGCTGCAAACCCAGGAGCTGGCGTTGGGACTATGTATTTAAATGGCGTTTTACTAGATACAGATAGTCCAGATAATAGCTGGTTTAAATCTGCAGCAGCTGGAGAATCATGGTTTTTAGGAACAAATATTGATGCAGGGAACACAAAATCGGAAAATTATGCAGGATGCATGGATGAAGTAGCTATTTGGAGAACTGTTTTAGACTTGTCTCAGATTCAAACTCTTTATATTCAGGGTAAGTCATTTGATATTGCTACAAATATGGCAACTAATTTGGTTGCATATTGGGATTTTGACAACACTAGTAATGATGGGTCTGCCAACGGGTTTAACTCAACGGTTGCTGGAGCTATTTACACCGGATATTAAAAAAAAATGTTTCTAAAATTTTTCACATCCTTAGTTATATCAACATATTTATATGCTGATGCACCTATACGACCGATATCTACTTATTCTATCGTAGCTTATGATGAAACAACGGGAGAATTGGGTGTAGCGGTTCAGAGTCATTGGTTTTCCGTGGGGACAGTGGTACCCTGGGCGAAAGCTGGTGTGGGTGCGGTAGCCACACAGTCTATTGCGGAACCATCCTATGGGCCAAACGGCCTTGCTCTTATGGAAAAAGGAGTACCTGCAGATGAAGCCTTGAAATCATTATTAGCAAAAGATAGTGGTGAAAATGTTCGTCAAATAGGTATGGTAGATGCACAAGGCAATGTGGGTGTGCATACAGGGTCTCGTTGTATTCGTTATGCGGGTCATAAGATTGGAAAACATTATTCCGTTCAAGCTAATATTATGGAAAAACCTACAGTACCAAACGCGATGTCCAAAGCGTTTGAAAACGCCAAAGGAGATCTTGCGGAACGAATGTTAATAGCCTTGGAAGCCGCAGAACAAGAAGGGGGAGATTTACGCGGAAAACAATCTGCAGCTATATTGGTAGTAAGCGGTAACCCGACAGGCGATTCATGGAAGGATAGGGTTGTTGATATTAATATTGCTGATCATGAAGATCCTCTTGCAGAATTGCGACGCTTGCTTACTATAAGTAAAGCCTACTATCATGCTCAAAAAGGGGATGAGTACATGGAGAAAGATGAAATGGAGAAGGCATTGGTGGAATATTCGGCCGCAGCTAAACTGTATCCAGAGAACCCAGAGCTACCATTTTGGACTGCCGTAACTTTAGCGCAAACAGGGGATCTAAAAAAAGCGCTACCGATTTTCAAGGATGTATTTGAAAAAAACGAAAATTTGCGAGAACTTATTCCTCGAATCGTAGAGTCTGGTTTTTTAAAAGATGATAAAAAAATAGTACAGCAAATATTGAATCAATAAATCATGAACTATAAATCTGCACTAATATGCTCATTCTTTATTTTGCTGATTGCGAGCTGTGATCCATTAGTAACGGAGTTTTCTAGCAAAGAATCTGCCAAAGAGTACACCGCAAAAACCCTGGTTTCTCCTCCAAATAAAGATACATTAACAGTCGTTACTTGGAATATACGATTTGGCATTGGACGTGCGAAATGGTTTGGAGATTCTTGTGGTGATTTAGTCCTGTTTGATGATGAAACAATAAATAACGGATTGGAGTTGCTTGCCATCAAAATTGCGGAAATCGATGCAGATATTTTGTTATTGCAAGAAGTAGATACCGATTCAAAACGATCTGCATATATTGATCAAGTACAATGGTTGTTGGATCATACATCCATGAATTATGGAGTATATGGTTCCATGTGGGAGGTTCAATTTGTTCCTAGCGATGGTTTAGGCCGCGTAAATACTGGAAATGCAATTCTTTCCAAATGGCCCCTAAGTGAAGCGGAACGAATTCAGTTGTCTCTTCGTGGGGATCAAGACGCTCTTACAAAAGCATTCTATGTAAGACGAAATGTATTGAAGGCAGTTGTAAACTATCCTGGAAATCCATTTTGGGCAGTGGATATTCATGCCTCTGCATTTTCAAATGATGATACGAAGCAAAAACAATTTCTTGAATTCAAAGACGTGTTGGATGAAATAGACGCTAAAGGAGAATTGTTTGTTGCGGGTGGAGATCTGAACGAACTTCCTCCTGGAGCAGAAAAAAACAATTATTGTGATCAAGATCGCTGCCCGGATGAATTACCAGAAAATGATGAAGGTTGTGATTTCAGCAATGAAACCACCTGGATCAGTCCGCTTTATGATGCTTACATGCCCTCTGTTTCTTTAGTTGATTATTTACTGAATGAAAATATGTATTTCACACACGCAAGCACACACGATGATAACGATGAAAGATATCAGTGGAATAGAAAATTAGATTATTTATTTACAAACACTGCTTGGGTGTCAAGATCTGAAAGAACACACCAAGAAGCACAACTTGAATCAGATCATGTTGCCGTTTCGGCAAAGTGGGTCGTTCCATGAAGCAGGTTTTATTAATTGCTGTTATATTATCTTCACAACTAAATGCCCAGGATAAAAATTGGTCTTTAGGAACAGCGTATTCATTAAATAAAGGGCAGTGGGAAACAGGTTTATTTCAGCCGCTTAGGTATGGACTTAGCGATAATAAAGATATTGCTGTGCATCCGTTTTTTGCTGTAATAATTCCAAATTTCATGATAAAACAAACTTGGAAAGAAATAAACAACTGGACAATAGCTACCCGGCATAGTGCATATTATCCTACCCCTCTTCTACAATCAATCACAGGCACAGGAAAGTTTAAAATTGTTTCAGGGCAGTTTGAATTTCCGAATCTGGTGGGCTTGAATAATGAGATGTTGGCAACAAAAGTCATAGGCTCAGGATTGTTTACAGCAAAAGCTGGCTTGTTATTGGGCCTGGGAGGAAGCGATTTAAACCCTCTATCAAGCATTGATGTGCCGCTAGTTTATCCTCGTTTATCCGTTTATTATAATGGTTGGGGATTGCGATTTGGAGCTGATTACGCCAGATCATTAACTGGGCGCTGGTCCGGATTTATTGATGGAGATTTATTTCTGTATCCCGGGAGTTCATATGGATTATTTTATGAAAGTAAAATATTACTTATTTGGACCAAAAATCAACGTTTTCGCCTAATGCTTGGATATAAAATTACATATGGAGAATATCCGTATGGTGCACATTGGCAGATAATTCCACCAAAACTGCCGACATTTTCTAATGGATGGCCATTGCTAGACATTCAGATATCCTGGTAATATTTGGCTAACAAATCATTCGTATTACATAATAACAAACAATAACTTATAAATATGATCTCACGAAAAAATATTTTGTACATAGTTTTATTATTTCTCCAGCTTATTTATGCTCAGAATAGGATACGGGGCGTTATTCAAAATGAAAAAACACAAGAACCAATTATTGGAGTTAATATTTTACTTCTTGGCAGCGAAACGGGCACTGTTACCGATATTAGCGGATCATTTGAGCTTATAGCTCCTGATAATAAAAATCCGACTATACGACTTTCTCATATTGGGTATAATACAAGAGAAGCAATTATTGATTCAAGTTTCAATGGAATATTGTTTTTAACTCCCGCCATTATCAAAGGGCAAGAAATTGAAGTGGTTGGCGTAAAGTCGAAAACAGAGATGGACGTTGCATCATCGGTAGACATGCTAGATATTGCAGAAATAGAACTTCAAGGAGCTAGAGACATCGGCAGCGCATTGCGGCGGGTAAGCAGCGTAAAAATGGATTATTCAACCAGCGGTAAACAAACAATTAGCATTAGAGGAAGTAATGCCACAGATGTTGCAGTTTTTTTGGACGGTGTGCGATTGAATGATGCAAATACAGGGGTAGCCGATCTTTCAACTATTGATCTTAATTCATTAGAGCAAATTCAAGTTATTAAAGGAGGGAACTCTTCATTATTTGGTGGTGGAGCAATTGGTGGAGTGGTCAACATGGAGAGCAAAACCGCGGAAAAAAATTCTATTTATGTTAATACAGGATTGGGACAAACGTATGATGATGACATGGATCTTTCTATTGGAGCAACCACAGTCTTTGGCCCTGCAGGTTTAGGTGGAAGATATACGGCCAAAGCCAGAGCTTTTGGGGGAAGAACTATAACAACATCTTTATTTGCAAATGCCTTTGGTGGAATAGACTTTTCTTCCGGGAGGCTAGACTTACGAGGGTTTCAGTTAAATAAAAATTTACAATTTCCATCAGGGAGTGTAGATAGCGGAGATAGTCTATCCATTTTGAGTATGAACTATCGAGGTAGTATTTTTGGAACAAGCGGTTGGAAACTATTAGCTGGGTTAAAAAATTGGAGCTTAAATCAAAACTTTTTTTCTAGTTTAAATGAACACCTAAGCGACCAATCTCAAAATGTTCATATATCAAAACTAATGAACTGGCGCGATTTTGAAGGTACGGTACAATATGAAGCAGAGTATCAAACTTTTAATGGGGACAAATCTTATTTCAATATTAATGGAGATCCAACTGTCAATCATATTGCAGATATAATACGTAATACAGATGCGTTAGCTTTTGTTACACGCTGGTCTGCGGACGCAGATCATTCAAAAATTGATTTTATAAATTGGGAGTTTTCTTACCGAATGGATCAGGTAGAAACATTGCAAAATGAACATTATGAGTTCCCAATTTTAGAAACGGAAAATCAAAACATTGTTTATGATATTCCTGAATCACGTGAATTAACACATGTTTCTAGTAAACGCCTAGGCATACACGTTGAAGGAAGGGGTCAAAAATCTTGGTATTCCATCTTTGTAAATCAAGGGAACAATCAACGCCTCCCCACACTTGCTGATTTATTTCGTTTTACGAACACAGAAACAGACAGTTTAATTGACAGTCTTTTAACTAGAGAATATTTGAATACTACAGAGCTAAACATGCAATTACGAGTATCAAATCCTGAGACAGAACTCCCAATTGACGAAGTATCATTTGGTATAGACGTGTTTATGAATGGTTATACAAGTAAGATTGCATATAGAGCGTTTGAAGGATCCCCCTCCATTCCATTTAATGAACCAACAGCAGAAATTAGAGGGCTGGAGGCAACGGTAGGGTTGCGCATGCTTGAGGATAAATTTTTGATTTCTACTAGCGCAACCTTTTTAGATATAAGCTCACCCATCGCTTTCCCAAATAAGCCAGAATACCGTATTGTTTTTACAAGCGAGGTTAATTTAAACTGGCTAGTAATAAGCTTAGATCATGTTGATGAAGGCGAACAATATTATATTATTCCAGGCATAGGTGAGGGCATAAGAAAACCGCGAGAAAATGCAAACCTTAATATAACAATGCGTAAACAGTTTCTTGGACTTGATTGGTCATTATCATATACATGGCGAAATTTACTTTCTAAAGATGAATTAGATTGGACTTTAGAAGAAAGTTTGCGTAAAGGATTTAATTATTTTGAGAAATATAGAGAAATTATCAATCTCAGGGTTGAACTTTGATGAATCGATTTCATTTATCAAGTATAGTATTAATTGTGTTTATATCGTGTGAAACACCTTTTTCAACAAAGCCATCTAATGATGAAGATTTGTTTGTCGTTTCTCATAATTATGATCAAAGTCCTATTTTTCATAAAACTGCAGTGCAGGTTTCGTGGTCAAATATAACAATTGAAGATTTTAAAGAATTCCGAATTGAAAAAGCAAAGATTGTGGGAGATGATTACATATGGACTGATTTGGCACGAGTGCCAGATTCATTGGCAACTTCTTTTATAGACACTCTTGATGATGATGGACAGTTTCAATATAGAGTTAGAGTAATAGATCAGCGCGATCAATATCGATATGAACTTTCCGAAGAATTTTCTGTTCCAAACGTATCTTCCTTATATATACCTGATCATTATAACGATTTAGAAACTAGCTACTACACCAAGTTTATTGATAATGGAGACAGTATTGTATTTCGCCCAGGCGTACATGTAGGCAATCATAATTTGATAGATAAAAATGTGGTAATAACATCGACACACGGACCAATTATTACAATTCTAGGCGGTATTAATATTAGAGAATCTGTTGTTAGAATAAATAGAGGAAGGTTACAAAACCTAGGAATTCAAAATGGAAAAGGGCTTGCTGGGGGAGGCGTATGGGCTGGTGGTAGTGTAACGATATCAAATTGCTTTATTAAAAGCAACATAGCGCTAGAAGATCCTGATGCAAATATGCAAATCTACCCATCAGGACATGGAGGAGGAGTTTTTATTACAGACACTGCTCTAGTAGAGAATTGCAAAATTCTATATAACCGAGCAAGGAGAGGCGGTGGTGCAGTTGCATTAGATAAATTTGGTGTAATTAGAAATTGCATTCTTTTCAAAAACATTAATGATGTTGCGCCTTCAGGAGAACAAGAATATCCAGGCGGAGGAATTTTTGTTTCTGACCATTCTTTTGGAGTCACGATACAAAACTGTCGATTAACAAGAAATAGGACTGAAAACGCTGGAGGAGGAATATTTGTTGATGGATTAGCAACTATCACAAACTGTATTATGAACTTTAATTATGCAAAATTAGGAGGAGGAGGAGTATCTGTTGGAGCCGGGAACTTACTTAATTTGGAAAATTGTACATTATATAGGAATGGCTCACATGATTCGTACAGCAAGGAATATTCGGTATCTGCTGCTGGAGATATAGATATAATCAACTGCATTATTTCAAGAGGAGATCTTATTGATCTTGTAAATATCAAGTTTTACGCTATGAATAGCACCTATTCCTTAATACACGAGGTTACTAATAGTCCAGCAACAGGCAATCTAGTGGGTAACCCTTTATTTATTGACCCTGAAAACTCTAACTTTAACCTTGAGGCTGGCTCTCCAGCAATAAATGCAGGCCACCCCGGTAATCAATTTAAAGATAGTAACGGATCAAGGAATGATATGGGTGCTTATGGAGGTCCCTATGGAAACTCCTGGGATTAATCTATTCTATTAACCCTCTTATAGAAGTTATTTCCCAGTGTTTCATCGCAGCATTATCCGCTGCGAGCGTAACTGGATAAATGCTAACAGCATCTCGGTGAAAAAAAACATTTCCATCAAAACGGATGCTATCACCAGGAGATATGCTTATATCATGTCGAAAAAATAACCCTTTTTCTATCTGATCATTTATCATCGTAATTACTGTATGAACCTCCCATCCTGATATATTGTAGTCTGAAGTATTGGCGATTTCCCAATCAGCAACTATATACCCATCATAACCCTGAAACTCTAGCCCCCACAATTGTGCTTCAATAGAGATATAATTTGAAGAAGAATAATAAACTTCATCTTCACAGCTAAAGAATATTAGCGAAGTAAATAAAAATATTATATATCGAACCTTTATTAGCATTATTCTAGAATAATTTATGATGCTTTTTCCGTATATTAACTAAGAATTTCTTATGAAGAAGAGGTTTCTATTTTATAAAACAATAACAGTGCCAAGTCTTTTTTATTTTGTAAAAGCACTATTTTTTGTGCTACTTATATCAAACATAAACATTGTAGCCCAAGCATATTCATTAAAAGGGCAAATGTGGGGGAGCCTTTTGCGCGGCAATAATCCACCCATAGGAAGATCTAATTATGAAGAAAGCTGGGGATATATTCCAACCCTATCTTTCGAGAGAAATTTAATTAATAATAGTGTTATAGATTTAGAATGGGCCTACAAAATTGGCAAAATATATTCTGGAGATTATTCTATTGGAACGCTGGATGCTCCATATCGAATATGGTTTCGTTATTCAAGCGATCGAATTGAAGCTCGCCTAGGCCTTCAAAAAATTTCATTTGGTCCTGCGATGATTTTACGATCTTTATCTTGGTTTGATACAATCGATATTAAAGATCCAACAGGACAAACAGACGCTGTAGAAGCATTTCGATTGCGAATGTTTCCAAACAATTCTATTGGTTTGTGGCTATGGTCAATTAATAATGATCAAGATACATTATCTTTTGGCGGTCGCACAGAACTTAGTATCAATGCTGGCGAACTAGGGCTTACCTATCACACAGATCAAAGCACCTTACCACAGAGCATCGGCCAATCTCCTGTATATATATCTAACGCCCATCAACGGATTGCGTTTGATTATCGATATGATGGGTATATAGGGTTTTGGTTGGAAGCTGCAGGTGTATTATCAAATAGCAAAAGCAATATACGACCAAACCGATTTACATTATTTACTGTAGGGGCCGATTATACAATCCCAATTGGTCCTGGGCTTTTAGTTATGGTAGAAAATATGAATATAAGAGAATTTTCAACCATTACAGATAGTATCAACACACATAACTATACAGCCTTTATGGCAAGTCTTCCAGTAAACATGCTTATTCAATTGATGTTTATCGCCCAAGTTGATTGGGATAACAATAATGTATATAATTTTCTAAAGAGCAGTATAACATATGACCATTTTAGCATAAATTTGATTTTATCAGCTAGTCCAAAACGAAGTGATTTTGATATAACCGAAGAATATCTCCCAAAAACTGTTTCGGGTTTTGGGACAGGGATTCAGTTTATGCTTATATACAATCATTAAAGGTAAAGTAAATATGGAAAAAACTGTAGTATCTATAACAAACTTATTAAAGCAATTCCCAGTTGGCGGTGATTTTTTTACGGCATTAAAAGATGTTAATCTTAAATTGAATGAAGGGGGATTTCTAGGGCTGGTTGGTCCCTCTGGTTCTGGAAAAACAACATTATTAAATATTATTGGTGGTCTAGACTCTCCAACTCAAGGGGATGTCCATGTATTAGGACACTCCATGGATAATACCTCTCACAATGAAAGAGCGCGCCTAAGACGCAAATATATGGGATTCATTTTCCAAAGCTATAACCTACTTCCCGTTTATACGGTTTTTGAGAATGTAGAATTACCATTGATTTTAAATAATATTGATCCAAATGAACGAGAAAAGCTAGTAAGTGAAGCCATAGAAGCAGTTGGCCTAAGCCACAGGCGAAATGCAAGACCAACAACGTTAAGCGGTGGAGAATCTCAGCGGACAGCAATTGCCAGGGCAATTGTACACAAACCAGCATTGATACTCGCTGACGAACCAACTGCAAATTTAGATGCAGAAAATTCTCACCACATTATGAAGATACTTGTAGAACTGAATAAGGAACTAACCTCTTCTTTTGTATTTGCTACGCACGACGAGAAAATTATGGGCTATTTGAAAAGAATAGTATATTTAGAGGATGGGCAGATTATAAAAGATGAAACGATCAAATAAGCTGAAAGCGCTTAATTAATATGCTATTTAACATTGCACTAAAAAATTTGCTAGGCGCAAAGTTGCGGACTATACTGAATGTTTTTGTTACAGCATTTTCGTTTTTTATCATTTTATTAATGATGGGTATGTATGATGGCATGTTACAGCATGCAAAGAACGTTACAATAGACACTGAAATTGCAGGAGGAGCGTACTGGCACCCTGAATATGATCCATTAGACCCAATGTCCTATGAAGATGCGCATTCTAATTTGCCACAGGATATCCAGTTACTAGTTGATAAGAATAAAGCATTTCCTGTATTAGTAAGTCAAGTTTCGATTTATCCTGGGGGTCGCATTATGCCTGCCATATTAAAAGGAATTCCTCCAGATCAGAATATTGTTAATATGCCAACACAAGCATTAGAAGGTATTAATGATGGGATAATACCTGTATTAATTGGGAAAGGAATGGCAAAAAATTCCAAACTAGAGGTGGGAGATTCTTTTACCATCCGTTGGATGGATGCAGATCAGACGTATGATGCGGATGAAGGTACGGTAGTATATATAATGGACACAGAAAACTTCAAATTAGACATGGGACATATATGGGTCCCTCTTAATGTTGCTCAGTCTATGCTAGAAATGAAAGAAGAAGCAACGTATGTAACCTATGCAAAAGGATTATCAGAAGATGTTAATAGCGGCGAGTGGATTTCTCGAGATGTTAATTACCTAGTCCAAGATATGGAGGCGATAATTGAAGCAGACAAGCCGGGAGCACAGATTATGTTCATGATTTTGTTAGCATTGGCAGGGATGGGGATCTTTAATGCACAAGTTCTGTCCATATTTAGACGAGGGAAAGAAATTGGTACGCTGATGGCGTTAGGCATGACCCGATCTCGAGTGGTAGGTTTGTTTACACTAGAAGGAGGCCTTAATGCTGTACTAGCAACAATTATGATGGTGATATTATTTGGGCCCATACTGTGGTATTTTGGATCAGAGGGAATTCCTCTTCCCATTGATTATTCTGAAATGGGATTGATTATGGCCAAGCGCCTGATCCCTGTATATTCAATTGGCCTTATAGGATCAACAATGTCATTAGTATCTATCATTGTATTAATTGTTAGCTATATCCCATCAAGAAAAATTACTCATATGAAACCAACTGACGCCCTTCGAGGAAAAGCAATTGCATGATTAATTTTTTGACGAAAGGATTGCTTCGAGATCGTACCAGGAGCTTTTTCCCTGTATTGGTTATTACGATATCGGTAGCAATTGTAGTATTTGCAAGCGGGTTTATGAGAGGCATGATGAATAGTTTATTGCTGGATACTGCGGTGATCTTCTCAGGTCACGAGAAAATTGTTACACGCGCTTACAATGACGAAAGTATGCTTATGCCTAACGATTTGGCTTTATTAGATACCGGTGAATTGATCGATAAATTAGAAAAGGAATACCCGAATTTCTTTTGGACTCCTCGTATTACATTTGCAGGACTTCTGGATGTTCCTGATGAAAAAGGAGAGACCAAGTCGCAGGGTCCTGTGATTGCCATGGGGATTGATTTTTTTTCCAAAGGATCCCGCCAAATTGAAATTTGGGAACTTGAAAGAAATCTTGTAAGCGGAGCACTTCCAGTAAATAAAAATGATGCCCTTATCAGTTCAAAGTTAGCCGATAAGCTAAATATTTTAGTTGGTGAGCAAGTTACATTCATTGGATCCACAATGGACAATGCCTTCACTACCTATAATTATAATATTGTAGGGACCTTTAATTTGAGAAAAGGTCAGACGGACAGACAAATGATGTTGGTGGATATTTCTGGTGCTCGTGAGGCTCTAGACATGGATAATGCTGCATCTGCAATTTTCGGTTTTATGCATGATTTATATTATGATGATGCCGCTGTTGTTGCGCTGCGAAGCAACTATAATAACATAGAAAGTGATAGTTTAGATATTTTTAGTCCATTAATGCTTGCGTTGCGAGACGGCAATCAAATGGGGACAATGGTGGATATGAGCAATGCAATGCTGGCAATTATGGGATCCGTATTTTTAGTCATCGTTATGGTTGTTCTTTGGAATATGGGATTAATGAATGGATTGCGCCGTTATGGTGAAGTTGGTCTTCGTTTGGCAATAGGAGAGCCTAAAGGGCATGTATACAGATCATTAATTACGGAAGCAGTAATCGTTGGTTTGTTTGGAACAATAATTGGCACCGGGCTTGGCCTTTCTATAACCTACTACGTGCAAGAAAATGGTATAGACTATACTAAAGGAATGGAAGCCCTTTCAAATTCTTCAATGGTAATGCCTAATATTTTCTATGCACAAGTGACACCTGACCTTTTATATATAGGGTTTTTCCCGGGGGTATTAGCAACTGTATTTGGGACCATGTTGGCGGGTCTGGCTATATATAAACGAGAAATGTCTCAATTATTTAAAGAATTGGAAACATGATAATTAAAATTATTTTCCTTATATTATTTACTTTTCTACTAGGACAGCCTAACGAATTAACAGTCCAAGAAATTATTTCTGCAATGGATGATAATCTCAATGCAAAAAGTCGTGTACTTACGAGCAAAATGATTGTACATGGTCGAAGATCCAGCCGGACAATCGAATCAAAAAATTGGGTGATTGGAATCAATCAGGCATTTACGGAATATTTATCACCACCACGTGAAGCAGGAACAAAAATGTTAAAATTAGATGATAAACTCTGGACGTATTCTCCCCAAACCGATCGGGTGATCCAGATTTCTGGTCATATGCTAAGACAATCCGTTATGGGGTCTGACATGTCATACAATGATATGATGGAAGATCGCCCTTTGTCAGAATTATATGATGCCATATTAGAAGGATCTATTATCATCGATGGGCGTGATCACTGGATTATGTTATTAAAAGCAAAGGCAAAGGGATTATCATACCCACAACGTAGGGCATGGATAGATAAAGAATATTTGCTTCCAATAAAAGAAGAGCTTTATGCAAAAAGCGGCAAACTACTTAAAACTGCAACCATGGATGGCATTAAAAAGATCCAAGGCAGATGGTTCCCTTCGCGATTTTTATTTAAAGATGAATTAAAGCGAAATAGCAAAGGGACCGAATGGCAAATTGTTGATATACAGTTTGATGTAGATATCCCGGATAGACGTTTTTCTAAATCGAATCTCCGTAAGTAGGTTGTTAAAGGATAATAGATATTATCTTTTCTTAAAATGAATATCCGAATTTATACGGCAGTAATCGTATTTATTTTTGTTACTCTTTTTTTGTATTACGCTTTATTAAATCGAGAATATCTCGAATATTATAACTTATCATCACACGTATCTTATGTAGGGAATGAGGAGTGTTCTTATTGCCATCAAGATATATATAATTCTTACTTAAGAACAGGTATGGGACGATCCTTTTATAAACCAAATGATCAACCGGAGATAGAAAACTTTACCACCGGAAACCGCGTGTTTGATAATAAAAACAATCTACACTATGAAGTGAGTAAGGATGGAGAAAGTTATTTTCAACTAGAATACCGTGAAAACGATAGTGGAGAACGCATTCATGAGCTAAAACGCGAAGTGGATTTTATTGTAGGATCGGGGAATAACAACCGGACATACTTAACCAATGTAAACGGCTATATTAATGAAATGCCTGTAACGTGGTATAGCGAAAAGTCTATATGGGATTTAAGCCCAGGATATGAAAATATAAATATGCGCTTTAACCGACCAATCGTTGAGGAATGTATGCATTGTCATAATGGTTATAATTCTTTTGAAAAGTTTTCTGTCAATCGTTTTACAGATAAAATCGCTGAAGGAATTAGTTGTGAGCGATGTCATGGGCCAGGCCAGCTGCACGTAGAGAAACATAAGAGCCCCAATAAGGAATCAAATGGGGACCATATAGATAGAACAATTGTAAATCCGGAACATTTATCTGCGGATTTACAGATGGATGTTTGTCGACAGTGTCATTTACAAGGAGAAATCAGTGTATTTAAATCAGGAAAGAGCAGTACAGATTTTCGCCCTGGTATGCAATTAAGTTCAGTGAAAACGGTGTTTATTGAAGACCAGCTTCCTAAAGGGGATTTTCGCATAGCAAGTCATGGTGGTCGACTTAGTTTGAGCGCATGTTTTGTAGAAAGCCAAGGAGCAATGACATGTACAACTTGTCATAACCCCCACGAGCCCGTACAAGATAGGTCGCGAGATTATTTTAATAATCAGTGTTTGAACTGTCATCATCCACAAAGACTAAGCAAGCTTGACAGTCATAGCATAAAAGGAGACTGCACTCGTTGCCACATGAAACAAGGAGCCACAGAAGATATCTTACATGTAAATTTTACAGATCATTGGATACGCAAAAATATTGAGGTGTTGACTGATAATGAAAACAGGATGTTGCGTAAACGAGAAAAAACAGTAAAACTAATTGATTTTTTTGATGAAAAGGATGATGCAAGTGACATTCGCAAGGGGATTGCTTATGTGCATTTTTATGAAAACAGACATAGCGATCCATCTTATCTTATTAAAGCTGGTTTATTATTGAATAAGGGTTTAGAGCGCTTGCCGAATCATATAGAAGGCAATTATAATCTAGGAAGAGCATACCAGTTGCAAGGAAAAAAAATGAATCCAATCGTTTTATATAAAAAAGTAATACAATTAGACCCCAACCACATGTGGTCTTTGTATCAGCTAGGGAAGCTTTATCTTTATGATGACACGCAACAATCACTATCATACTTTTTAAGAGCAATTAATTTAAATATGGATAATGCAAAGGTTTGGAAAGAATACGGAGATGCATTATTATTAACCGAAAATATTAAAGAAGCAAAAAGAGCTTATAAAAGATCCATAAAGATAGATCCATATTTTGCGACTGCTTACAATAAGATAGGGGAGCTTGAATTATATAAAAATAGCGATTTGCAATCTGCTACAATGAATTTTTTGAAAGCAATACAATATAACCCGGATCATGTATTTGCTATGCACAATATGGCAAATATTGCTATAATCGAAAAAGATTTTGATATGGCAGAAAATTATAGCAAGAGAGTTATTGCTTATGACCCTAGTTTTAGCGCCTCGTATGGTACGTTGGCAACTGTTAGCATGGAACGAGGAAAGAATGAAGAGGCAAAAGTGTTTCTGCACAAGCTAATTTCGTTAGAGCCAAATAACCAGCAGGCAGCTTCTATGCTTAAAGGATTAAACTATTAATAAAACTACACAATTACAGATTAATGAAATGCATTGTTCTGCATGTGTGAGCAAGATTGAACAGGCTCTTTCAGCTGTAGATGGTGTACTTATGGTTACCGTAGATCTTTCATCAAAAAGCGCTACTATTACAGGAGGCGCACAGCCAGATGCATTAATCAAAGCGGTGCAAGATGCGGGATATGAATCCCGCATCACTGAAGGGCAAATGGAAATAGCAAGAAAACAAAAAACAGATTCAATTTCTCAAATACATCAGTTATTTCCATTATTCTTAATATTTTTTTATATCACGGTATTTTCGTTGATTTTGAATAGGTCAAATTTTCAATTAGATGATTTTATGTATGATTTCATGGGTCTTTTTTATATAGTATTTAGTTTTTTCAAATTTTTGGATTATAAGAATTTTCCAGCTTCTTTTTCTATGTATGACCCCATTGCAAAGAGATTGCCATTGTATGGATGGATATACCCAATTATTGAAACATTATTGGGACTATCCTTTCTTCTAAGATATCAATTATTGATATCTCTGGTTGCCACAATAATTTTTCTTGGTATCACCACAATTGGAGTAACACGATCATTAATGGATAAATCTGAGCTTCAATGCGCATGCTTAGGAACGGCATTGAAGCTTCCGATGACAAAAGCCACCTTTATAGAAAACTTAATTATGATTTTAATGTCCGCTTGGATGCTTTTACGCGGAGATTTCTACACCATTTTTTAATAATTAAGCGGTTTAATTAATTTATATAATATTGATAATTACTTGACAGATTGTTTAAAACCTGCTAATATCACCACTACTGTGCAAATAGTTGACAGTAAAAGTCTAACTTTTTAGAGGGTTTACTAAAAATTTAATTAATATTGGAGACATAAGATATGTATAAACGTTTCTTAAAAATATTTGGAATCATGGCAATTTTTTCTATGGTTTTAACCGCAGGTCAAACTGGGAAAATCACAGGAAAAGTTCTTGATAAGGAGACAGGCAATCCACTTCCAGGCGTTAATGTTCTTTTAGAAGGGACATCAATGGGAGCGGCAACAGATGCCAATGGAGAATTCTACGTAATGGAAGTCCCTCCAGGTCTTTATAATGTTCAGTTCTCTTTCATAGGGTATACTGCTTTACACATATCTAACGTTCGTTCAACCGTTGATTTGACAACGAATATGGGGACTGTTAATTTGGAACCAGCGGTTATTGAAGGAGAAGCAGTGTCGGTAACTGCCGAAAAGCCCCTTATTGAAGTTAATGCAACGAATGAAGTGCGCGTTGTTCGTTCCGAAGATATTAAAAATTTACCACTACGCGGTGTTACAAATGTAGTAGCTCTTCAAACTAGCGTAGTTGATGATGAAGGGTCTCTTCATATCCGCGGTGGGCGTTCTGAGGAAGTTGCTTACTATACGGATGGCGTTACAACCACAGATCCATACTCATTAACAAAAAGAGGATCAATCCCAAATATTAGCATTGAAGAAGTATCAGTTCAGGCGGGTGGATTTGGCGCAGAATATGGTAGCGCTGGATCAGGCATTGTAAATACAACCACCAAAACAGGTGGAAATAAACTTTCAGTTACTAGTGAATTAATTTCAGATATAGGTGATACCCAACCTAGCGAAGATAGGCATAAACTATATTCTTATGGGTATAAGTTAGCCTCATTTGGTCTTGGCGGGCCGATCCCAGTAATGGATTTCATTAAGTTTTATGGTGCAGTAGAAACGATTGATGAAGATGACAGCCCGGCAGGCGGCTCGTTTCCTGTACTAGATAAAAGCATGCTTAATTCTGTAAATGGTCTTCCAAATAATGGCGAAGCGTTTGTTGATGCTAATGGAAACACCATATGGGATGCCGGCGAATCCTATACAGATTCTGATGGGAGCGGATCTTATACAGCGCCAAACTATCTTCTCCTTGGCGATGATGACATAAAATTTGTATATGGTCCTAGAGCCGATAATTGGTATAAACGTTTAAATGCAAATTGGAATTTATTAGTAGACCTAGAGGCATTAATACCTTTTGCGTGGCGGTTAAAGTTTGGTGGCGCATTGTTTGATTCTCATAGTTCAAATTACTCGCACTCCAGATCTTTGTTCACTTATTATAATGATGCAAGCACAATGGATGGGGCAGGCACAACTGGAAGCCTAAAGCATAGATATAGCCAGTCAGAGAGCGAGATGTCCACTTTTTACACTCGACTTTCTGGTAATATTCCAGGTTTTGATAAAATGTTTTTTAATGTACAGTATAGTCGCGGTTCCATTAAAGATAATTCATATGACCCAGTCACTAAAGACGGGTATGGTAAATATGTATATGAAGATGGCTCTTTGTCTACAGGAGAGGTTCCATACATCCAGGGTGGAAAATATTATGACCTTAGCGGAACGCCTGAATGGGTGTATATAGATGAATCAGGAAATGAGGTAACGACAGATTACTGGGATTATAGTGGTGAAAGCGGAACTTTTGATAGGATTAATTATGATACAACATGGGTTAACCCTCTATACAGAGGAGTAAACCTTGCGCCGGTTACTAAGGTAGAGCTTGCAAATTATTCAGTTGCAGGTATAAATAGCGGGTATAGCGGAATTTATAAAGCGGAAAAGCTTCGCGATGAAATAAAAGCAAATCTTCTTTGGCAGTTTGGCAAGCATGAGCTTAAAACGGGGGTCGCTTCCGAAAAAGGAACTATAAGAAGTTATTCGGTTTCCGGCGGAAGTGTAGCTAGGTATTTTCATAGTAATAAACCATATTCTGAATCAAGCGATCGTTGGACATGGGATCCTGATTATAATAATGGTGCTGGTGCTCTCGTAGCGGGAAAAGATGGTGAAGCTGATTTTAAACAAGATCCTTCTGATACCTATAATGGCACTGATTATGCTGGGTATTGGGATGATTACCTTTTCCAAGCATATAAAGCGGCATATGCAAATAATGTAGGGTACGATGTAACAGGTGGTCCGGAGTCTTCATCGTTGATGCAAGACATTAATAAAGCTCGCACGCCGATTATCATGGCTGGTTATTTTCAAGATAAGTATGAGACAGATGATCTTATTTTAAATGTTGGGCTTCGTTATGATTATATTGATCCTGCAAACAAAGTGTTTAATCCCTTGACAGGCGGGAATAGCAATATTGTGATTAATAGCGAAGGATACTTGGCAGAGACTGTTTATTATAATGATATAAATGGTGATAACACTGCAGATCCATCAGAATATACTTCTGCAATACCAACAGGTGACGATTCAAACGGTCTTCCTCACCAGGTTAATGTTAAACCATCAAAACAAATTAGCCCTCGAATAGGGCTTGGGTTTCCAATTACTGATCGTACAGCATTCCATGCAACATATGGGAAGTATTTGCAGCCCGCACGTTGGGATAACTTATATATTAGTTGGAACCGTTTTTTATCTAACATTCAACAAGGAAATTATACTCGCTCAAACAATCCTGAGTTGCAACCAACCAAAACAACTGAATATGAAATTGGTTTCAAACAATTAGTAACGAATGATATTAGTATTGATATGACCTTGTTTTATACTGAGAAAAAGGACTTCATTCAAATAAGGAACATAGCTGCTTCCCCAACAGGGTATGCATTATATAGCAATGGAGACTTTTCAACTAATAAAGGGCTGGCGTTTTCTTTAAGGACTCGCCGTTTAGGGAACACTAAGATTGACGCAAATTATACCTTAAGCTATGCTGGGGGAACAGGTTCTAACGCAGATACCGGATACCGCATTGCTTGGTTGGGCGGTAATGATCCAACGTTTACATCTCCGTTGACTTTCGATCAACGCCACACTGCAAGCTTTATAATTGACTATAGAACAGGTAATAAAGGGCTTATTAAGCTCTTTGGTGCAAACATGTTATTCCGCTACGGAAGCGGAATGAAGTACACACCTTCAAAGCCAAGAACAGCAATCTTTGGTGGACAGTTATCAGATCAGCCTGTTGCAGCTCTTAACTCTGGAATTATGCCAGCTACGTTTAATGCTGATTTACGATTAGATAAAACATTTATGTTAAATAATGTCGCAGTAGGGGTGTTCTGTGTTGTGAATAATGTATTTAATACTCAGATGGTAACGGATGTATATAATTATTCTGGATTACCTGATAATGATGGATATCTTACCACGCAGGCCGGGCAAAATTGGGTTAATGATTATGCTATAGGAAGCGAGACGTTTGGTGAACAGCTTTATAATTCTCGCATTGCCTATCCAACCAATTATGCAAGTGCTCGCCATGTTCAAATAGGCGTACGGGTTGATTTCTAAAGATAAATTAGGATAGATAATTCCAAATAAAGGAGAAATTTTAATAATGAAATACTATCAACAATTACTTATCGCAATAATAGCAGTAGCTGTTTTATGGTCTGCAGAGCCTGCGGGGAGAGAAATTCATACTTCCTCCAGTGATCATCAGGCAAGATCAATGGCTGCTTCAGCGGTAGAACATAAGATTTGGGACGGAAACCAAATAAGTACTGTCCATGGAAATCATGGAGATGTAGTTAGTTATCATATAAGTGGAAATTCTGGATTAGAATGGCCGAAAGGGAGTGGAAAACTTGCTGTTTTTCAATCTGGTATATGGCTTGCTAGCGGACGGAGTAAGGCGCCTGGCGCAGATTGGGTTGATGAGATCCGTACAGCAGCTGCAGAGTACACTGTTGAGTTTGTTCCTGGGTCAATTGGATCAGCAGATGCTACCTCTGGTCATATATATCAGATCCATAAGAAAGAGGTAGCGGCGTTTTTAGATAATGATTGGGCCACGTTTCAAGCAATGTCTTTGGAGCTTCCAATAACTTCCGTTGAAGGTTCAAGTGCGTTTACGGAAGCGATTTCTAAATCGTTACCAACTGATGATTTTATGAACTGGCCTGTTCATGATGGGGCACCATGGAAAGATGTAGATGGAGACGGAGATTACAGTCCTGCTGCTGGGGATTATCCAGATATTTTAGGCGATGTATTTCATTGGTATGTTATGAATGATGGAAATGCTGCTACACATACTCCGCTTTGGGGAACATCTCCTATGAATGTTGATGTACAAACTTCTGTCTTTGGATTTGATCAAGCAGGTCCAATGGGAAATATTCTTTTTGTTCGTTGGGTAATAATCAATAAAGGTTCGGATGAGCTAGATAGTGTTTATGTATCCATGTGGCATGATGATGATGTCGGTGATGCAACAGATGACCTTGTAGGTTGTAATACAGATTTGAGCGTTGGATACACATATAATGATGCGGATGGGGATAATACCTATGGTGTAGAAGCTCCCGCAGCTGGTGCTGACTTTTTTCAAGGGCCATTGGTTAACTCTGTGGGAGACTCAGCAACAATTTTTACTTGGTCAAAAGAAAGTGGTTATCATTTAAGAACTTTTCATGATATGAAAAAATTGGGGATGACTTCTTTTGCGAAATATATTAATGGGAATCCTATTTTCTCGGATCCTGAAAATGCCCAGGAAACATATAATTATATGAATGGACTTGTCGGGACAACTGGAGAACCATATATTGATCCAACTACCGGTGAGGCATCTATTTTTGTCCATGACGGTGACCCTACTTCGGGTTCTGGTTGGATTGATGATGTTCCAGGCGATAGGCGATATTTGATGACATCAGGCCCATTTTATTTTGCTCCCGGAGATACGCAAGAGGTGGTTGGTGCGTTAATTATGGCTGCAGGATCCAACTGGGCGAAGTCAATTACGAAGATGTTATACTTTGATAATTTTGCTCAAGGGGCGTTTGATGCCAACTTTAATGTGTGTTCACCGCCTTCTCCTTCTGTAGAGCTTGCACAGCTTGATCGTAAAATTGTGCTTTCTTTTGAAGGAGGATCAGATGCAATTGAAAGTTATGTCTGTGGAAGTTATGGGTTTCAAGGATACAATGTATATCAAGGAGCTTCTTTAAATGGTCCATGGGAACGAATAGCTACTTATGATGAGGTAGATGGAGTAAAAACAATTCTTGATCTAGAGCTTGATGAAGATACTGGTGAGTTATTAGAGCTCCCATCGCAGTTTGGGACTGATTCGGGCTTAAGACATTTTATGGAAGTCACTTATGATAAATTGAATAGTCGCGATTTAATTAATAATAGAAAGTATTATTTTGCTGTTACAGCCTATGCCTATGATCCTAATGCTGCAAAGCGCATTATTGAAAGTCCAATTAATGCGGTTGTTGCTGTTCCAGGAGGTCCGGGGATTGGTGCTTCTTTGGCGAATACCGCTAAAGATTCGTTGCGAGTTACTCATACATCAGGGGTCTCTGATGCTTTGTTTGATGCAATAGTTGTTGATCCCTATTTACTAACAGGTGAATCTTATACTGTATCCTTTGATGAGGTTGATTCTAATACATATTGGTTTTTGAAAAATACAGCTGAGGAAGTGTTGGGAACTGATATGTTGTTTCCAGCGTCTGAAGATTATTATTCTTCTTTAGCATTTGACAAGGCTCCGTTTTACTCTATTGTAAACAACATAACAGCCGGGTTTATTGTTAGTGCAAGAGGTGCAACATTTGATGCTCCTACAGCCGCATTAAATGCATATGCAACCGAAGATGCTAATGATTCTACATCTATTGTCTATGGGGGGATTGATCTTTCGGGCGATGGTACGTGGGCAGGTTTTGTGGAAAACACACCGTTGGAGCCAAAGCCAGCTGGACGACCAGGGGCAGAATCCCTACAGCTAGACATTGAATTTAGGTTTACTAATGGTGGTTCTGTTGCCACCTATTATAACGCAAGTGTAAGTGTAATAGATACGATTCTGATTCCTTTTGAAGTATGGTCAGCTGAAGAAGATAGACAAATTAATGCTGCGGTTTATATGGCCGCTGGCTCAAAGCCGATACATGTAGCAGATGAAGACAATCCTGGTAGCTACAAATTCAATAAAAACTTTTTTATTATACCAGTTTATGAAAACTACGATGGGCTTGGAATGTCAGATTATTATTCAAACACAAATATGGGATGGATGATAAAGTTTGATAAGAATAACACCTCATTTGAATCCGGGAATAAGTTTCTTGTTGAATTTGTTAATCCATTGTTTTCTGGAGTTGACGTTTATACGATTGATGCGGTAGGTGCGTCTACAACAAGCGGTGACTCGTTAGAATCACAAGTGGAAGCAGTTAATGTGTTCCCAAACCCATATTTTGGGCAAAACCCTGAAGAACGTAATCAGCTAAACCGATTTATCTATTTTACTAATTTTGGTGTTGGTAAAGCGACCGTTAGGATATTCACTATTTCTGGTGATCAGATCAGAGTTCTAGAAAAGACTATTGACTCTGAGAATAGTTCTGATAGGCGTCTTCAGTGGGATTTGAGGAATTCATTTAATATTCCTGTTGCTAGTGGAATGTATGTCGCACATCTTTCTATGGAAGATGCTAATGGTAATTCCGTTGGAGAAAAAGTTATGAAATTAGCCGTATTCATGCCTGAAGAGCGGCTTGATGTTTATTAATCTTGTTGGAGATAAAAATGATAAGACAAAAATATATACATAATGTTTTAGCAATTACATTGCTACTTGGCTTAGTAGTAGATATTGTTGAAGCAGGGAGTAAAAAAAGAAGAGGCACAGCAGGTGCTCAAGAGCTTTTGATTCCTGCTGGTTCCCGTGGAACAGCCATGGCTGGCGCATATGTTGCTGGTATTTCCGGTTTGGAAGCTATTGAGTGGAATATGGCTGGTTTGGCTGGAATGAATAAAAGTGGGCAGGCGCTGTCTTCTTATTCAAGCTGGATAGCAGATATTGGTGTTAACTCCGCAGCAATAGCGTACAAATTTGGCGGGAATAATGTTTTTGGCGTGTCATTAAAATCGCTTGATTTTGGCGATATTCCTGTGACAACGGCAGTTTTGCCCGATGGTACAGGGGAGATGTATTCCCCAAGCTATTTAACATTTGGATTCCTGTATTCGAGGAAAATGACAGACCGAATATTTTTTGGCACAACGATGAAGCTTATTAGCGAATCAATCATGAGAGAAAACGCAAGGGGCTTTGCTATTGATGCTGGCGTTCAATATAAGTCAGAAACTGGTTTTAGTTTAGGGGCATCAATGAAAAATTTAGGTTTAAATATGCTTTTTAGTGGTCCTGATCTAGAAGAATTTCATACCCCTGAAGACACAGAACCTGGAACGAATACAGAACCACGAAGAATACATTTACAGAATTTTGAGCTTCCAACAACATTAGAGCTTGGTATTTCCTATAATGTAAACCTTGGTCCAGCGACTGGGGTTGTTGCCGCATCTTTTTTAAACAATAATTTTTCTTTTGATGAATATCGTTTAGGAGCTGAATTTCTTTTTGCAGAAATGCTATCATTAAGAGGGGGGTTAAGCTTGGGGTATGACCCAGAGCCATACGGCGCTGATGGGATAGAAAACACTTCCGATGACGCTGAGGATAAAGATGGTTTTGAATCAAACAGCGAAGAATTTATTTGGGGTCCAACGTTTGGCGTTGGATTAGATTTATCAAAATTAACAGGTTTAGGAGTTACGGTAGACTATGCCTACCGTACAGCAAAATTTTTCGATGGAGTTAGTTGGCTAACGTTAACGGTTGCCTTCTAAAATTTCGAAAAAACGTAAAGACGAAAGCAACGGCTATGTTATATTACCGTTATCGTCTTTCTTGCAAGAAAGAGAAAATAAAGGAGTAAATATGAGTAACAAGTTAATATCAGTTGTACTGATGCTCGTTTTTATGTGGCCTTTGACCGCTGCTGACCTTCCTGCGTATAAAAAGGAAGCTCATAAGTCAAATCGTCCCACAAAAGATCTTCGTAATATCGAAGGTGTTGGGACGGGGTTATATGTTATGGGATCAGATAACGACTATGACGTTGTTCATACGGAAGATAATGCTATGGTTGCGCAGTCATTTTATGGCAGAAGTCGCGGAACTGCAGATACACTACAATATGTACCTGCAGATGGCGCTTGGAATGGGCAGTTTATACAAAGCCCAGGAGATGGCATGATGGTTGTCTACAAAATGCCTGCCGATGGTATTATTAAAGGTATAAACGTCCCCGTTTATGAATGGGGAACCGGTGATCAACAACTAATGGTTTCTTTGCACACTATGTCTTATCCAATGACTTCAGATGGCGCACAATATCCATTGAGCGCTGTTGATGGTGATGGTTGGATAGGTGGTTATGATATGGATGCAAATGGACATATGACAATATCAGGAACTACGTATACACCTGGTGGTACTGCAGCCGTTTGTGATGACGGTAGTGGTGCTGGTCCAGCTGGAAACACCGTTGCTGGATCACAAGATCCTTTGGGTGATGTAGAAGGTACGGGCCCAGCTGGTGTTCCAACACAAGGTCTGCTTTGGCCTGATGGTTTTTCAGCGGCAGTTATGACCCCTGATGCAAACCCTGCTGGAGCATCTAATTGGTTCGCAACTGTTGATTTAGGCACTGAGCCTGTAGTAACAGCTGGTACATGGGTTGGAATCCTGTTTGCATTTACTGGAGCAGGTGATGGCACAGCGGATGAACCAACTGGTTTTTATTATGATGCTGCTGATGGTGTTGTAGATCCATGGATTTTCGCTAAATTCTATAATGGGTGTGGTGGAACTTCAGGAAATGGTGGATGGCACATTCGTCATTGGATGGTTAATGCACAGCTTGCTGTTGAATTAACAGGTGACCGTGGACCAGTCCTCACAAGCGTAAGTGCGCTTCCTACAACCTTGTCCACTGCAGATCGTGATATAGCAGTTAGCGTAACAGATGATAATCCTAGCGGTGAAGCTGCAGGTGTATCGACTGTAACGGTAAGTTATCAGCTTGATTCACTAACAGCTAATGTAGAATCTATTTCATTAGCACTTACAGACGGAACAAGTGAAGACGGTACTTGGACAGGTTCTTTTCCAGGACAAAGTCCAGGAACAACTGTATATTATTCAATATCAGCATATGATAATAATGCTAATGCAACAACTACAGCAACGGCATCGTATTTCATCTTTACCGCTAATGCAGGTAATGATCTGATTTTTAATAATCAGGATAAGCTATATGGAAGTCTTGCCTATTCGGCGCAGCTCTATTTTTATTGGGCAGCATTGAGTGCAACGGGCTTTGATATATGGGATGCTAGTTATGGTGGATTAACTGATGAATTAACAGGTCAATATGATGTTATAGTTGAAATGGCTGGTACTGGACCAACTTATATTAATGATGATGAAGTAACGAGTTGGTGGGCATCAGGTGATAAAGTATATCTGGTATTTGGCGATGAATGGCTAGGTGCGCGTTCAGGATGGGCAGATGGCTCAACTGCAGCCGGATCTGTAGCACGTGAAGTACTCGGTATTGACGCTGAGTATAATGATATAGCGCCGGGATCAGGCGTTTCACGTTTGATGGCTCTTGAAGGTGACGTTTATTCTGGAGCCCTATGGACTTTCATGCAGAATGCTAATGCTGATTCAAGCTTGGATACATTAGGCACTGTTATGCCGGTTCAGTTGAATTACGATCCAGGTTATGAAACTGGCGGTAGCAACTGGCTTGATGGTGTTGATGCATTATCTAGTCATACCGTTAACATGACAGGTCTTGGTGGCATATTGGATTCAACAGGCGCGCCAGCTGCAGATGCATCTGAGTATGATGTTATGATCTCAGGTCAAGCAGGTAATGGTGGAAGAAGTGCTTTCTTAGCTTTTGATCCTATTGCATTAAATACGCAAAGCGCGATGCCTCATGATGCTGGTTATGTTTGGGTTGGTGCACACCAATATTCAGGTGCAAGTGTTAGCCCTCTAGTATTGGCATATGAAGGCTTAGGTGCTGGTGTTAATACGGATAATGAGATTGCTATGCCTAATAGGTTTGAACTAAAAGGCAACTATCCAAATCCTTTTAACCCAAGCACAAGCATTGCTTACAGCATTGATTTGAACAGTAACGTAAATGTAACAGTATATTCACTTCTTGGTGAAGAGATTGCTACATTGTTTGCTGGTGATATCACTCCAGGGACTCATGAAGTTCGTTGGAATGGTGTTGATAATGCTGGTGAAGCAGTTGCGTCAGGTGTATATATCTATCGTGTTGAAGCTAATAATCAAGCCTTAACAGGAAAGATGATGCTATTGAAGTAACATCCATTTTATAATGGAGTTTATAAAAAGGGCAGCTATTAATGCTGCCCTTTTTATTTATCGATGATTTGTTTATCAATTTCCTTTTTTAAAATATTTAATCAGAATTATGAATCATATTTATAGAATAATAACACCACTTTTATTCTTATTATTCTTATCGTGTCTGGATAAGAGCTTACCCCCAGTTGTTGCTGTTGTTGATGGTAATCCATTGCGGTCCAATGAATTCTTTTCTACTATCAATAGAAACGAATTTTTTAAGCTTAAATATTCAATCCGCAGGGAAAAGATTATGGATTTTGTATATATTTATCTTGCGGAGAAGGAAGCTAGAAAAAATAAAATTGTTTTACCAATTGACGAAATAAACTTACTAAAGACTAAAAAGAATCAATTATGTATAGACTTATTAGCTAGACAAGTTATTAAACCAAAATTATTAGAAGTTGATGTAACAAATAAAATTATGGAATCATTAAAAACAGAACGATTTGTAAGCGAGATAGTTGTATTTCATAAATTTTCATTTGGACACGTAGAAGAAAGATCACCCCTGGAAGCAAGAAAACTATCTCAAATTATTATGAACCGCCTGCAATCTAAGAATATCACGTTTAATGAGGCAGTTTCTATCTATACTTCATTACCTGTATTAAAAATAAAAAATGGAGTAGTTGGGTTTTTACCTTATGGATCATATCCAATAAATTATTGTGATGCTATATGGAATGCCCCCGAAGATACAATTATTGGTCCAATAGAAACAGATTACGGATATCACATAGTACAATTGGGGGAGATTAAACAGTTAAAGAATTCATTTACAATGGATGAAGTAAATCAAGCTATTCTAAATGGTAAATATGGTGTGTTTAGTAATAAGATGGAAGATTTTGCAAGTGATTTACGAAAGAAACATAATTGTACTATTGATACAGTAGCGGTTATTGATCTGTATAATAAATTAGAATTGATAAACACTCATAAGAAAATGATATTTAATGATTTATCTAAAGTTATTTATAATAAACCCATAGGATCATGTAACAATAAAGAGCTTTCTTTAGCTTGGTTTATTCAAAAAGCGAACCAACATGGACAAATAAATTCAGCAAGTATTCATGCCCCAATTGCCTTATTAAAAAATCTTACAGATATATTAAACCGTCATTTATCTGTACAATGGGTTATGGAAAATAATAATATAAATAAACTCCACATTTATCAAAAAGTTCATTTTATTGAATCAGAGATGTTAAAAGAAGCATATATAAAATCCGAATTAGAAAAGTCACCCGAATTAATTGAATCTAATATATTCAATCGCTTACTATTAGATCATGAAGTTCTGATAAGAGAAGATTTCTTAAATAAAAACTAGTTTTAAATATCTAAAAATAAATTTTTTATAAAAGGATAAAGCACATCATATTTTTCACCTTGCCCTAGGTAATATTCTCCTGATTTATTTTGCAAAATCATTTCCCAATGTAAATGGGCTCCTGTTTTTTTCTTTAGAGTGCTATCTTCTGTACCAGAATTCCCTGACCTGCCTATCTCTTGACCTCTACGAATAGTAGACCCAATCCTAACGTTTGAATTTATATGAGATAAATGAGCATAAATGGTTATCGCACGATATCCAGAAACAAGATCAAAACCATGATCAATATAAACTGCTTGTCCAAGTAATAAATGTTCAAAAATATCCGATGGCGTTCTGCCGAGAATTTTTGTATCATTTAACACATCAAGTCTAAAATCAGCTTCCATTTCTTGATATCCATGTTCTGCCCGGACAACTACACCATCTGCAACAGACCGTACAGAGGACCCCCAGTTCACATAAAAATCAATACCACGGTGTGTGCCATGCCTATATGCTCTAGGTGCATTAGGTAGAAGAAGCTGCTGATCCGGGACCTTAGTATCAATACAAGGAATAAGCAATTTTATGTTATTCAAATCTTTTAGTGTAGGAGGTGTTTTGGAAATAGAAAATAATGGTAAAATCGGGATCTTTTCCGGAGAATTGTATTTTTTTAGTATTTTATATACTGTGGATTCTATTTGATTCTGATCAAGCTCAAGATTTATAATACTAGAATTATTGATAGATGAAAAACTCTTTATGCGAAAGTCTAACGCATCTTCTGGTAAAGAATTGATAATGACATCTTTTATTTCTGAAATAATACTATTTTCAACTACACCATCTAAGTATTGATCTACTACTATCGTATTATCATGCTCCATTAACTGATGTAATGCTAATTCAAAAGAATTGGGCCCGTTTGAAATAGTTATAGTAGCAGACAACTTATCTTCTGAAAATGTTAAAATTGATATTCTATTCGTTCTTGATTGTGTTGAAATAGTTGGAGAGGTTGAACACCCAATAAAGAATGTTAGAATTAATAGATTTAATAATTTGTTAAAGGGCGTCATTCAGATAAGTGATTAACAAGCAAGTCTAATGCATCAATAAATATAGATAGTGGGTGACCGCATAAAGATTGAATGCATATCGAACTAAGAATCGATGAGTCCCTGTTTCTTTCAGACTCGTATTCAGGAGTAAAGAATACTTCATACATTGGTATAGATACTGCTTTAAGACATTCTTTTAATGAATACTCATATCTAGCCCAGGCCATTGGCGCAATAATAATTCCATTTGCCCAATTTTTATTACGATGTATTGATGTCATTGCTCTTTCAATTTTGTGAGATTGCAGAATTTTTAATTTGATTTCTTCTGGTCGTTTATGGGCTTGTTTGCGCAGTCCTTGATTGACCTTATCTAAGGTTACTTGCTCACCAATTTTTGATGAACTTAATCCTATGAGATTAAGATTTGGTCCTTGAATAATTAAGATATTCATAATAATTAATTCAATGGAATTAGATTTCCCATAATATATCCAATTATTATTCCAACTAGTATTGCAACTGTTAGGACCCTAGACTTCACCAATTCTTTTGAATAACCTTTTTTAATTGCTACAATACTTACTCCATGACCAAGAGCATTGATTAACCAAAAGAACGGTATAGTTACTATTTTTACTAAAAGCGGCCCAACGATTGGAACCATTGCAATTAATGCACCTAATCCGGTAAATACCTGTGTGAAAACACCTAGTATTACCGTTGACAGGACCACTATTTTTTGATCTATTCCATATTGTAAAGAAATAGTAATTCCTACTGCAATAAACAACCAAAGAACCAGGTGAAATTTATACTGTTTGAAAAATCTTTTCTTTTCATTCATTGATTATAATTGCCTCTAGAGGAAAACCGTATACCATTGCTGATGCTTTAATAATACGTTTATTATTATTCTTTTCCACCCAAATTTGTCTAATACTATTATGATAAATAATATTCTCCATAAAATAATCAGATTCTTCAACACCACATTTTTCTTGCTCAAGTTTTATTAGATCCAACCGAAAATGATCACACAGAATTTGTTTATTTAATGCAAGAACGCTTACTGTATCTGACCAAAGGAACCTACCTTTATATGTGCATGATTCATGATCCACTGGAAACCATTTTGTATCTAAATACTCATATGATTCTAATGAAACTCTTGCCAACAATGTGAATATGGTTTGTATTGAATCTATGATAGCGGTTTTTATATCACCAAGAACCAATGTGCTATCACCTATATTATACTTCCAAGTAAGCTCTTGCGTAAAATCGCCCTGCTTAATGTTTTTTGTATATTTTCTTAGTCCAAAGTTATCTGTATTGTAAAATGTTGAATAACTATTCTTATGTGGCCAGATATAATTTACTAATCCGATAGATTTAGTCTTAAAAAGAACTTCTCCTGGATTATTAATCATTTCAACTTGAGCTACCGGTATAGACCATAGAGATATATTATATTTCTCAGCAAATAAAAATGTGAAGCAGATTAAAATAAATAGAAATTTTTTATACAAATACATTTATATATTTATTCTTTCCATGTGAACCAACCAAGTAACCCCAATACACCAGTTAATGGTATACAAATAGGTTGAAAAATACTCCAAGTAATAAAATGAATTTTCTTAAATGAAACATTTAATTTTACGGAACCAGTATAGAGCACTAAGCCATCACTAATTATTTTTATAATAAATAAAAACAAAAATATGGAAAGCACCTTCTTATTCCATAATGCAATAATTAATACGGAATTAGATATAAAGGCTATAATCAAAAAAAATAGAAATAGAATATTTGTTTCCCATAAAGATCGTGAGTTAGAAGCCCATCGTATGCGTTGATTAATAAATGCTTTAATAGATGGAGCCGGCTGCGTGTAAATAAAGCTATTTGGATCTGTATTAAAATGTATATCATAGTGTCTAGATATAGATTGCACCAAATACATATCATCTCCAGAAACAGTTTTAGCGACAGGCAGGAAGCCCCCTATTTTTTCAAATGCGTTTCTTTTATATGCAATATTTTGCCCAGAACCAGACCAACCTTTTTTCCAACCAATAACTCCAGCATTTGAAGCCATAATTCCAAGAAAATCAACTGATTGATATTGATTAAAAAATGATGGGTTTGACAAATTAATAGATGATCTCCCCACAACAATTCCAGTATTATCATCAAACGAACTTACCATGCTGCGCGACCACCCTTTTGGGACTATACAATCGCCATCTGTCGATAGAATTATTTCTCCATTTGTATTATTTATTCCGCATGTTAGCGCATATTTCTTAGGGGTCATATGATCGGGTTTCTCTTCTAATTGTATGCCCTTTACAAAAGGATATAGGTTTGAGAAATTATTGATTATTTGCCAACTACCATCAGTGGATCGATCACTTACAATGACTATCTCCATCTTTTCTTTTGGGTAATCCTGTTCAACCAGGCTGTTTAGTAGTAGTTGTAAATTAGACTCTTCATTACGAGCTGCAACAACAATTGAAATTGTAGGTAAATATTCTTTTCTATTAAAAATTTTTAACCGATGTAATCCGATAGTGAAATATATTGTAAATAGAGAGTACAAACATAAACTACCGTACAAAAAGTAGATTAATATCACTTTAAACGCTTAGAAAATAATTTGCTATTCCTAAATATAATGATACCCCAAGTATATCAATGCTTGTTGTAACAAAAGGTCCTGTGGCAATAGCAGGGTCAACGTCAAGTCGTTGTAATAATAGAGGGACTAAAGATCCAAAAGCTGTAGCTATAAACATAGATCCCGCCATTCCAAGCCCAACAACTAAACCAAGATATGGTGAGATATCAACAAACTGTATTATGGCAAATAACCCTAACATTAACCCATATAAAATCCCAAGAATAATCCCTACACGTATTTCTTTTAAAATGATTGTTAAATTATTTCCCACATTCACTCGTCCTGTTGCGAGTCCTCGTACAACCAATGTTGATGTTTGAGTACCAATATTACCACCCATTCCAATTATTACAGGTATAAATGCAGCAAGAGCAAGGGTATCTTTTAATGTATTATCAAAGAAACCAATTATTGCAGCCGCACAAATACCACCAATCCAACTTGCGAATAGCCAGGGGAGTCTGCTTCTTGCATTATCCCATGAAGACCTCATTAGTATTTCTCTATCTTTACCTGCACCAGCCATTTGAAAGAAGTCTTCAGTTGCCTCTTCTCTAATTACATCAACAATTTCATCTACAGTAACTATACCAAGTAATTGACCTTCTTTATCAACAACTGGTACTGCAAGATAATTATATTGAGAAACAATTCGCGCTACTTCTTCTTGATCTGTTTCAGGGCGCACAGACTGCAAGGAACGTATCATCATATCTTTTAATCTTGTATTTTGCGGTGTTGTTACAAGATCTCGTAAAGAAATAACCCCAACAAGTATTTCACCATCATCAATGACGTATAGATAAAAAACCATTTCAGAAGATTCATGATCTTGAAGTGCATTAATAGCATCTTTAGCTATTGTATTTTCATGAAGTGTAAATACATCTGTATACATTAAAGAACCAGCGCTATCATCAGGATATCCCATGATCTCTTCAAGTTCTTCTTGTTCTTCACTTTTCAGTAGATCCAAAATTGCTTGTGAAGACCTTTCGTCAAGGATACTTAGAATAGATGTTTTATCATTTGAAGTAGTGAATTGAATTAATTCAGCAACATGCTCTGCAGATTCATTTTCTATAATTCTTTTTATAATTAATTCATCTAATTCTCCTAAGAATTCACCAGTATGCTCTCCTGGGCGCATAATAGAAAACAATTTATTTTGTTCGTGTTCATTGAAAAATCTAAAAAGTAGAGCCAAATCAGCAGGGTGGGTTTTTTCTATAAGCTTACCAAGATTTGTATTTGCTTTTCTTCTTAATAGTCGGCGAAAGGTATCCCTTAGAATGTTAATTTCATTACTTATCATCCTTTGTCGCATAATTATACCTGAGGTGATTTATTTAAATTATAAAAACCAAATGATAAACTACAAATTGCTAAAAAAAGAATTAAAGGTGACACATGGTTATTCCAAAGATAATAAGGATTAATTGATTCAGAATAATTTGTCAATATTAACGCCGCACCATTGTTAAGGCTATGTAGAACTAAGCTAGTTAAAATTGAGCCAGTTTTCCAAGCAAGATACCCAAGAATCACGCCTAACAAATAAATTTGTATTATCCATACAGGATTCATATGTATAAAAGCAAAAAATAAACTCGTCACTAATACAGCTCTAGTTATATCTTGCCAAGACTCCTCCAATTTCTTTTGTAAAAACCCCCGAAATAGAATTTCTTCTCCAAGAGGAGCCAACACAACAACGGTTGTAGATAGGAGCAACCCTATGAATGAGTAATCAATAATTAGAATATCAGTTAATTGAGCCAATTCTTCTTCAGCTCCAAAAATAAAGGATAAAATTCGATCCATTTCATCTACAATTGGTATTAGACCTATAGATATACATATTGCGCTTAAAAGTATAGGTGCAGATATTAACTTTAATCGCAAGCTATGTATAATGGGTTCCTTTCTGCTAATTAAAAATAACAAAAGGGGAATTATCATAAAACCCTGACCTACAAAGAGGGCAATGTAGTTGTATGTGTTTTGGCTATGTTCGTTAGGCTGTACGGTTCCTGCTGCCGCAATAATTGATGCTATTACGAGCGAAGAGAGCACAGAAAAAATGACCACTCCAAAGGCTAGTTTGACTGAAACAGTTTGGTTCATATGTTAATTCAGACCCAGGTTTATCCTGTTCTTGTAATTCCATTCACAAAAATTACGGTTATTGGCTTTTAAACGAAAGAAGTTCAGTTTATTTATAATTAATCAAGTGATGTATTAAAATACTACCGGCGACAGCTGCATTTAATGAATCCCCAGATCCACTGGAGGGAATGGATAAAAAATGTTGAATATATTTTTTGCTATTTTCTGAAATTCCATGACCCTCATTACCTATAACCAATACCCATTTTTTATTGTAAATAAAATCATACATTGGTGAGCCCTTTTGATCAGCGCCAATAATACAATATTGATTCTTTTTAAATTCAAAAAGATCCATATCTCCAATAATATTTAATGAAAAATGTGCTCCCATAGCTCCGCGTACAACCTTAGGATTAAAAGCATCAGCACATTTTGAAGACAATGCAATATTATTAATACCAAACCATGCTGCAGTTCGTAATAGCGTACCAATATTACCTGGGTCTGAAATTTTATCTAAGTAAATCCAATTATCAGTTAATAATTTTGTTATTTGACAATCATCTGGCAGGAGACAAGTAGCAACTATTCCAGCAGGATTTACAGTCTGACAAATTTTATTAATAATTTTTTCATCTAAAACTACAACATCTATATTTTCTGATATTAAACCATCAAGATTCTTGAAGTCCTCAGATGCTTTAAATCTATTTGATATATAAATATTATCAATATTTATGTTGTTTTGTAACCCCGATCGTATAATTCTATACCCTTCAATTAAAAATTTTCTTTCTTCCTTACGCCCTTTTTTTGTTGATAAGATTGATAGCTTTTTGATTTTTTTATTACTTATCATATTGGTAAACTATTTCACCATTTACAAATGTGTATAAAACTTTTACTTCTGGTATATTTTTAGGGTCTATCTCAGTTAAATTATTATTTAAAACTGTAAAATCTGCTAAATATCCTTTGCCTATTTTCCCATAAAATTTTTCAGCAAACATACTATATGCGCTCCATTCTGTGATGGATGATATTGCTTGATCAATTGTCATCCTTTCATACGGGAGCCATCCGTTTTTAGGCCAATTATTAATATCTTTTCTTGTAATTGCCGCATATATCCCTAGCAAAGGATCAGGGATTTCAACTGGAGCATCAGAACCACCAGGAATAATTGATCCTGTATTTAATAGGGAATTCCATGGATATGCTTGATGGAGCCTCTTCGGACCTAATCTCTCATCTACCCAATACATATCACTAGTGCAATGCGTTGATTGCATTGAAGGAATAACTCCTAACTCAACAAATCTGTTAATATCATCTGCATGTATTATTTGAGCATGTTCTATGCGATTTCTAGATGATTTATTACCTATTTCTTCAAAAATATCTAAAGCTATTCTATTGGCCTTATCGCCAATACAATGAATAGCAACTTGAAACCCAGCTTCATTAAAAATTTTAACTTTTTTACGAATATGATCTTCATTTGTTATTGTAAGCCCAGCATTATCTGGATCATCATAATATGGTTCCAAAAGATATGCTCCCCTGGAACCCATAGCTCCATCAAAATATATTTTTATACTATTTACAAATAAAAAATTATTAATATGCTCTGGTCCATTATTTATGTAAAAATTATAATCATTTACATTATTATTAAGCATAGCGTTAACGCGAATAGAAAGTTTATTTTGTTGAATTAATTCTTTTAATATTTTTATTGTTTCGATATCTGTTCCTGCATCATGAATACTTGTTAATCCAAACTTATTTAAACTTTTGAGCGCTCTTTCAATATATCGTTTTTTATCAATTGAGCTATCTACAGGGAAAAATTTTTCAATTAAATTAATAGCATTATCAATAAATACACCTGTTGGAGACCCATTTATATCTCTTATGATTTTCCCGCCTTCCGGGTCTTTTGTTTTATCGTTGATTCCACAGATTGACAACACTTTTGAATTTACCCACGCTGCATGCCCATCAATTCTTCTTAAATAAACGGGTTGATCTTTTGCAACTAAATCTAAATCTTCTTTTGTTGGGTAATTAATATTTTTCCAGTCATTTTGATCCCACCCTCTGCCTTCAATCCACTTGTTCGATTTATCATATGAACTAGAAACAAGATTCTTGATTTCTGAAATACTGCTTGTCCCAACAAGATCAAGTTTTTCTAATGACTTTCCATACCCGACAAGATGCATATGAGAATCAGAGAACCCAGGGTAAACAAAGCCGCCATTAAGATTTATGATTATATCCCCTGATAAATTATTACCTATATCAATTATTTTACCTCCTGAGAATGAAATAGAGTTTGCACCTGGGTAGCTAGGCACAGCACAATTACTTAACACAGTTATCTTTGGATGATTACATGAAACCATTGTCAATAATAAATAGAAAGTATATAGTTTTGTTACAAAAGCAGTCTTATTCATTGATTATATAAGAGAAAATAGTATTATTATTGTTTTAAGAAAATGGATGATTAATAATCTTTGTATTGAATGACCTAATGATGTCCGCTAATTTCCCCATGATTAATTTAAGAAATCATTAAAATGTCTAAAGGCGTTACTTCTCAAAAAGATAATTATGCAACTTGGTATACGGATGTAATAATAAAATCTGGTCTCGCTGACTATGGGCCTGTTAAAGGGACAATGGTTATAAGGCCTTATGGGTATGAATTGTGGGAAAATATCAAGCTAGCGCTTGACAAAATGCTAAAAGACTCCGGTCATGTGAATGCATATTTTCCATTATTTATACCAAAATCATTTTTTGCAAGTGAAGCCAAGCATGTTGAAGGATTTGCCAAAGAATGTGCTGTAGTTACACATCATAGGTTACGAACAACTGATGATGGTCAAAGCGTAGAAGTAGATCCTGAATCAAAACTGGAAGAAGAAGTTATTGTCCGTCCAACTTCTGAAACAATTATCTGGTCCATGTATAAAAAATGGATTCAGTCTTACCGTGATCTTCCTTTATTAATTAATCAATGGGCAAATGTAGTTCGCTGGGAAATGCGGACAAGATTATTTTTACGTACAACAGAATTTTTATGGCAAGAAGGGCATACAGCGCACGAAACGGATGAAGAAGCTGAAAAAGAAACATTAAAAATTTTGGAGATCTATCGTAACCTAGCAGAAGATTATTTGGCTATGCCTGTTTTAACTGGAGTTAAATCAGATTCAGAAAAATTTGCAGGAGCAGAAAAGACCTATTCAATAGAAGCAATGATGGGAGACAAGAAAGCCTTACAGGCAGGAACATCGCATAATTTGGGGCAGAACTTTGCTAAAGCATTTGGAGTTACTTTTCAGAGTCGTGAAAATAAGGAAGACTTTGTGTATGCTACAAGTTGGGGAGTAAGCACCAGATTAGTTGGGGGTGTAGTAATGGTCCATGGTGATGACAAGGGATTGGTGCTGCCTCCAAAAATTGCTCCAATTCAGGTTATTGTTATTCCCATAGCAAAAAACGATGAAGACAAAATAATAATCATGAATCAAATTAATGATATTATAACTCAATGTGCCGAAAAAGGGATCCGAATAAAAGTGGATGATTCTAATAATTCTCCTGGGTTTAAATTTAACGAATGGGAGCTTAAGGGCGTTCCAATACGATTAGAGATTGGTTTAAGAGATGTTTCAAATAAAGAGGTTGTTTTAGCAAGAAGGGATATTGTAGATAAGCAATCAGTAAAGTTGAATCAAGCGGTAAAAACAATTACTAATTTATTAGATGAAATACAAAAGAATATTTTACATAAAGCTGCAGATTTTAGAGATAAAAACACTGTGTGCGTAGAAAGTTACAAAGAGTTCAAAAATGTAATATCTAATAATGGAGGGTTTGTTCGTTGTGGATGGGATGGGACAGTCGAAACTGAAATCGCCATAAAAAACGAGACAAAAGCAACCATTAGGTGTATACCTTTTAATAGCAACCCTAAAGATCTCAAATGTATTTTTTCTGGTGAGGATGCTATGTATGAAGTGATTTTTGCAAAAGCGTATTAATTATGATTGTTCATTCGCCTACAATTGTATTAAGGCGGTTTTCTTATAGTGATACAAGTATTATTGCCCGATGTTTCACTAGAGAAATGGGCAAGATTAGTTTTATCATAAGAGGCGCTAAAAGAAAAAAATCACCTCAAAGCGCCTTTTATGAACCAATGAGTCATTTAGATATAGTTTTTAGCCATAATAAGCGGCGTGATTTGCATTTAGTAACTAAAGCAAGCTTTGCATCAACATATTTAAATATACATAAAGATCTGAAGCGTATTGCGTATGGGATGGCGATAGTTGAACTAACAGAAAAAACCCTAATTGAGGAAGATCCAAACAAAGAGATGTTTGATGAGTTGATAACGGTCCTCAAGATTGTTGATTTACAACAGACACAGCTAAATTTAATTTATTGGTATTACCAGTTAAGAATATTAGACCTTCAAGGATTTAAAACTGACTTATCAGATAAAAATTTATCTGGTTTGAGCCTACCAGATCCAAACCAAGGCCCAAATAGTAAACATATTTTATCAACTTTGCTTTCTGGTAATATAATTGAAAATGATTTTATAAAAAGAATTGAAAAATTAACTGTTTCTTTAAAAGATAGAAAAATAATAAGTAAATATATCAATACTTGTTTATACTATCATTTTGATGGTTTAAGTGAATTAAAATCCCTTCGAGTTTTGAAAGCTTTAGTTACTGCGTAACTAATAGAAAAAATTAATTTTTTAATATAAATAACTTTATGCTTATAATTAGAGATGCGTTACCAATTTCAATCTAAACAAGGAGACTTTTCCTCTCGACCAAAAATATTTACTGATGCAATTAAAGTTATTGTATGGTCAAACATAATTATATTTTTATTAAAAATAATTTCTCAAAATCCTACAACACCATTGTTTAATCCAGTAGTAGACTTATTTGGCTTGTCATCAAGTGATGTATGGCCAAGATTTTGGCAACCATTGACATATCTTTTTATACATAAGGATTTTTTACATGTATTTTTTAACATGTTTGTTTTATGGATGTTTGGTTCAGAATTAGAATCGATTTGGGGACGAAGATTTTTTTTAAAATATTATTTTTTAACAGGCATAGGGTCTGGACTTGTATGGTTAGCATTGAATATTACTAATACTAATTATGTTCTTGCAGGAGCAAGTGGAGCTGTTTATGGTGTTTTGTTAGCTTTTGGCATGATGTTTCCGAATAGAACTGTATATCTTTATTTTCTGTTCCCAATAAAAGTAAAATATCTTGTAATGATTTTAGTTGCCGCTGAATTTATCCTATCAATGAATTCAGCGGCAGATATTAGCCATATTACTCATCTATCAGCTGTCTTAATAGGGTTTATATATTTACGTTATCATTGGAGATGGAAAGATATCAAATTTTCTATTCGGAAACATTTTGCAGAACTTAATTTTACAATTAAAAATAAAAATGAAACAAAACGTTTAATACTTCAGCAAGAAATAGATCATATTTTAGATAAGATAAATAAGGTTGGTTATGATGCTTTAAGCAAAGAAGAAAAGGACACTCTATATACTTCTAGTAGAAAATTATATCAAAATCGTGAAAAAGATTAATTTATTGGAACAGATGTGATAGGCTTAATCTATAAGATTCATAAAATCTATCAAGCTGTTCATGAACTTTTGGATTTCCCACAGCTTGATGGCTTGGAAGCAATTCCAATTTAATCCCTTTTTTTATTAACTTTTCAGCAACTTCACATCGGATCATGTTTGTTATCAATGCACCCATAACAGTTGATACAGGGCCAGTTTTCCATTCTAATCCATCTAAATCAATAACACAGTCACCGGACGGACATTGACTATCTATAACTATATCTGAAACATCTATTAGTTTTTTCCCACTTTTATGTCCGGGTTTTGATAATTCACAATGTTTTCTAGAAACCATACTAATAACTGGTAAGCCACGCGTTTTAGCCCCTAAAGCCATTTCTACTATTAAAGGTCTAATACCGCTTACAGAAATAATTATCATGACATCATTTTTACCAAATTTGAAACCATTTAATATTTCTTCAGCGTATCCATCATATTTTTCTAGGAACATTGGCCCTCTAAGTCCATTTGCCCCTATAATAGAAGAATGATTAGAAACGGCATGTTCTACAAGCGGAAAAAAACCCGGGAAGCATCCTTGCCTTGGAGTCATCTCTTCACACATTATTCTAGAATGACCAGCACCAAACATAAACACAAGACCTTTTTTACTTATACTTTTTGCACATAACTCAGAAGCTTTTAAAATATTAATCATTTCATTATCTCGAAGATTATTAATCAATTCTATTGTTTTATTAAAATAATCTAAACTAGCGCTCATAATATTGATCCTTTCAAATTTTATTTACTTTATTTATTCCCATTTTGGCTAATGCTACTCCCCCTAAGATTCCATCTTCTTCATATGACGACATGCGTTCTATAATTATTTCGTTCTTCTTAAGAAAACCAACCCGTTTTATTATTTTTTCTTTTACCCTTGTTATAATTTCTTTTTCAGGATTTAATAATCCACCACCTATTAATATTATAGAAGGGTCAAAGGCAAAAATAAGATTTGTAATAAGAATAGACATCTCGTTTTCCAATTCTTGAATCAATCTTATAGAAAATTGATCCTCTTTTTTTGCCTCTTCATAAATATAATTGAAACCAAAATTATTAGTATTAATAACTTTTTCTAGAGATGTTTTAACCCCCAACTGAATTGCCTCTCTTACTTTATATAAAACACCAGAATGAGATGCATTTATTTCTGCTGCTCCAGCATTTCCACTTTCATGCATTCTACCATTTGAATCGTGACACATATATCCAAAATGTCCTGCAGCAAAATGTTCTCCTCGAATTATATTCCCATTAATAACAATTCCACCACCGATACCTGTGCCAAAGGTTAATCCAATTACAATATCTAAACCCTTACCTCTTCCAAAGTGCGCTTCCCCTAAGACAATTGAATTCACATCATTATCACAAATTACAGGCTTATCAAGCAAAGCTTCAAGATCTGGCCCTAATGTTTGATTTTCTATATATTCAAGTTTCCCCTTACACCAAATAACTTTCCCTTTTTTTACATTTATTCTCCCAGGGCAACCTACACCATATCCAAGAATTAAATTTTTATTATCTAAGTTATTGATTAACGATATAATTGAGTTATGTAATGTTTTGAGAAAATCATTATAGTCAACTATGTTTTCTACATAAAATGAGTCACTACATAGTATTTTACCGTTTACATCAGCAAAACCAACCTTTACAGATGTCCCACCAATGTCAATTCCTCCAAAAATCATTATTTTTTATTTTAAGAATATTTGAATAATAAATTATAACCAGATTTTTTCTATTTCTTCTAAACTCAACCCTTTGGTTTCTTTTATCATTGTGACAAAGAAAATAAATGATATTAAACAAATAATTGAAAAGATATAAAATGTTCTACCACTAAAAACTTCCATCATAATAGGAAAAAGTTGAGTTAGAATAACATTACCCAACCATAGAACCATCATTGCAACAGATAAAGCCTGCCCCCTTACTTTTGTTGGATATATTTCTGATAAGTATACCCATATTACTACTCCAATACTCATTGCAAAAGACGCTATATAAATTATTATCCATAGCAATGTCCACTTTGCGCTTATAATATCGCTTTCCATACAAAATCCTACAAGCGCCATTGAAATCCCCATCCCTGCCATACCAACTAATAAAAGAATTCTTCTTCCAAATTTATCAACCATAAGCATACCAAGAATAGTAAATACAAGATTTGTAATACCAATTATTACTGATGCAAGGAATGCGTCATTTGTTTGAAATCCAGATTCTAAAAAGATAATTGGACCATAATAAATAATCGTATCAATACCAGTAAGATGAGCAAATAATGAAAAAAGAATACCAACTATTATTACTTTCCTTAGAGATGGATGTAATAGTTCTTTAATAGATGCCTTTTTTCTAGATAATGATTCTTTAATTTTTCCTAATTCTTTAACTGCATTAGTTTTACCCGATACAATATACAATATGCTAAGGGCACCCTGCTCATCCCCTTTTTTTATAAGCCATCTTGGAGATTCCGGGACAAATATTAGACCAAATAAAAAACCAAGAGACGGTAGACTTTCAGTGGCTAGCATAAAACGCCAATTATTTATACCGGTATCTAATAGCAACCAGTTTGATAGATATGAACATAAAATCCCAACAACGATTGCTAATTGATTTAATGCGACAAGCCTTCCTCGAATACTTGCTGGAGAGATTTCAGTTATATACATAGGTGAAACAACTGAAGCCATACCAACACCAAGACCTCCGATAAACCTTGCAATTACTAATTCTATAAAAGATTGAGGTAATGCCGAGAATATTGCAGAAATTAAAAAAAGAAGGCTACAAAAAATCAGCACCTTTTTTCTTCCGGCCCAATCAGCTAATGGCCCTGATAAAAATGCTCCAATAGTACATGCTATCATCAAGTTGCTAATCGCAAAGCCCTCTTGATATGCAGTTAATTCAAACTCACCTTTAATAAATGGGATTGCTCCTGATATAACCCCAGTATCAAATCCAAATAACAATCCACCTAATGCTGCAATTATTGAATAAGTTAATAATTGATAATTATTTATTTGTTTTGACAAAACTAATTTAATTGATTGCTTGACCAATGTTGACCATTCTCTAGTACAAAAAATATCTGCCCTAAATTTTTTGCTTCAGCGATAAAATCATTCGGCGGCTCTGTATTAAATGTAAACATATTAAAATGATGTGGAATAACCGCTTTCGCATTGACTCTTTTTGCTAACGAAGCAGATTCATCTCCCCACATATTTCCGGGGACTCTTCTTTCGCTTTTTCTTCCATTTATAGGAAGAAAAACAACATCTAAATCCCATTGTGTTAAATATTTTTCCATTTGATCATATTCTACAGTATCGCCGCTGTGATAAATAGTCCAAGGCCCAAACTCAACTATATAACCCAAATAATAATGATTTCCATTTTCATCTTTCTTTATTTTTTCATGAGCTGATGGAATTGCATGGAATTTAAATCCATTTGATTCGATTACTTCTCCTGCGTTAATTAATTTTATCTTATCTTTAGATAAGCTAGATCGCTCCTTAGCAAGTTCTATTTCTGCAGCAGGGACAATTAAATCGATATTTTTATTTGATTTAACAAGTGGTAATAATGTTTCAGGATCTAAATGATCAGTGTGTGAATGGCTTGCTGTTACTACGTTAATAAAATCCATTTTTAATGGATTTACGACCCTTTCAGTTATTCGTTTATGTGGTTTATCAGTTTTCGCATATTTTTTTGTTAAAGAATCTGATAAATAAGGATCCATAAGTAAATGTCTTCCTTGCCATTGTATTAAAAAACCACTCTGACCTAACCACCATACATTAAAATTTTTCATATCATTTTTGTATTTATTAACACTATTAAGAAAAGATTCCTCTGAGCAATAAGCTTTACGCATATTATTATAGTGATTCTTTAACTTTTCTAACGCCATCTACCATATTTTTCAATTTTTGTTTTGCTGCCCATCGGGCCGTTTGGCTAAGGCCACAATCAGGAGAAAATGATATGCGTTCTGGCTCAGAAAATTTTAAACATTTATTAACTCTTGCAGATATTTCATCTACAGATTCTATGAAGTAACTTTTAACATCAACAATACCCACAGCAACATTTTTATACTTTGTAATTTCTTCGATAATTTCTAATTCAGCAAACTCTCTACTCGCCATTTCTACATGTATTTCATCAGCTTTCATATCCAAAAAAGATGGAAACATGGGTTTATATAAGCGAGGACTCACAGCGCGTCCCTTATAATTTCCAAAACATAAATGGATTGAAATATTAGCTTTTCCAACAATAGGTTCTATTGTTCGATTAAAAATATTAACAAATTTTAAAGGATCTTCTTTGTATGCGTAACAACTCATTGATGGTTCATCGACCGTTATTTCTTTACACCCCGAATTAACTAATTGTTCTAATTCATTTCTTACTATAGGAATAAGAGATTCTGTTATCTTATAACGATCAGAGAATTGTTTACCCGGAATAATTCTACCACTTAATGTATAAGGCCCAGGGATGCTTGCTTTAAGTATTGGGCGATTCAAAGGAGATAAGGTTTTTAGACGTTCAAAGTCTTCTACAACACCAAGGCCATTCGGCGCATTTAACTCTCCAATTATATTATATTTTCCACGCTGATCATGTGCGGGGGGACCAAAACTCCTTGAGTTTTTCGTTGCTTTTTCAATTCCTTCAATGAGACTGTAAAAAGATAAATTAAAGTCTCTTCTTGACATCTCTCCATCTGTTATAACATCTAATCCTGCAGTTATTTGGTCTCCAATAACAATAGATACTGCATCATTAATAAGCTCATCACGATCGTATTCACCAAATGAAGAAATATTAGAAAACGCATGTTCGTACCATCCGGGGAGGGGATAGCTTCCAACAACAGTAGTTCTAAGAAGGGAATCTTTCATATATAAATCCTATTGTTTATAATTGAGAAAAATGATTTTTAAAATAAATTTATATTGATACTTCATAAATAACTTCTTTAGATAATTTAGAAATTGTATCAAAATCCGAATTTACAATTAACTTGCGGTCTACAATTTCTGTCATCCCACATGCAATAACACAATCAAGATATAAATACTTTCTAATATTATTTGTTTTTATTCCACCAGTTGGGATAAAAGACACATTTGAATATGGGCCACTAAGTGCTTTTAGTGTTTTTACACCTCCAAAGGCCTCTGAAGGAAAGAATTTCAGCAATTTAATTGAATTATTTATTGCATTTTGTATATCGCTTGGGGTACAACATCCTGGTATATACTTTATATTATTTTTTGAACTTTCAATAGCTATCTCTTCATCAAATCCCGGAGAGACTATGAATTCTGCACCAGCATTAATAGCAGAATGAAACTGTTTTATATTCGTAATAGTGCCAGCTCCAAGTGTGAATCTATTAAACTTAGAAAAAATTTCGAGAGATTTAATTGCTGCATCTGTGCGGAATGTTATTTCAGCACAAGTAATTCCAGAATTAAACAATGTTTCAGCAAGTAATAATGCTTTTTTAGAATCATCAATTACAATTACTGCAATAACTTTCGATTTAGATAAAGCCTGTTCTATATTATTTTTTTTAACCATTAACAGTCCATCCTCCATCTATACTTAGAACCTGTCCGGTAGTAAAGTTTGATTTATCAGACATAAAATATATTGCTGCCCCATCAAGATCATATGACTGACCAATTCTACCGCCATCTAAGGGTTGTTTTTTTTTTATATAGCTAATTATTTCTTTATCAGACTGTGCCCTTTCAGACATAGGGGTTGCGATTAAGCCAGGAGAAATAACATTAATACGGATATTATATTTTGAATAATATGATGCGAGTGATTTGCTTAATCCAATAATAGCTGCTTTTGTGCAAGCATATGCATGAGTTGAAAAGAATTTTGAAGATGGTGAAAAACTTAAAACCGAACTCATATTCAATATTGCCCCTCCCCTCCCCTGGTTAATGAATTGGTTGATTATTGCTCGATTTGAGTAAAAAGTAGAATCCAAATTAATTGATTTAGTGTAATCCCATCCTTTATCAGTTACTTTGTGTATTGGGCCATCTCCTTTGTTTCTTCCACTACCACCAGCCACATGATATAGCCCATGTACATCTCCAAATTTACCCACTGCTTGTTTTATAGCAATATTGATAGTTTCCTGGTTAGAGGCATCGCCCTCTATAGTTATTCCATTATCACCAAATAATGCTTTGGCATCTGATAATTTTTTACTATTTCTTCCAACAACAGTTAAAAAAGCTCCTTCATTTATAAATGCTTTTACTGCTGATTTTCCAATGCCTGATGTGCCACCAACAACAATAATATTCTTTTTCTCTAATAACATAAATATTTAATTACCCGCTTAATTAATTATAGATGCAATGTAAAATGATTATTTATATTATAAAGCAATTAAATTGCGCCTTATCATCTAATAATATATAAAGTATTGAGTAATAACAGATAGTAATGGATATTGGAACTATACTTGGCCTCCTTTCTGGAGTAGGAATTATTTTTCTAGGGATAATTAGACAAGATGGTGATGTGGGATGGTTTATGAATAGTAATGCCCTTCTTGTTGTTTTTGGCGGAACAATTGCAGCAGCAATGGTTAATTATCCTTTAAAAAATATTATTGGATTATTTTCTGTTGTAAAAAATGTTTTTACAAGTGAGGATCATGATTATCAAGGAATTATCGAACAGATAGTTGAAAAAGGAGAGAAAGCTAGAAAAAATGGCGTTTTATCTTTAGAAGCTGATTTACCATCTATTGAAAGTACATTTTTGCGTAATGGGATAGAGCTAGCTATTAATGAGCGTGATCCTGCGCGGTTAAGAAACTATTTGAACTTAGAATTAAGCAATATTCAAAAAAGACATAAAATGGGGCAGGAAATATTTTTTTATTTAGGTTCTTATGCTCCAGCATTTGGGATGTTGGGGACTGTGATGGGTTTAATTGTAATGATGAATAACTTTTCAGGTGGGAATTCTGCAGATGTAAGTAGTATGGATTTCGATATTGCACAAAAATTTTCTCAGCTACTAGGCGGCATGGGATTAGCATTAATAACCACTTTTTACGGTGTTCTTCTATCAAATTTAGTATTTCTTCCCATTGGTGGGAAGCTAGCTCGCAAATCGCAGGAAGAAATGATGCTCAAGAGCATTGTAGTTGAGGGAATAATAAGCATCCACTCTAAAGAGCACCCACTCCTAATGCGAGAAAAATTGATGACATTTGTTCCACAATCGTCTCGTAAGGATGATTAATATATGTCTGCTGATTCATATGGAATGTCTGCTGAAGAAGCAAAAGCTAAAAGTACAGCATGGGCAGTTACTTATGCTGATTTAGTAACTTTATTATTAACATTCTTTATTTTACTATTAGTAATTCTTAATGATGCAGAAAAGCATATTGATAGGGTAATTAATATGCTTTTAGACGAAACCTATAAAGAATTAAAAGAGAATATTGAGTCTTCCTATGTTTCTGTTGATCGCGTGACAAAAGGTGTAAAAATTACTATGGCAAGTGGTCGTTTATTTAAATCAATGGATGATGATGTTCAGCCTTTAGTTTACCCTCTTTTAAGGCAAATTGGTGGAATTGTACGCGTATCAAAATTGTTAAATGTATATGATGATGATAGATTTGCGAAGTTGTTGAGCGCAATTGAAAAAAGAGGAGGTTTTCTTAATGTAGAAATTAGATGTGAGGGGCATACAGATGATTTGCCATTACCTAAAAATGCTATATACCAAAGCAATTGGGACCTATCCACAGCAAGAGCATTAAATATTGTTAAACTTCTAAGCGATTTTTCAAAAATTCCTGAAAGTAAATTTTCTGCAATGGGATATGGAGAATACCGTCCTGTTTTACCAGTTAGTTCAATAGGGAAAAACTCTGTTGATCTTAGAAAGGCAAGAGCAAAGAACCGCAGGGTTGAAATATATATGGATGCTTTTATTAGACAAAATACATTGACTAATTAATAATATATTAATGAAACAATTATTTTTTCTACTCTTTTTTATATCAATTGGACTATTTGCCCAAACTACAGAGGTAATAAAAAAAACAGCTATCTATATTAAGCCCAATAATAACAAGGATAATATTGTTGGAGAAATATTCCCCGGATCTTCTTTAACAAAATTAAAAAAAGATAAATCTGGTAAATTTGTTAAGGCCACAATAGAATTTTATATTCCTGTTGAGTCTCTTCTTGAGGGGCGCGTATCTCATGAGGTTGGTATTACACAAACCGCTGATAATGCAAAATATAAATTAATTTCTTCTAATAAAAATGGAAATCAAATTGAGATAAAATTGCGCGTTGCAAATAGTAGCCATTCTAAAGAATTAGATTTTTCTGCAATGGCATTATTAAAAGCTATTGGTTATGGGAATAATAAAGGAGAGCTTAATCCATTTAAAGGCAAACATCAGGGTTTGGCAATAATTTCTCCTAGAGATCATGTGATTGCAGAATTATATTATGACTTTAAATCAAAACCAAAGAATATTGAATTGGTTTGTATGGGAAAACTTGGAGGTGATAGAGTATACTATAATTTAGGGTTTTAAGACTATTTTGAATCTTTTTCAATTACCTTAAACACTTTTTCACCCTTTTTTGCCATTCTATACCTTTCTCGTGCAAGCTGTTCAATATATTTAAGATCATAGCTAAGTTTTGTTTTTTCTTCTTCCAATAGCTGTTTTTTCTCTCTCAGGAAAGATATTGTAGATTGTATTTTTTCTTTTTCTGATCGTAATTGATATAGTTGATATAAACCATGATCTCCAAAGAAAAAAATGATAAGCAGCATTAATGAACCAAGAACAAGAATCGCACGAATCAATTGTTGTTGAAACCTAGTTGAATTAAAATTTCCTCTTTTTTTTGATCTATAGCTACGTCTCATAATGACCTAAAACTTCTAATCCTGGATATTTGGATTTATTAGATAGATTCTCTTCAATTCTAAGAAGTTGATTATATTTACAGGTACGATCAGTGCGTGACACACTACCTGTTTTAATTTGTCCAACTCCACATGCAACAGCTAAATCTGCTATAGTCGTATCTTCTGTTTCACCTGATCTATGAGAAATTATTACACCAAAATTAGTTTTCTTAGCCAGATCTATAGCTTCTAGGGTTTCTGTTAAAGATCCAATTTGATTTAATTTAATTAAAATTGCATTCATAGCTTTCAAATCAATCGCTTTCTTTAATCGATTTATATTTGTAACTGTTAAATCATCACCTACAATTTGGATTTTATTTCCTAGCTCTTCATTAATTGACGCCCAACCATCCCAATCATTTTCAGCTAGGCCATCTTCAATAGAAATTATAGGATATTTATTAATCAGATTTTTATAATATGAAATCATTTGATCAGATGTTAAAGATTTGTTTTCTGATTTTATTATATATTTATTTTTATCAAAAATTTCACTTGCAGCAACATCTAATGCTATATAAATATCCTCACCAGCTTTATAACCAGCTTTATCTGTTGCAGTTAAAATAACCTCTATTGCTTCTTCATTCGATTTCAAATTAGGAGCAAAGCCACCTTCGTCCCCAACCGCAGTATTAAGATCACGGTCCTTAAGGACTATTTTTAATTGATGGAAAATCTCAGTCCCCATTTGTAATGCTGTAGAAAAAGACTTTGCACCAATAGGGAAAACCATAAATTCTTGAAAATCTATATTATTATCTGCATGACTGCCCCCATTAATAATATTCATCATCGGTATCGGCATTGTATATATTCTATCTTTGTTTAGATATTCATACAGAGGTTTATTCTTAGCATTTGATGCGGACTTTGCTACTGCCAGTGAAACCCCAAGTATTGAATTTGCGCCAAGATATGATTTATTTGAAGTCCCATCTAATGAAATCATTGTATCATCAATATTCTTTTGATTGAACGCATCTAGGCCTATTATTGCATCAGCAATAATTGTATTAACATTCTCAACAGCTTTTTTTACACCTTTTCCTAGATAACGTAAACTATCATTATCTCGCAGTTCAATGGCCTCATGTTTTCCTGTAGAAGCACCAGAGGGTACTGCAGCGCGACCAAAAGCGCCATTTGAAAGGAAAACATCAACTTCAACAGTAGGGTTTCCTCGAGAATCCAATATTTCACGAGCAATTATTTTATGAATGCTTGAATTATACATTTAATAAGTAATCTAATTTGTCCATATTATATTTAATAGCTATCTAATATTAATAATAAAGCTTATAAAAAATTGGAACAAATCACCTATACATATTCGTTAAATTCAGTTGTATGATCACTATTGATAGATTCAATAATAACTTTTCAGATGAATGGGAAAAAATTGTTCAACATTCAAATAATGGAACTCTTTTTCATACAAGAAAGTTTTTATCATATCATTCTAAGAAAAGGTTTATTGATCATAGTCTAATTTTTTATAAAAACAATAAACCCTTAAGTATTTTTCCTGCCGTTGAAACAATTGAATCAGATAAAAAAGTTCTAGTTTCGCATCCAGGAGCATCAATGGGATCTTTTGTTACCCCAGTAGATCTTTCTTTTAGCGATGCGCTTCAATTAGTAAATCAATTAAATATATATATAAAAAAACAAAAGTTTTCTGGAATTAGAATAACTTTACCTCCAATTATTTATAATAAAAGAAAAACAAATTATATTGATTATTCTTTGCTCAGATATGGATATAAATATGAAAAACGAGAAGTTAGCAGCATCCTTTTTTTAGAGGATTCTATAGAAGAGAATGTAAATAAATTTAGGCCTTCACATAGGCAAGCGTTACGCAAAGCTCAGCGTTTAGGCTTAATTATTAAGAATAGTGATGATTTCAATTCATTTTATAATATTTTAAAAAAGAATCTTAAGAATCGTCATAATGTAAACCCTACGCACACTGTTGATGAATTATTAAAACTTAAAAAATTATTCCCCAAAAATATTTTACTTCACGCGGCTTTCTTAGATAATAAAATGATAGGTGGTGTCATTAACTTTATTGCAAATAATAATGTCATTCTTGCATTTTATATTAGCCACGATGAAAACTATCAAGAATATAGACCAATTAATTTATTGTTTTATGAAATATTGAAAGATGCAATTAATAATAATTTCAAAGTTTTTGATTTTGGAATATTTACTGTAAACGAAAAACCAAATATGGGGTTAGCTAAGTTTAAAGAAAACTTTGGATCTAGTGGAATTTTTAGAGATACATTGGCTTTTCATTTCTAAAATATTTTGCAAAAAGAAATAATAAGTTTATCAAAAAATACACTAATATATGGTTTGGGGCATATATTAGCTCGAGTTGTTACTTTTTTATTACTTCCATTATATACAAATGTATTTACACCCGATGAATATGGTATTATATCATTAGCATATGTCATAATGGGATTCATGAGTGTAGTAATGCATTATGGTTTAGATGCAGCACTTATGAAAAGATATGTTCAATCTGATTTAATAGAAAAAACTGTTTATTTTAGTTCAGCATGGGTTTCCTTTTTTATTACTTCTATTTCTTTTGGTGTGATTATAACTTTTTTAAGGAAGTTTTTTTCCCCCATATTACTTGGCACTAATGATGATAGGTTAATTCTATTAGTTGGGTGGATTATTGCTTTAGATGTAATGTGGTCTATACCTCAATTGATATTTAGAGCTGAAGATAAACCGTTTGCATACATAGTATTTAGTTTGATAAATGTGATTGGATCATTATTACTTAATATTTTATTTGTACTGCAATTTAAAATGGGGGTCTATGGTGTTTTATTAAGCAATTTTATCATTTCAACTATCCTTTTTATTATAACAATTCCATTTATTTATAATCGCATCAATTTTAAAAAAGCATCTATTTCTTCATGGAGGAAAATGATGAAATTTGGGCTTCCTTTCTTGCCATCCGGTGTTTTTGCGATGATGATGGAATTAGCTGACAGATATATATTGAAACAAATGACAGATTTATACACAGTTGGTATTTATAGCTCAGGTTATAAATTAGGCATGTTAATGATGTTGATTGTCATGGGCTTCAATATGGCATGGCAACCATTTTTTTTGAAAATGGGTGTAGAAGATGAATATAAACCTTTATATGCTAGAATTAATTCTTATGTATTTGCTTTATTAGGATTTATATGGGTTATATTACTTTTATGGGTTGATAATATTGTTAGGATGAAATTTGGAAATATTTCATTATATGGAGAACAATATTGGCCTTCAACATTAATAGTACCTTGGATATCTCTAGGCTATGTTTTTTATGGATTGTATTTAATGCAATTGCCTGGAGTTTTTCATCAAGAAAAGTCATTATGGATAGCTATCTCTAGGGCTATAGGGGCTATTAGCAATATTATATTTAATCTTTATTTGATTCCTAAATATGGAGGACAAGGGGCCGCAATAGCAACTTGTATGTCTTTCATAATAATGTTCGTAATAATGTTCATGGTTAATAGTCGTTTATTTCCTATTTCATATGAATGGGGTCGTATAATTAGAATAATTTTTACGATGAGTATTATCTCTTTTTTATATTATATAAGTAGTCAGGATTATACAAATAAGTATATTTTAACATTATACTATCCTTTTGCTTTATTATTAACTGGTTTTTTGTATAAAAGTGAGGTAAAAATTATAAAAAAAACTATTAATCTTTGGCCGAAAGAACAGAAGTGATGACATTCTTGATATTATTTCCATAAGCCTTATCACCATAGGCTTTTATGGCTATTTTCCTAATTATTTTTGAATCATAATTATCATAGTTTTCAACCATATCTTTCATAGCAACACACAATTTATTTTTGTCATTTGATTCCACTAGCATTCCTGTTTCTGGTAAAATAATTGACTCCGGACCGCCACATTTTGTTGCTATAACTGGTAATCCAACGCTCATTGCTTCAACGAGAACCACACCAAAAGTTTCTACTTGGCTAGATAAGACTAGAGCATCATGATCTCTAAGAATATCTGCCACAGCTATTTTTTTTTGATATCCAATAAAATTTATACGATTATTTACTTCTAGCTCATACGATAATAATTTTAGCTTATCTTTTTCAGGACCATCGCCTATAATAGTAAGTACAATATTTGGAATTTGTTTAGATAGCATTGAAAATGCTTTAATTAATAGGTCTAATCTTTTTTCAGGGCGGAGTAATGCTATAGAAATAAAGGTAAAAGGCCCATCTAATTTTCTTCTTTTTGGTAAAAAATATTCAGTATCAGCAGGGTTAGGAATCAACACTACCTTTTCACTATCAATATTAAATTTATCAATAATATTACTTTTTAAAACTTCGCTAGTAGCGATTATCTTAGAAGAATAATTATAGCATTCATTTATGCATTCTTTTTGAAACAAGGAAAATTCATCATTACCAATAAACTCTTTTAAGTGCTCAGAAACCATAAATGGTATCATTTCATCATATAAATATCTTGCTAAGGCAGCACCACCATAAAGAGAAGAATTTATAAATACAAATTCTGGTTTAGATTTATTAATAACATTTTTAACAAGGGATAATATTGAATTTTTGTAACTATTAAATGCCTTTCTAGGCATTTTTGGAAATGCATTTATTGCTTCAGTTTTATAAACTAAAACCCCACAATCATTTATAGTTTCTATATTACTTACATTTTGTTTAAATCTTAATATATCTCGAGTTGAATGTAAAACATGTGATGCTATAGTTGTTGAGAACCCACATCGTTGAAGTATTATCGCCCTATCCCTAAAGAAAGTACCGCTTTCAGGATGTATATTCGTTGGGTACCAGGATGGGACAATTAACAGCTTCATTGATTTTGATCCAGTCGTAAATTTACTTTCAATATTATTAAATCAATTAATGAACAATAATCTAATATAAACAGCATAAACTCTTATTCTTAACAACTTAATATGGGTTTGGAACCAAATTATATAACAAACATATTATATGTGATTATTTAAATATATAATTATGAAAATACTCTATATATCTCCAGAAAACACGGTTAACACATTAACCATGTGGAAGCTGGCTCATAAAGAAAAGGGGAATAAATGCGAATTTATTACATTATTTAAATCCCGGAATAATTTTGACCCAGGGATTTGTTTAGATCTTCCTTTAGTTAATTCAAAATCTTGGTATATGTTTTGGCGGCATAAATATTATCAATTATTTAGAGGAGCTTTAGGGGATTATAAGCAAAAAAATGGCTACCCCCCTATTTGGACACCTAATAGTAGAGTAGAAAAATATTTTTTTCATTTTCGGGATTGGCTGTGGAATTTTTATGTAGAACCAGCTATAAAAAAAAATAATTTATTTGATTATGATATATATCATTTTGAATGGGGATTAGAGTTTTACCGTGATTGTAGATTTGTAGATAAACTAATAGATTTAGATAAAGCTATTTCATGCACCTATCATGGCCAAGATTTAAGAACCAGAGGAGTATTAAAACCTCTGAATAAGGCAAGTAAATTAAATATTACTAGTGAATTAGATTTGTTGAATAAACATCCTAATATGAAGTATATGTTTTTACCTTATGATACAAAACAGTTTTCACATGATATAAAAATAAATGATCCAATTAGGATATGTCACGCTCCAACCGATAGGCACTATAAGGGGAGTGAAACAATTATTCCAATTTGTGAGAGATTAGCTAAAGAAAAAGGAGTCGAGTTTATTTTGATAGAGGACAAGCCTTTTAATGAAGCACAGGAAATAAAAAAATCATGTGATATATTGATTGATCAAGTTCATAATAGAGGAGGATGGGGATACGGCATGAATTCAGTTGAAGGACTTTCAATGGGACTATGTTGTGTAACTGAACTACTACCAGAATATGTTAATTTTATTCCAGACCACCCATTTATAAATGCAGATGGAGAATCATTATATGTTGTTTTATCTGAGTTAATTTGTAATAAGGATAAAATAATTGAATACAAGAAAAAAAGTTTTTCCTGGGTAGACAAATTTCATAATTATACTAATACTTCAAATGTATTATATAGCTATTATGAAGATCTTGGATGGCTATGAATCATAAATCAAAATTTGATATTATTGTTCCATGTTATAATGTAGAGCATATAATTGAAAAGTCCTTAAATAGCATTTTTTCGCAAGAATATTCTAAAGATGAATATTCAGTTATAGTAATTGATGATGGCTCTACAGATAATACATTAAAATCCTTGAATAGATTTGATTCGGAGCAGAACCTTACTGTAATTAGTTTTGAATCAAATAAAGGACTTTCTACAGCACGGAACTATGGGATAAGAAGAGGAAATTCAGAAATTATATGTTTTATTGATAGCGATATGGTTATTCCGCCTGATTGGCTATTAAATATTGAAAAAATATTAATGACAAAAGAAATTACTGGAGTACTTGGAGAAATAGTTCTGCCAAAAGGAGAAATTCCAAATAAGCTAGATAAATATTTTTACAGCAAACTTCGTGGCGCACGTCAATTTGGTGAAGAATCTATAATTGGGCCAACATGGTTTTTATTTAATAATTCAGCTGTCAAGAGAAATGCAATTGAAAAAACAAGCTTATTTGATGAAAAGATAAAGCTTTATGGTGGAGAAGACACAGATTTGGCTATAAGGCTATGGGATATTTCCCCCAAATCTTTTTATTATTCATCCCAAATTATTGCAGAGCATTATCATAAGAGAACATTAGAACAATTTTGTTCTCAAATGGAAATTTATGGAAAATACAATCTTCCAATATTATTAGAACGGCACCCGAAACATTATAAAGAACTAGGGGGAGATTGGACAAAAAGTTTCAAGGGACTTATAGTTTTCAACTCATTTTTTGCTATTATTATAAAATTTTTGAATCATTTTCTACCATATAATATTTTTACTAAATATTTAGTTATTTATAGCGTTGTTCGCGGATATAGAAACGTATGATAAATTTTTATTACCAAGCGTAGATTTTATATTTTAATTAATTATAATATTGCAATATATATAATTATTCTTAAATTTGCTTTAAGAATGGAAATATTCGTAAATAACGAATACGTCACATGCCAAGAAACGGGGAGTTTTGTCTCCGTTTTTATTAAAAACCAAATCAAGGAGGAACAATATGGCTGATGTAGCTTCAACCGTTAATTCCGTAGTAGGTGGAATCGTTAGTCTAATTAAAGGACTAGTCGTTTTCTTTGTTTTTGCTAATATACTATACCCAACAGGAATGGATCCTGTGTTGGGATTAACTGAACTAGTTAATTCCTTTATGGATGGTGGCATAGCAGGACTGCTCGCATTATTAATATTTGTTTCTTTCCTGTAGGTTAAAACAATAGGGTATGATGTAGGACTCTTTGATATAAGAGCCCTGGCCCTTCCTTAACATATAGGAGGAATTATATGAATGATGCGATAGCAAAGCTAACCGGTTGGATTGCAAAACTAACAGATTTACTTATTAGTTTGGTTGTCCTCGGAATAATCGTTGGTATTTTATTCAATGATCCTTTTGGCGTCATTGCAGGTGTAGGAAATTTATTCTCGCAGATTGGCGATAATGGCCTAGCGGGTTTATTGGTCCTGTATTTGATCTATATGATGTATCCGAACAAATAAACCGATTATCTCAGCAATTAATGATAACGCCCCTGAAAATGGGGCGCTATCATTTCTTATTTAATTTCTAATATTTAATTAGTAGTCGTTACATGTAATTGATTACGGAATGATAGCAAGCAATTGTTAAAAATTATATTACTTCTATTACTATTAATCAATTGTAATGATAATAATTCTATCCATATAGTGATGAAGGGTAGAAATATTCCTTTAAATGATTTATCAGTATTAATTCCAAATAGATTTAAAGAAAGAATTACTAGATGGTATAAAGATAGGTCTCCAGCAGTTATTAGAACTTATGATATAATGAATAATGAATTAATAAAGGAATTGCGTTATTTCAACAATGGAACATTAATGCATGAAGCAATTTATTCTAAAGGGGTTTTAGATCCTTATAATTCAGTTATATGGTGGCATTCAAATGGGAATCGATTGTCACAACTTATTGTCAATGAGAACCTGAAAATGACCCAAGGAAATATTTGGCATGATAATGGACAAATTCGTTTTCATTTTGAAGACAATAATTATTATTGGTGGGATAGAAATGGGGTATTAGAAGATAAAGGCGATTTAAATGATACAAGCTATGTTCTACCATCATGGTCTAATAATGGTAGGTTTATTGGTATACGCAAATTAATCAATAAATCTATACCTTTATGGTTAGAAGAGTGGACTTTATTCAATTATAATTATAATCCCTTAATTAAAGGCAATGTTTTATGCATAGTTCGTGATAATGAATCTGTGGATAGAGTTATTAATGAAGAATGGACACTAATTGATAGTTCTAGAGAATTAAAATATTTACAACTATCTGCCCAAAAATTATTGAACACAACAACTGGGAAAAATAATTTTATTACTGGAGAAGACTGGATCATAAATAATGAAGAATATATCAACTCATTATTAGATAGTAATAGTTCATACATAATTAATTCTGAAAAAAATTATTATAAAAGTCGACAGTTTAATCAAAATTATTATTTAAAACTCAATTCTGATGGCACATTTGATTATACTTGCCAAGATAAATATACAGATTCAGGGTATTATTGGCTGAATAATTCAGTGGGAAAATTATTTTTACATTATGAATCAGGTATATATGTTGGAGAAAATCATATGATAGAAATCATTAACCATCGGAAAATATTTTATCAGTTTAGAAATTCATATTATTTTCTTATGTCACCCCACGCTCAAATTAATTCCGATATATAGAATCTTATTTTTGAACTTGATATTGGTAAATTCATAATAATGCAAAAATCAGTTTTTAGAATATTTTATTTATCAATAATCCATTTATCGCTATTGGCAAATATTTTTGCAGTTGACACATCAATTGGAGTGTTAAATATTATTGATAAAAATGAAGATGAATTATCTACAATAAATTATAAAGGAGAACCTTATATATCTGTTAAAGATATTTCGAGGATTCTTTCAGATAGAAAGCCATATGAAAATGCGGCTAGACAAAAAATTGTTTTATATTTATCAGATAATAGAGTAAAGATATCCAATCTATCTAGCTTTATAATTGTTAATGATAAAATCTTTCAATTAACAAAACATGCGGTTGGGAAAGAAGAAGATATTTATGTGCCTGCAAAATCTTTTTTTTCAATATTAAAAAATAGTATTTATCCAGGAGCGGATTATGATGCTGGGAAAAAATTATTAAGTTTGAATCTAATTAACTTTAACATTAATAGCGTAAGCATTGAACAAAAATCAAATGGTACAATTTTAAGAATAAAAACATCTCAGCAATTTTCTGATGGTGATATTAGTTCTTTTATTAATGCTAATGGATGGTTTTATCTAACAGTAAAAGACGGTTTGGTTGACACTTCAATGATAAAAAAGACCGACACCAAAGGAGTAATAACAAAAGTTATTTCAAATCAATTTGATGAATCTGCTCAATTAGCGTTCCGAATTCGTACTGAAATTATTGGGCATGAAGTTTATCAAAGTAGTGACCCTAACGCGATAGTTGTAACTCTAAGAACCCCATTTAATAAACTATCTTCTCATATAAAAGAACTGAAGAATCGATGGAGGTTAGACACCATAGTTCTTGATGCGGGTCATGGAGGGAAAGATGGAGGCGCCGTAGGAAAGAGAGGGGCAAAGGAAAAAAATATTGTTTTAGATATCACAAAAAGAGTCGGCTCGTTGATTGAAAAAAATTCTCATATAAAGGTTGTTTATACAAGAGAAGAAGATATATTTGTACCTCTTTGGAGAAGAACTCAAATTGCAAATGCAACCAACGGAAAACTATTTGTAAGTATTCATGTAAACTCTAATCCAAATAGGAATGTTAGAGGCTTTGAAACTTATTTGCTAAGACCGGGTAAAACAGATGATGCTATTGAAGTAGCTTCCAGAGAAAATTCAGCAATTAGAATGGAGGAAGGCAAATCAAGAAATAAGTACAGCTCTATGACAGGAGAAAAATTAATCATGGCCACGATGGCTCAAAGTATGTTTATGAAAGAAAGTGAAGATCTTGCTGCTTATATACAAGATGAATTAGACCGATTATTAGATTCTCCTAATAGAGGGTTAAAACAAGCAGGCTTTTATGTTTTAATTGGTGCAAGTATGCCAAATGTCTTAGTTGAGGCAGGATATATTTCTAATCCAAATGAAGAAAGAAAATTAAAATCTTCTTCCTATAGGCAAAAGATAGCAAAAGGGATTTATGCAGGGATTGTGAGCTTTAGAAAATCAAAAGAACAAATAATGTCTGATAATTAATGTCAGATAATAGACCCTTAGGAATTTTTGATTCTGGATTAGGCGGCCTTACAGTTGTAAATGCGATAAAACAGAAAATTCCCAATGAACATATCGTGTATGTTGGAGATACTGCGCGGGTACCGTATGGAAATAAAAGCGTACAGCTTATAGTTAAATTTTCTTCACAAATAACGCAGTTTCTTTTAGAAAAGGATGCAAAATTAATTGTTGTAGCATGTAATACTGCATCAGCACTTGCTTTACCCACGCTTCAAAATGAGTTTAATATTCCCATTATAGGCGTAATAACTCCAGGGGCTAATTCTGCAGCTGAATTAACAAAAAATAATAAAGTGGGGGTTATAGGAACAATTGCAACAATAAACTCAAAAGTTTATCAAAAGGAATTATTTAAAATCAATCCTTTAATAAATACTATATCCCAAGCATGCCCCTTGTTTGTTCCTCTAGTTGAAGAAGGTTTATTAGAAGGTCCAATAGTTTCTGCTATAATAGCACACTATATTAAGAACCTTGACTTATCAAGAATTGATACACTGATATTAGGCTGTACTCATTATCCGCTATTAAAACCAGCAATTAAAAAATATATTAATAATCTTATGTTAATTGATTCAGCAGATTCTATTGCAAAAGAAGCATATTTGATTTTAAAAAATAATCATATAATTAATGATAATACAAAACAAGGACAGCAAGATTTTTATGTAACAGATTCCCCTTCAAATTTTGCAAATATTGCTAGAAGATTTTTAGGATATCCTATTCAAAATGTTAAAACAGCACCAATCAGCTGATATTAATCATATCTTAGAGAAGCTTTTTAAACTACAACGCCTAGGAATAAAAGTTGGTTTAGACCATACCTACGAATTATTGAATAGATGTGGAAATCCACATAATAAGCTAAAAACTATTCATATTGCAGGAACAAATGGCAAGGGGTCTACAGCAGCTATTCTCCAAAGTATTTTACGGACAGCTGGTTTAAAAGTTGGGCTGTACACATCACCTCATTTAGTAAGTTTTAATGAAAGAATCAGAGTAAATGGCATCCCAATTTCTGATGATTTTATTATTGAGTTTATGAAAATGTTAAATGATGATATTGATGAAATAAAATCAACCTTTTTTGAAACAACTACCGTTTTAGCATTATATAATTTTTTTATTGAAAAAGTTGATGTAGCAATTATTGAAGTTGGTTTAGGTGGAAGATTAGACTCTACAAATGTATTAGAACCAAATCTTACAATTATCACATCTATAGATATTGATCACCAAAATATTTTGGGCGAAACTATTAACGAAATAGCATTTGAAAAAGCTGGAATAATAAAAAAAGACACACCAGTTATTACTTCTAATCAGCCAAAAGAAGCATTGGACATTCTTATTGGTAGAGCAAAAATATTAAATTCTAAAATTGAAATAGTTAATAATCCCGAAAAAATTATTATTGATTGGCGTTTTACAAATTTTGTTGTTGAAAAAAAGGAGTTCTCAATTCCTTTATTAGGGGAACATCAAGCTTACAATGCTTCATTGGCAATTAGAGCTTCAAGCCTTTTTGTGGATGGGTTAAGTTATCAAACAATTAATGATGGGCTTAAGAATACAATATGGCCAGGACGTTTTCAGTTGCTGGATAAAAAACTACCTATTTTCTATGACGTAGCACATAACTCTGCTGGAATTAACACAATTAGGTCAACTTTAAAATCTTTAAATGCTATTAACTATATTGGTCTCATTATTTTAAAAGAGGATAAGAAAGTTGATCTAATTGCTAAAGCGCTTAATGGCTTATTTGATGAATTAATTGTATCAACATTGCCAAATTCGCAATTAATGGATAAAAATGAATTATTTAATTCTTTAAAAAATAATAATATTAAATGCAAAGTGATTTACCCTATTGAAAAGGCGTTTTGTTATATTTCAGATAAAGCAGAAAAAGGGGACATCAGTATAATTTTTGGTAGTCATTATGCAGCAAAATCAATATATAAATTTTTTGAAATTAATTTTGACAATGTCAGTATCTAATGTAATTTATGCAATTGGGTGACTTCAAAGCGCCACAAATTTTCCCCTAATAGTATTTTTTACATAATAATATTTTAAAGGAATCGTCTTATGGATGTTAATCAGTTACAATCCCAAAACATTGGTGAGCTAACTAAATGTGCAAATGATTTGGAAGTTGAAGAGTTCTCAGGTTTAAGTAAACAAGATCTTATTGTCAAGATTCTTGAGGCACACAATAAAAAAGAGGGCATTCTTCAAGCACGTGGAGTTCTAGAGGTTTTAAAAGAAGGATATGGTTTTTTAAGAAGCCCTGATTATAATTATTTGCCTGGACCGGATGATATTTATGTAAGTCCATCACAAATAAAACGTTTTGGTTTAAGAACGGGCCATCAGGTTTTTGGTGAAATTCGCCCACCAAAACAAAAAGAACGATTTTATGCTTTGTTAAAATTAGAAGCTGTGAATGATTATGCTCCTGACGATGTAAAAAAAGCTACTTTATTTGATAATTTTACTCCATTATACCCAGAAGAAAAATTTAACCTTGAAGTAGACAAAAAAGATATGTCTACTAGGATAATTGACCTTGTATCTCCCATAGGAAAAGGCCAGCGCGGATTAATAGTGGCTCAACCAAAAACTGGTAAAACAATTCTTCTACAAAAAATTGCAAATGCAATAAGGGCAAATCACCCAGAAACTAAATTACTTATATTATTAATTGATGAGAGACCTGAAGAAGTAACAGACATGAAACGCAATGTTGATGCGGAGGTGGTGAGCTCGACCTTTGATGAGCCACCGGAACGCCATGTATCTGTAGCTGATATGGTTATTCAAAAAGCAAGAAGAATGGTAGAGTTTGGAGATGATGTTGTTATTCTTCTAGATAGTATTACAAGGCTAGGAAGAGCACATAATGCTGTAATTCCTCATAGTGGAAAAATTCTTTCTGGAGGAGTTGATGCTAATGCTCTTAAAAAACCTAAGCAATTTTTTGGCGCTGCTAGGAACACGGAAGAAGGGGGTAGTCTTACTATTATTGCAACTGCCTTAATTGATACTGGAAGCAGAATGGATGATGTGATTTTTGAGGAATTTAAAGGTACTGGAAATATGGAATTAGTACTTGATAGGCGTTTAAGCGACCGAAGGATTTATCCTTCTTTTGATTTAGTGCGCTCTGGGACTAGAAAGGAAGAATTGCTTCTTGATAAGAAAACCCTAGCTAGAATGTGGATATTAAGAAAATTACTTAATGAAATGAATACTATTGAATCTATGGAGTTTTTACAATCGAGAATCAAAAGAACTAAAACGAATGATGAATTTCTTGATACAATGAGCCAATAACTCTATTCTTATTTATAAAATAATTTCTGAGGAACAATCATAGCTAAAAGTATATCAGAAGATAGAGCTATAGCAGCTTGTTTAATTACCGATAAGCCGGTAAAAAAAACACCATATCAAATTAAGGGTGTTTTTATACGCAATTTTTCATCATATGCTATTGTACCAATGCTTAATGGCAAATACCGTGATCGTTATTTATATCCACGAGTTCAAGTAAAGGTTATAAATGAGAAAATATTTATAACTGGCGTAGGTCATGGAGTTGAACCAGTTTTACAATTAACAGATAATATCAAACAACTTGATTTTGGGAATATAACGTTTGATATTTTAGAAAAAAGAGTTGATGAAAATAAAAATATTTTTAATTACAAAGATGAGACAGTTAATTATCAATTTTTAACTTCTTGGGCGGCTTTAAATAATAACTCATGGACAATATTCAAAAAATTGGAGTCTGAAGATAAAGTAAATTTTTTAAATAAATTACTTGAGAAAAACTTAGCTTTTATATCAAATGAATTAAAATTAACTCCACCCAAAAAGTTTTTATCTATGATTAAAGTTAATTCTATTGAACCAGCTTCAATTGATGATAATAAATGGGGAGCCTTTGATGGTGTATTTAAAACAAATTTTAATCTCCCAAGTTTTATCGGTTTAGGCAATGGAATAACTAGAGGGTATGGGACTTTATTTAATGCAGATTCTTGTCAAATAATTAATAAAGATGATCTAGGATTACAAGGTTTAGATGAAAATAAATGCTTTGAATCTGATCTAGATGAAATACAGCCTGATGATTTCAATAAATTAAATGTTAAACAAGATAAGAGAAGGCATAGATTAAAAAGAAAAATATCAAAAAACTTTAATAATGATAACTATATTGATAATCAAAAAAAAGATAGTGAACCTAATTTTAATACTGAATTATATCATGAAAAACAGCATAAGGTTTAGTGTATGTCGGCATTAGAATTTTCTGATCGTGTTCATCGCGTAAACCCTTCATTTACTTTGGAAATGACAAGTAGGGCTGCTGATTTACGTTCAAAAGGGATTGATGTAATAAATTTGAGTGTTGGTGAACCAGACTTCAATACGCCTGAACATATAATACAAGCTGGAAAAGAAGCTATGGATGAAGGATTTACTAAATATACCGCTGGATCGGGAATGATTGAATTAAGACGAGCAATTTGTGAAAAACTTTTAGTAGAAAACGGTTTAACATTTACGCCAGATCAAGTTCTTGTATCAAATGGTGAAAAACAAAGTCTTTACACTGCATGTCAGGTATTGTTTGATAGAGGAGATGAAGTAATTGTTTTTTCTCCATATTGGGTCTCATTTCCGGAGTTTGTCCGATTAGCAGATGCAGAGTCTGTCATTGTATCCACTGAACCTAACAGTCAATTTGAACCTAATTTCAATGAATTAATTTCTAAAATAAATAGCAAAACAAAAGGAATGATAATTAATTCGCCTTCTAATCCAACAGGTGGAGTTTGGTCAAACAATGCAATAAATAAAATTTTAGATATTTCTAAACAAAATAATTTGATAGTTATTTCTGATGAATGTTATGAAAAACTTGTTTTTGATGGGCAATATGTGAGCACTGAAAAACTTAATAATTATAATACAGAAGTATTAACCTGTATGAGTTTATCTAAGACATATGCTATGACAGGTTGGCGCATTGGGTATACCGTTGGAAATCATAATATAATAGGTGCAATGAGCAAGCTACAGGGACAGACAACTTCATGTGCAAACTCTATTGGTCAAAAAGCTGCAATCGCTGCGCTGACTGGTGATCAAAAATGCGTAGAAAATATGAGAAATAAGTATAAAGAAAGACGCGATCTAATGATCGGATTATTAAAAGAAATAAAAGGTGTCAATTGTGCGGTTCCCGGTGGAGCCTTTTATGCATTTCCTGACTTTTCTTATTATTTAGGGAAAAATTATAATGGAGAAAAAATGAACGATTCTTTTAAACTTTGTGATTACATCTTAGACGTTGCTAAAGTAGTGACTGTACCAGGAGATGGTTTTGGAGCGCCAGGTCATATTAGATTTTCGTATGCTGTCAGTAAAGATACAATTCGAAAGGGCATTGATAGAGTTGTTAAAGCATTAAATGAATTAAATTAAAGGAGTATTTATGAAAAAAGAAATTCATCCAGATTATCATCCGGTTGTTTTTGTTGATTCTGCAACAGGGGATGAAATTCTAACAAAGTCAACGATGACAAGCGATGAAAAAAGGGATATTGATGGCGTATCACATTATGTGGTCTATTGTGATATTACATCCTTTACGCACCCGTTTTATACAGGTAAACAGAAATTAGTTGATACTGCTGGTCGTATTGAAAAATATCAAAAGAAATATAAAAAAGCATCTAAGTAGCATATTTATTATAAAGCGGCCTTAAAATTTCTTTTTATAAGGACACTTTTTTCTATATATAAATGGCATGAAAGAAAAACTAAATCAAATAATAGATCGCTATAGTCAGCTGGAATCTCTTTTGGCAGACCCCAAAGTAATTTCTAATTCTGATAAATTAAAAGAAACAGCTAAAGAACATACTTTTCTTAATTCAGTTATTCCTAAAGCAAATAGATATTTGATATTAGTTAGTCAAATTGAAGAGAATAAGCTTATAATTGATAGCGATGATGAAGAGCTAAAAATCCTAGCAATTGAAGAGAATACTCAAATGGAGAATGAATTGCTTGATCTTGAAAATCAACTTAAAATTTTATTAATTCCTAAAGATCCAAATGATAATAAAAATACTATAATTGAAATACGCGCAGGAACAGGCGGGGAAGAAGCGGCTTTATTTGCAGCAGATTTATTTAGAATGTATAGTAGGTTTGCTGAACGTAATGTATGGACTCGAGAAGTTATCGCAAGTAATGGTACAGGAATTGGCGGGTTTAAAGAAATAATCTTTTCAGTTAAAGGCAGTTCTGTTTATGGTATGATGAAATTTGAAAGTGGTGTGCACAGAGTACAGCGTGTGCCTAAAACTGAAACAGGAGGTAGGCTACACACATCCGCAGCTACCGTAGCAGTTTTACCAGAGGCAGAAGATGCAGAAATTGAGATAAATGATTCAGATTTAAAAATTGATACTTATAGGGCAAGTGGAGCAGGGGGACAGCATGTGAATAAAACAGAATCTGCTATAAGAATAACTCATATTCCTACTGGGCTTGTTGTTACATGTCAAGATGAAAAATCTCAACATAAAAACCGCTCTGCAGCAATGAAAGTTCTTAGATCTCGTCTTTTAGCTCAAGAAAAAGAAAGGCTTGCAAAAGAAAGGGCAGTTGCAAGAAAATCAATGGTTTCTACTGGTGATAGATCGGCAAAAATCAGAACATATAATTTTCCTCAAGGTAGGATAACAGACCATCGAATTAATTTTACTTCATATCAACTAGATAACATTATGGATGGACAACTAAACGAATTTATTGAACAATTAAAAATTGCTGATCAAGAAGCATTGCTTCAAATGGAATAAGTAATGAGAAAACCCGTAATAAAGAATAACCATTCACGGGTTATAGATATAATTAATTGGGCGGAGAAATATTTCTCATTAAACGGATTTGAGAATTCACGGAAAGAAACTGAATGGTTGTTAGAAGAAATCCTGGATTGTCAAAAATTAGATTTATATCTTCGTTATGAAGATGAGCTAACCGCAGAACAGCTTCAAACATTACATACCTGGATAAATAGAAGGATAGAAAAGGAACCAGCGCAGTATATTACAGGGAATTGTGAGTTTTATGGAAGAAAATTTATTGTAAACAATGATGTCTTTATACCGCGACCCGAAACAGAAACATTAATTAATATTGTATTATCAATATTGGATAATAGTTCATATCAAAATATTTTAGATGTTTGTACAGGATCTGGTTGTATTGCTATAACATTAGCAAAAGAGTTAAATAATGCGAACATTAGTGCAATAGATATATCAAAAAAAGCTTTAAATATTGCAATGATTAATGCAAAAAATCATAATGTGGATATTAACTTTGAACAAATAGATATATTATCACAACCATATAAAAATAAAATGGATATGGTTGTATGCAATCCACCATATATACCAATAAATGAAATGGGAGCTATAATGGATGATGTGAGATTATATGAGCCTAAGATTGCTCTTACTGATGGATCTGATGGGTTATCATTCTATAAAAGGATAAGTGAATTAGCGCCTTCAATAGTTGTCCCCGGCGGGTATGTTCTACTCGAAGTAGGTATCAACCAACACCCACGGTTGGTCAAAAATATTTTTGATATTCAATCTTTTTCTAAAATAGAAATGATTTCAGATTTAAATGGGGATCCACGAATATTAAAGGTTTTAGTTAATTGAGTAAGGTTATAGCTTATATAATAATCATGCGCCCGATCAATCTTATGGTAGCTGCATCTGCCGCTTTAATGAGTGCATATATTTTGGGAAATTTTCATTATACTATAATAAAATTGCACACATTACTTGTGGTCGTTTTTTATACTGGGGCAGCAAATGCGTTTAATGATTATTGTGATTATGAAATAGATTTAATTAATAGACCAAATAGGCCATTAAGTCGTGGTTTATTAAATAGCAATGAAGCTCTTTTTTTTTCAATAATATTATTTATTGTTGGCTCTTTAGTGGCGTTATTGCTACCATTAAAAGCTACGATAGTTTCTGTGGGCCTAGCTTTGCCCTTGATGATAATATATAGTTTAAGATTAAAAGGCATTCCTATAATAGGCAATATGGTTGTTTCTATGATACTTGGTTTATCTTTTATTTTCTTTGGGTTATCTCACGGAAATATTAATCCTATGATAATTCCTAGTATTTTAGCTTTTGGATTAACCATGTTAAGAGAATTAATAAAGGATATTGCAGATATTGAAGGAGATAAGGAAAATAACTTAAAAACTCTTCCTATAGTTATTGGAGAAGAAAAATCAATCTTTGTATCATATTGTTTTATTTTTATAATAGGATTTGGTTCTTTAATGCCATATTATTTCAATATTTATAGCAATTATTATTTAATTTTATTAATTGCCGGGGTTGAAGTTCCTTTAGTTATAATCGTATATTATTTTATGAATTTACCTTTAACAAGCTCAGCTAAAAAAAGCTCTAATTTGCTAAAGTTCAGCATAATAGCAGGCCTAATAGCAATTTTCACTGATCACTATGTCAGCTGAATTTGTACATTTACATAATCATTCTGATTATAGTCTTCTTGATGGCGCTCAAACTGTACAAACTTTAGTTAATACTATAGATGATTTAAAAATGGATGCGGTTGCATTAACCGAACATGGAAATATGTTTAGTGCAGTGAATTTTTATAATAATGCAAATAAAACTGGAATTAAACCAATCGTTGGTAGCGAGGTATATGTAGCAGTAAATAATCGATTTGATAAAAAACCTAGAGCAGAAGGCGGATGGGGTAATAATCATCTTATTTTACTAGCTCAAAATTATATAGGGTATAAAAACTTGATGAAATTAATATCTTTAGGGTATCTAGAAGGATTTTATTATCGACCAAGAATTGATAAAGATATTCTAAGAGAATTTAGTGATGGATTGATTTGTTTATCCGCATGTTTAAAAGGAGAAGTACCAGAAAAACTAGTTAAAGGAGATTGGGAAGGGGCAAAACAGTCTGCTTTAGAGTTTGCTGAAATTTTCCCTAATAGATATTATTTAGAAGTCCAAAATCATGGGATTGAACATGAACAAATTAATATAGATGAAATGCAAAAATTATCTAAAGAATTGGATCTACCTTTAGTCGCTACCAATGATGCCCATTATGCTAAACATGATCATTGGGAAGCCCATGATATACATATTTGTTTAGGAACTGGAAAACAAAGAAACGATACTAATAGACTGCGCTATGCAACACCAGAATTCTATTTTAAATCACAGGATGAAATGCATAAGCTATTTAAAGCCGTCCCCCAAGCAGTTGAAAATACAAGATTAATAGCGGATAGTATTGATTTATCCATACCTACTGGTGAATATCATTTGCCAAATTTTCCATTACCTCCTGATAAAAACTTTACTGACCCTGATGAGTATTTGAAGGTTTTATGCAGTAATGGAATTAAAGAAAGATATGAAGACTTTACACCAGAACTTAAGAAGCGAGTAGATCGTGAGCTAAGCGTTATAAAGAAAATGGGATTTTCAGGATATTTCTTAATAACCCAAGATTTTGTTAAATATGCGCATGATAATAATATTCCAGTAGGTCCTGGAAGAGGATCTGCTGCTGGAAGTATTGTTTCTTATGCTCTAGGGATAACTGATATTGATCCAATAAAACATAATTTAATTTTTGAAAGATTCTTAAATGAAGATCGTATAAGTATGCCAGATATTGATATAGATTTTTGTATTGAAAGAAGAGGAGAAGTAATCGATTATATTAAAAATCAATATGGTGAAAACTCCGTTACACAGATAATTACATTTGGTAAAATGAAGGCGAAACAAGTAGTTCGCGATGTAGGTAGGGTTATGGGTTATTCCTTTGGAGATGTGGATCGTGTAGCTAAGGCTATTCCCAATGAGTTAAATATTACACTAGAAAAAGCATTAGCAAAAAGCACCGATTTACAAACCATGGCTAACGGTGAATACAAAGAATTAATTGATTTTTCAAAAGTATTAGAAGGTATGAATAGGCACGCTTCTACACATGCAGCAGGTGTGGTTGTAACCCCAGGAGAGTTAACAGACTATATGCCTTTATATAAATCAAGCCAGGGGGATGTTACAAGTCAATATGATATGAAGAATTTAGAAAACCTTGGTTTATTAAAAATGGATTTTCTTGGATTACGAAATCTCACCGTAATTAATCATACAACAAATTTGATAAATAAAAAAAATATATCAGTTGATATTGGGAATATTCCCATGGATGATCCAAAAGTTTATCAACTTTTTTCTAAAGGATTAACAATAGGTGTATTTCAGTTTGAGTCGGCGGGTATGAGAGAGTTTTTAAAAAAATTGAAACCCACGCAGTTTGAAGATTTAATAGCTATGAATGCTCTATATAGACCAGGGCCCATGCAAAACATTGATAAATTTATTAGACGTAAATCGACAAAGAAAAAAGTAGAATATATTTCCCCTTTATTAAAACCAATCTTAGATGAAACCTATGGCATTATTGTTTACCAAGAACAGGTAATGCAAATAGCAAATGAGATAGCAAGTTTTACTCTTGCGCAGGCTGATATTTTAAGAAGAGCAATTGGTAAAAAAGATAATGATCTTATGGAAGCGTTAAAGGTAAAGTTTATTGATGGAGCATCTAATAATGGAATTTCAAAAAAGAATGCTAAAGATATATATGTTTTAATTGAAAAATTTGCCAAGTATGGTTTTAATAAAAGTCATTCCACTGCTTACTCTTATATAGCTTATCAAACGGCTTGGTTAAAAACTTATTATCCTGCAGAGTTTATGGCAGCTAACTTAACAAGCGAAATGACTAATATAGATAGAGTTGTTATTTTAATTAATGAATGTAGAAAAATGAATATTGATATTTTTCCTCCGGATATAAATGTATCCAATATTCATTTTCAACCTATGGATAATAAAACAATTTCTTTTGGTCTAAATGCAATAAAAAATGTAGGAATTAAAGCATTAGAACAAATTGTTACTGCAAGAGAGGCTGATGGTCCGTTCATTTCATTGTTTGATTTTACTAGTCGAGTAGCTTTAAATGCTGTAAATAAAAGAGTATTAGAAAGTTTAATTATGTCTGGATCCATGGATCATATAGACGGTTCCAGAGCTGAAAAATTTTCAACTATTAATATTGCTATTCGATATGGTCAAAATGTTCAATCTGAAAAGGATAAGAATCAAGTAGACTTGTTTGGTGGTTCATCCAATGGTTCAGGAATTTCAATGATGCCTAAATTACAGATAGTTAGGCCTTGGTCTGATAAAGAATCTCTTAGCAATGAGAAAGAAGTTCTAGGTCTTTATTTGACAGGACATCCACTTTTAGAATTTGCAGATGATTTAGAGGATTTTAGTAATCATGATTTTTCTGAAAAAATTAATTCAACCATTATCAGTAATGTTCGTATAGGAGGGTTAATTCAGAATCTTAAAATTCATTATGACAGGAAAAACAACCAAATGGCATTTTTTACATTGGAATGCTTAGGTGGAAGAGCTGAAGTATTGGTATTTAGTAAAACATTTTCCAAATATAAAGATATCATTTTTGAAGACAACATTTTGTTTATAACTGGAAAGTCAACTGATGATTATGATTTTAGTGATTTAAAATTAGTTGCTGAAGAAATTGTTCCTCTAGAAAAAGTAAGAGACTATTATGCGAAGAGAGTTAATGTGTATTTGGATTTTGTTAATATGGATAATAAAAAAATTGAAACTTTACATTCACTGTCCAAATTATATCCAGGAAAATGCAATTTAATGTTTCATTATAATGATCAAAATAACAGAAAAAAGAGGATTTTATCACACAATATTCGAGTGTCTTCTAGTCGAGAATATTTGACAAAATTGCGAGATGAATGTGGGAAAAAGAATGTTTGGGTAGCATAAGCAATCTTTATGACTGCAGTTATACAGCGTGTAATTAATGCTAATGTTAAAATCAATAATTCAGAAGAAAGAAGTATAAGTAATGGGCTAGTAATCCTTTTGGGTGTTCATAAAGATGATACAGAAAAGAATATTTCTTATCTTGTTGATAAGATAATTGGTTTAAGAATTTTTAATGATGAAAATGAAAAAATGAACTGTTCTTTATTGGATGTAAATGGTTCTGTTTTGATAATTAGTCAATTTACTCTTTGTGGAGATTTACGGAGAGGCAGAAGGCCAAGTTTTATAAATGCCGCTGATCCTAAAAAAGGGATGGCTCTTTATAATGATTTTGTTCAAATGTTTAAAAGAAAAGGTCTTAATGTAAAAACAGGTGAGTTTGGAGCCCATATGAATGTAAACCTTATTAATAATGGTCCGGTAACATTTGTTATTGACACTAATGATATTTAAAATATTATAATTTCTTTGTTTAGAATAAAATTTCTGTAAAATTTGAATAATTATGGATAGAAAAATACGTATAGTAATGGCAAAGCCTGGTTTAGATGGTCACGATAGAGGTATAAAAGTATTAGCTAGTGCTTATAGAGACGCTGGTATGGAAGTTATTTATTTAGGGTTACGCCAAACGCCAGAAATGATAGTTTCTGCAGCTATACAAGAGGATGCTGATGTTATAGCTTTGTCAGTACTATCAGGTGCGCATATGACAGTATTCCCTAAAGTTATAGATCTTATGAAAGAGAATAAAATTGAGGATGTGTTATTAACAGGGGGTGGAATAATATCAGATAAAGATAAAGAAACGTTAATTAGTATAGGGGTTGGTCAATTATTTGGCCCTGGAACTCCTGTGCAAGATACTGTAGATTATATAATTAATTGGGTTAAAAACAATAGGCGTTAAGAAATGAATTTAAACAATCAATCAGAATTGGAAGTGTATTTTGCCGATAATTTCGACACAGTTTTATTCCCTATTTTAGCAGATATGTATCTTCAAAAAAGAGATATGGAAAGAGCTCGTAAGGTATGCGATATAGGGTTAGGATACCACCCAGATCATGTAGATGGAAAATTTATTCTTGCTATGGTAGAACTAGAAATAGGCAATGAACGTGAAGCAGAAAAATTATTAAAAGACGTCGTTTTATCAGGCACGGATCATTTGCAAGCAGCATTTCAATTGGCTGTTGTTCAGCAATCATTAGGAAGGGCAGAATCTACTTTGCAAAAAAGTTGGAATAAGGTTATTGATTTGGATCCAGAAAATAGAGAAGCAAAATCAATACTTTCTATTATTAAAAAAGGAGAAAAACCTACAACAACAATAAAGAGATCTAAATCTAAAAATAGCAAAAAATCTTCAAAGCGTAGGAAACCATCTTCAAAGAATGCTGAAGGACCGCAATTGGCTATTAGCCCTAGAATTGCAACTTTTACAATGGTAAATGTATTGAAAAACCAAAAATTATTTTATCAAGCACTTGATGTGTTAGATATACTTGTTACTAAAGGCGCAGATTCTGTAAAGATTGAGCAAGAACGAGAAGCAATTAAGGATCTTATTAAAGAAGAAAATAATTAATATATGAGTCACGATATATTTTTATCACGTCTTGATAATCTCCGACAAACCCTTGCCCATAAAGGATTAGATGGAATTTTTATAACAAATTTGACAAGCGTCCGATACATTTCAGGATTCACTGGTTCTGCTGGCTCTTGTTTGATTACTGAAGATAAATCTTATTTCATATCTGATGGTCGGTACGACGTGCAATCTGAAAAACAAGTTAATAATATGATTAGATATATAGATTTTGGTAATCATATATCTATAATTGAAAAAAATAAACTTATAAAAAATGTCCAAAACTTAGCCTTTGAAGGTGATCATACAAGCTTCACTCAGTATAAAGCAATTACTGACAGTTTCCCAAATGTTGAATGGAAATCTACATCAATGCTTATGGAAAACTTGCAAGCTGTAAAAGATAAGTTCGAGCTAAGCGCAATACGTACAGCAGTAGAAATAACTGATGTTATATATGAAGAAATATTGCCTATGTTGAAACCGGGAATTACAGAAAAAGAGGTTGCAAACCAGTTAGTTTTGCGATACAGGCAAGAAAGCGATGGAGAGGCATACAATCCAATTGTTGCAGGAGGAGAAAATGGAGCATTGCCGCATGCTGTCCCTAGCGATAGACCGTTCAAAGATGGCGATTTTATTGTTATAGATGCAGCAGCAAAATATCAAGGATATCATGCAGATATGACAAGGACACCACTAATAGGAAAACCGTCAGATAGACATTATGAAATATATCAAATAGTAAAAGGATCACAGCAAGCAGGATGTGATGCAGCTAAAGCAGGCGTTAGTTGTAAGGAAATGGATACAATTACTAGAGATTACATTACGCAAAGGGGATATGGTGAGTTTTATAATCATGGAACCGGACATGGGCTTGGACTTGAAATACATACTGAACCAAGAATGAGCCAATTAAGCACACAAACATTAAATATAAATAATGTAGTTACTATTGAACCAGGTATTTATTTACCTGGATGGGGAGGGGTTCGGATTGAGGATGATATTATAATAAAAAAAGATGGATGCGAGATATTAAATAAAACCAGCAAGGAGCTGGTTGTTTTAAATTAATTTTTTTGCAAATTGATATTTATTCAGATCCGCATCTCTATGAAGCTGCCCATGTATGGAAAACTAATGATATAGAATTTATTACTAATTGTGCTTTAGAGTGTGGTGGACCAATATTAGAAATGGCTTCAGGAACAGGAAGATTAGCAACTCCTTTAATTAATAAAGGATTTAATTATACAGGTGTGGAATTAAGCAAACCATTTGTAGAGTTTACAAAAAAAATACTAGAACCAATTAAGGGTAACCATGATATTATCCAAGGGGATATGAAAAGTATTGACCTTAATCAGAAATATAAATTCATATTTATTGGTTTTAATGCGATCTGTCATTTATTAACAAATAGAGAATTATCAACATTTTTTAGTTGTGTATATACACAACTAATGGATGGAGGATTATTTCTTATTGATACTTTTGTTCCAAACCCTATATTTCTGTATAGGCCAAAAAAAAAGACGCATGTCATGAAATTCGATCTTCCTAATGGAGAAAACTGCGTTGTAAATGAAATAAATCAATATGATCCTGATACACAAATAAACCATATTAAATGGTTCTTTGAATCATCAAAAGTAGATGAGTTCTTATTTGATATGCATATGATATATCCTGATACGATGGATAGATTATTAAATGAATCAGGATTTACAATTCATGATAAATTTGGGGATTATGATAAGTCACCATTTAGCAGTGAAAGCCATTTACAAATTTATTTATGTACTAAATGAATATAGATAATGGATTATTTCATTTATCTGAAGTTGACCCTAAAATGGCCAAACTGATCAATAAATATGAGAGACCAAATTTCATAAAAGAAACCAATCATTTTGAAGCAATTATTCGTTCTATTATTTATCAACAATTAAGCACAAAAGCAGCATCGGCAATTCATAATCGATTTAAACAATTATTTGAAAATGATAATCTAAGACCAGTAGATGTGTTAAATAATTCGATTGATCGCTACCGAGAGGCAGGTCTTTCTAAACAAAAAGTCACCTACATTATAAATGTTGCTTATGAATTTAATAATGAATTGATTCCTAAAAATCTTGAAGATTTTAGTGATACAGATATAATTGATATGTTAACAAGAATTAAAGGCATTGGGAGATGGACAGCGCAAATGTTTCTTATGTTTTCCTTAAATCGGTCTGATATATTACCCGAATTAGATTTAGGTATTCAAAAGGGGTTTAAAATTTATTTTAAATTAAATAAATTACCCTCAAGTGATTATATGATAAAAAAAGCTGAGCTATGGAGGCCTTACCGCACATTAGCAAGTTGGTATTTATGGCGTATAGTTGAAGGTCCTTTTGAATGGTAATATATAATGCAATATTTCTATGAGTTATTACAAATAGCATATTAATGGCTTAGATTTATATATAGAATAACTCCTTATGAAAAGATACACGTGCCTCTCAATTATCTATTTATTTATATTAATCTCATTTAGTTGCCAAAAAGAACTAAGGCCAATAGATGAACGTTGGCAATTTATTAGCGGTAAAAGAGAGCTCGCAGTAAGCGGAATATCTCCTACTACTGATAAAGATAAATATTTAGTTGTACATGATAATAAAAAGAAGGATCAATTGCGCGTTGGATTAATTGATCTAGGTGCTGATTCACTATATATTGGATTGGAGTGGCCAACAGAAACTTTGCCTATAGATCTTGAGGCTTTATCAGGTATCCCTGGATTGGAAAATGAATATATAGCAATGGGAAGTTGGGGGTTCTGTTATTGGATAAAATTAGATCTTCAATCGAAAACTATAGATTTAATTAAAGAATTTAGAATTCCTGATAGCGGGCCGCCTCTAAATTTTGAGAGCTTACTAATATTGGGGGAAAGCGATAATTTGTATGTAGCGTGGGCGCATAGAGGTTCTGATCATGAAGAATCAATATTATATTGGGGCTCAATAAGTTTATTTAATGAGGATATAGTAATAAGCGTAAAAGACAGCGTTTTTATTAATATTCCTTGGCCGCTTACAGCAAAAAGGCATATGAGCGATATGGATATGGATAATAATAATATATTATGGACTTCTGCGACATCAGATCCAGGAGATGAAGGACCCTATAAATCTGCAATATATAAAATAGGTTTATTTGAAATTGTAAAAGAAAACATAAATTTTAGTATTTTACAATCATTCCCAAAACAATATGTATTTGAAAAGAATAAAGTAGAAGCACTAACCTTTAATGATAATAAAATAGTTTTTGCAACGGATGATGAAAATCTTGGTGCAGCAATAAATATATCGGTAGATGGATATTAAAAAGTTATTCTTCTTATTATTAATCAGCAGTATAGGGTATGGTCAAACCTGGGCGATGACCTATAGGACTCATGGCGAACTAGATTGGAATACTATAAACACTGAAAACTTTAGAATACATTACCATAATGGTATTGAGAAAATAGCAAAAGAGGGGGCGACAATTTCAGAAGAGGTTCTTCCCACTTTATTAGAACAATTGGATCTAGATGAAATCCCAATAATAGATATTATTTTTACTACAGAAGATGAAATAATGAATGGTTTTGCTGGTCCAACTTATCAAACATTTATATGGGTAGATCAAAATGATGCAGCAATTTGGCTTGAAGATGAAAAGTGGCTTTTTCAAGTAGTTTCACATGAACTCCAGCATATTGTGTTATTTCACCGTGTGAAAACATGGCTCCCAGAACCGTGGTCATATTTAATATCAAAAACACCAGGTTGGGTAGTTGAAGGCTTAGCTGAATATGAAACAGAAAGATGGAGACCATACCGTGCTGAGATTAGACATAAATATCATGTCTTGAAAAATGAAATGGAAACTATGGATCCACACCATGATGGATTCTCGAAATTATTGTATTGGTCCAATAGATTTGGAGATTCAACAATTGTAAATACGTTAGCAAATCGTAATAGCATGGGCTTATTTAATTTTAAGTCAGCCTTTAAGAATAATGTTGGCATAACAGTTGATCAGTTTAATGAGGATTGGCGACGGCACATGAACACTTATTATTATGGCTATAGAGCACAAAAAGAAGCAATAGAAGAAATTGGTCAAGTAGTTACCTTGCCAATAAAGAAATTAATTGGGTTTAATTATTCACGGGATAGCACGAAAATGGCTATTATAGGGATGGATAGTGAAAAACAAAGAGATATGTCACTATACATATTTAATAGAGATAGTTCAGCAGAAAAAGAAATAAGAGAAAAAAGATTAAAATCTAAAGAACAGAAAAATAATGATAAAAAAACTAACTTTTTTGATCGAATTCTAAAAAGGTATAATAAAAGAAAAAAGATTCAAAAAGAAAAACCTATAATCATATGGGATAAAAAAGAAATAGACTACGGAAATTTTCATCCTTATGTAAAATGGTCTCCAAACAATGATATGATAGCATATTCAAAATACCATTATGGAGCACATCAATCACTTGTGTATGATATAAAGGTATTCGATCTCCAATCTAAATCATCAAAATGGATAACTAGTTCGAAACGTGCATCATATCCTTCATGGTCGCCGGATGGTAAAAAAATAGTATATGTAGCTCATAATAATAGTATTGCAAACTTATATGTAATGAATATTGATGGAACAGAAAATAAACAGATAACTAGCAATAATTATGATACACAAATTGTGAGCCCAAATTATAGCCCCGATGGAAAGTATATTGTGTTTTGCATGGCGGATAAAAATGCCAATCTGGATTTATATATAAAAAATATGGATAATGCAAATATTGAAAGACTTACTATTAATCCAGCCGCAGATTATGATCCAGTATGGCATCCTGATGGAAAATATATATCCTATACATCACACGCAAATTATACACCAAATATACATACTATTAATGTGAAGACTAAAGAAGATAAGATTATAACAGATGTAGGAGATGCGGTCTGGGCTGCACAATGGTCCCCAAGGGATAGCAGTATTACAGCAAGAACACTTGCAGATGTAGATACAGTCCGTTTGGTTAAAGTAGATCCTCATAGAGAAGTGTCAACAAATGAATTATCCATAAGGAATCATTATTCGAGCTGGAAGAAAGCTGGCCCGGGCATAAAAATTCACAACATATCATTAAATAAAGATATAAAGATTATTAGTAATAAACCCTATAAGTCTTTTGATGTATTTAGACATCAAGGGTCATTAGTTTTACCGGATAGTAGATCAATTGTAGGATTTACTCAATGGTCGGATAAAATGAATAGGCATTTGTTTACAGGTATTGCTGTATATGATTTAACAAATGAAAATAAGCATTTATATTTAATTCAATATACAAACGCTATGAAAGGCCCAATATGGGGACTAACATACAACAAGCATCTTGATATAATAATCAAGCCATATGATAATACAAAATGGGGTTTATATGAGGAAAATAGCAGTATTGACCTATGGTTTGAACAAGTACATAACTTTGGTGATAATATGTCGAATAATCATAAACTTTTAGGAAGCATAAAACTATTGGATCGTGATGCTAAATTAATTAGCGGTTATGATAATAAGATTGAATCTTTTACTTATGATACAGTTACAACATATATGCCTAACCCTAGATCAGGAAATGAATTTAAAATCAGAGTATTCTACGAATGGTTAAATCGTAGACCACACACAATTAATGCGATGTTACCGAAGCAAGGGTATGGAGTAAAAATTGGTATCGAATATGCTAATTCAGCAATTTATGGAGAGTTTGATTATACAAGGATTAGTATGGATATGTTCTATAATATTTCGCCGGTAAATGACATACCAGTTGCATTGTTTTGGAGATTAAAAACAATATCTGTTATCGGAGATAATATTCCATCGCAAGATTTACCTGCAATTACAAATAATTCGCCAATATACCTAATGGGTCAGAACGTATTAGGTATCCATGAAGCTATTCACATGAGAGGGTGGAATGATTGGCGTATCGGGGATAAACTCGTTTACGGAACAATTGAGCCACGTATTGGTGGAAATCAATTTGTATTAGCATGTTATGTAGATTTTGGAAATGCATGGTATTCTGATGGTGATGCTAGTGACATGCTATATACAGGTGGTTATGAAGTACGTATTAATTTAGGTCTTGTTGTCCTTTCATATGGAGCAGCTCAGGATTTTAACCGCTGGAAAAATAATAATTCACCATATAACTATTTACAAATGGCGTTAGTAAACCCATTTTAATACTTATTTATATTCTGTGTGTATTATCTTTATAATCTACAGCTACTGTTAGTAATAATTTAATCTATATTCACAATATATACACATCCATATACACAGTTTGATATACGGCAATAAATATTAAAAAGATGATTTTATACTTACTCTTATATGAAAATTAATTATAAAATCATTTATCATGTTTAAGCGTTTATATATACTAATATTTATACTACTTCAGTTCATTTATCCGTCTGATACTGAGGAATATGTACTATTGATCTCTATGGATGGATTTCGGTATGATTATTTAAATAAAGCAAACACACCTAATTTTGATTTACTTATACAAAGTGGCGTTACCTCAGAAGCATTAGTTCCTGTATTTACATCTAAAACCTTCCCCAATCATTACAGCATTGCTACAGGAATGTATGCTGAAAATCACGGGCTTATTGCTAACACATTCTATGCAATAGATTTAAGAAAACCTTATGCAATTAAAGATAGAAATGCAGTTGAAAATGGTGAATTCTATGGAGGTGAACCTATATGGGTAACTGCCGAAAGGCAGGGACTAATAACAGCTAGTTATTTCTGGGTTGGTTCAGAAGCTGTTATTAAAGGTCATCGACCAACTTATTGGAAAAAATATGATCACAAACTTTCTTTTGAGGCAAGAATTGATTCTGTTATGTCTTGGTTTTCATATCCAACTCAAAGAAGGCCCAGATTAACTTTATTATATTTTCATGAACCTGATTGGACTGGTCATACATATGGACCAAATAGCCCTGAGACAATTTCCCAAATCGAACGCATGGATAGTATTTTAGGTAATCTTATTTCAAAAACAATTAATCTTTCTATATCATCTAAATTAAATATCATAATTGTTAGCGATCATGGAATGACTGATATTTATTCAGAAAATAGTATTGATTTATCTACATATACAGATTTATCCAATCTGAAAGTAACTGGTGCAGGCCCTACTGTTTTTATATCATCCGAATCAAAAAAATTATTAAAAAAAGTTTATAATGATTTAAAAAAGATCAATAATGCAGATATATATTGGAAAAGAAACATACCGAAGCGTTTTCATTATCAAAATCATGTTAGAATACCCGATTTGCTTATTGTTGCCAATGATGGATGGAGCTTAATGCCTCTAGATCATGGATCATACAACCCTAAGGGTGACCATGGTTATGATAATCAATTAGATAATATGAAGGCCATCTTTATCGCCAATGGTCCATCGTTTAAATCTGGTTATGTTCGCGATGAATTTGAAAATATACATATATATCCTTTAATAGCTCATATATTGGGTATTAACCCGTTTGATAAAATTGATGGTGATTTAGAAATTGTGAAAGATTTATTATCTAATTAAGCTTTAGAAACTCCATTTCATATTACCTTTCCATCCTATTGAAAATGATATTGAATTTGGAGCATTATTATTTAATTGTTTGTAGTTCTCTGTTTCATAAATTAAGCTTGCTGACATTCCATTTTTAATTGGGATAATAAATTCTAACATAATTTGTGTTCGCGATAAGTTTTCTTCCACCACTTCGCTTATTTGATAAAAATATTCAAACTCTAGTTTTGAACCAAAAAATTTTGAACTATAATCCCAGTAAATCCCACTTCTTGCGTAAGATGTTTTTCTGTTATTATTAAGATAATCTGACATATCATAGGCGTGAGAAATTTCAGTAATTACATGGCCATCTTTATACGGAATCATAAAAAAACCGAGGCCTTGATTGAAATGATATCTTAATGCTACACCAGCTTTTTTATTTTTTTGATATGCTATGGTACTAAATCTATATAAACGTGGATATCGATGATATTTTGAACTGTTTTTATATCGTATAAATATGTACGAATTATTTTTTAAACTATAAAGATATAATCTAAGATCACCAAAGTTATAATTACTTGTTCGATTAATCCGATAATATCCTGCAACACCATTATCCTTAGACACTTGGACTAATCCTCCTCTTATATATTGTTTCCAGTTAACTGGAAACAATTCAGTATTTTGAGCTAAAGTAATATTGTATGATGAACAAATTATAATAACTATTAATACCTGTTTTATATGACTCATTCTTTAATCTTTTTACCGCTATGCATTAGTAAAATAGCCGATATTGTGAATAGCATAGTCATAACCAACGCCATTATAAAACTAGTTAAGGGAGAGGTATCTGCTATACCAAGAGTGGTAAATCGTATTCCATTTATCATATAATATATAGGGTTAAATAGGCTTATTGTTTGTGCCCAGTCAGGCAACATGTTTATTGAATAGAATACGCCGCCTAGAAAACTTAATGGAGTTAAAAAAAAGTTTTGCATCATTGCAAGCTGATCCCATGAATCTGATAATTGCCCCAAGATTAAACCCAGGCTTGCAAAGGCCCAAGAAACCATTATTATAAAACACACTGTTAATATTGGCGAGTGTACAGGTAAATCAATTAATACAATACCTAAAATCATAACTAAAACGCCATTTACAGTTCCACGAACTGTCCCACCAATAATATAAGCTATGGAAATTTCCATAGCCGATAATGGCGCAGTTAAAATATCTGGTAATTGCTGAAGTAATTTCATTTGTAGCATTGATGAAGATGTATTGGCAGTAGCATTTGTTAGAGTATTCATCATTAATAACCCTGGTAGAATAAATAATGTATATGGTATTCCATTTATTTCTTCGATCCGTTGCTCTAGTGTAAATCCAAAAACTAATATATATAATCCAGATGATATTAATCCTGGAAGAACAGTTTGGCGATATACAGAAAAAAAGCGCCCTACTTCACGTCTAATTAATGTCCACAAGCCAATCCAATTTACTTTTCCCATTAATTAATTTTCTCCCCAGTGAGATCAAGAAAAACATCCTCCAAGGATGCTTTATCAGCGCTTACACTTTGAATATGACAATCATTGTTTGTTAAAATTTTAATGATTGTTGCCATATCTTTCTCAGGATCTAATAGAGAAAAATGCAACCTTCCATTATCATAAGTAAAAGTAAAATCATCTAGTAATTCTTTCTTTCTATCATCCCACCCTGATAAGCGAACGGACAAACCTGATTGACCTAATTGCATAGTAAGTTCGTTCGGGGACCCCTCTTTAATTATTTTCCCCTTATTAATAATTGCCACGCGTTCACATAATAATTCAGCTTCTTCAATATAGTGAGTTGTAAGCAGTATGGTTTTACCTTCACTATGAAGTTGTCGTAAATAGTCCCATAATACATGTCGAAGCTCTACGTCAACCCCGGCGGTTGGTTCATCTAAAATAATTATTTCAGGATCATGAATAAGTGCCTTTGCTAATTGGTAGCGACGCTTCATTCCACCAGATAGTTGCCGCAACCGAGTGTTCTTTTTTTCACCAAGACCCAGTTTTTCTATGATTATATCAACTCGTTCTTTTGCTTGACTATTGGATAACCCATAATAACCAGCATGAAACAAAAGCAGTTTCTCAATAGGAAAGAACCAATCAATTGACAGTTCTTGTGCTGCAATGCCAATTTTTGATCGGGTGAATCGATAATCTTTTACCGTGTCCTTACCAAATATTTCTGTTATTCCTTCTTGTCTAATAACTAAACCAGTAAGAATATTAATTGTTGTTGTTTTACCAGCGCCATTTGGCCCTAACAACCCTAAAAACTCACCCTGTTTGATTGTTAAATCAACGCCATTAAGAGCTTGTACTTTATTAAAGGATTTTTTTAATCCACGGATTTTAACTGCAGGGATTTTCAATTTTCTATATCAAAACCAAAATGTAAATCAAAAGGATTAGGGAAGTCAAAACCTTTTACATTTGGAAAGTGAACTATTGATGTAATAAATGGCCAAGCGATTAATACGGAGGCTGTAACAGTTTCTGTAGTTACCTTGGTGTCTTTATTGGTTGGGTCTTTCATTCGAGGAATTTGAAAATTTGGATGTTCAATCCAAATTCCATTTTCATCATATCCGGCTATTCTTGCATAAATTTTATTTTTTTGAATGCCCATTTCTTTCAGACTTTCAACCTCTTGAAGAAGTAGTAACACTACATCCCCTACAATTGTTTCCATTTTCATCATGATAATTATTCCTTTATTTATTATGAATTATAAATGTTGATAACATTTAACCTTTGTTAACCAACTTTTCAAATTCATCTTCGTTAATAATATTTATTCCTAATATCTTTGCCTTTTCAAGTTTTGTTCCTGACCCAGGGCCAGCAACTACATAATCTGTATTTTTGCTTACAGAATTACTTGCCCGACCGCCCTGTCTCTCAACAATTTCTTTTGCTTCCTTTCTATTAATCTTTTCTAGTGATCCAGTAAAAACAAATGTTTTTCCAGTAAGAATTTGATCTACTATTTCATTATTTCTTTCAATTTTAATACCCAATTCAAAACAATTATTAGCAATATGTTTATTCGATTTATCATTCCAAAATTCTATGATTGATTGTGCAACTATCGGACCAATTTCCTCAATAGATTCTAAATCTTCAAACGTAGCTTCTAAAAACGAATCGAAATTTCCTTTAAAAGCGCTTTCTAGTATTTTTGATGTATGTTCACCAACATATCTTATTCCGAGAGCGTATATAAATCGTGAAAATGTAGTTAGTTTAGAATTATTAATTGAATCGATAATATTATCAGCAGATTTATTCCCCATCCTTTCAAGCTTTACTAATTGATTTTTCTTAATTCGAAATAAATCATCTACTTTTTTTATAATTCTTTCGTTGACTAGTTGATCGATCAGTTTTTCTCCAAGCCCATCCATATCCAATGCATTTTTTGAAACAAAATGTTTTATATCTCCTTTAATTATTGCTGGGCATGAATAATTAGGACAACGAAATACTACTTCATTTTCAGGTCGCATTAGCTGATTATTACATTCAGGGCAATGATCAGGTAGATGATAAACTTTTGCATCTTCTGTACGTTTTTCTTGAATTACTTTTATTACTTTTGGAATTACGTCTCCTGATCGCTCAATTATAACTGTATCCCCAATTCGAATATCTTTTCGATCTATTTCATCTTGATTATGAAGGGTTGCGTTTGTTACTATTACGCCCCCAACCTCTACTGGTTCTAGCTTTGCAACAGGGGTTATAGCCCCAGTCCTTCCAACAGAAGCAAAAATATCATTTATAATTGTAGTTACTTGCTGTGCTTTAAATTTACCAGCAATAGCCCAACGCGGGCTTCTACTCCTTACACCAAGTTCATTACGAATAGATAATGAATTAACTTTGATAACGGAGCCATCAATTTCATATGGGAACTCATTTCTTATGGTTTCAAGTTTTTTGTGGAATTGCATTGCTTTTTCAATGCCTTTTACTATTTTTACTTCAGGATTTACAGGTAGGCCCCAACCTTTTAAGCGCTCTAAAAACTCTGAGTGATTATTTAAATTTATACCATCAACTACCCCTGCTTGATAACAATAAATTGACAGAGAACGTTTTGCAGTAATTTTTGGATCTAGCTGTCTTAAACTGCCTGCTGCAGCATTTCTTGCATTTGCAAAAGGCTGTTTATTTGATTGCAATCTTTTGGTGTTTAGGAGTTCAAAATCTTCTTTTCGGATAAATACTTCGCCCCGCACTTCTACCAAATCTGGTAAAGAAATAATATCATTTCTTAAAATTAAAGGAACACCCTTAATGGTTTTTAGATTAGATGTTATATCTTCCCCTGCATTACCATCCCCTCGTGTAGAGCCATTGACAAATTTTCCATTTTCATAAATTAATTCAACAGCAAGACCATCAAGCTTTGGTTCAATGACATATTCAATTTCTGCAGCGCTATTTAATTTTTTTTTGATTCGTTTATCAAATGCTTTTAATTCATCTTCGGACATAGCATTTGCTAAAGACATCATTGTTATACGATGTGTAACTGTTCCAAAACTTTCAATTGGTTGTGCCCCAATTCTTTGGGTAGGAGATTCCGGAACAATAAATTTCGGATATTTCTTTTCTATTAATTCAAGCTCTTTTAACAATTTATCATATTCATTATCAGAAATTATTGGATTATCTAATACATAATATTGATAATTATGATCATTTATTTGCTTCCGAAGAGATTTAATTGTGTCAGAGATTTTCATTATTGCAAGGATTTTAATCGTTTCTCATAGTATTCAATAGCATCTACAAGGGGTTGATTATATGGTTTAATTTTACCAGAATTTCCTATGGGAACAGCATGCACGGCATCCCCTAATTGTTGAACAACAAAGAAATATGATAAAGAATTGCCTTTTTGTTTTCCGGGATCAAATTTATAAGTAAACGCTCCTTTAAGTTTACCAAGCTCAATTTCTTGAAAGATACTCATTTCACTCGTTTTATAAAAAATGCTAACTGTTTTAATACTGTCATCAGGGATATTTACAAATAGTTGGAGCAATGTTGGCCTATCATCAAACATTACTTTAGGAGGTCTATGTAGTAGCAGGGGCAATGTTTTTTTGTATGTTGAATCTGGAATGTCTGTAGCAAAAGTATTTGAATAGGCGATGAAAAATAATACTATATAATATAGCATCAGATAGTGATTAGCACCAGAACCTGTGCGAAACTTCATAAAGTATTATAGCTCTTTAAAATGGATGCAGTCTTTATACCAGCTTTGATATTCTCCTTTTTCATGAACCCAGAAATCAATACTGCATTTTGCTTTCCCAATACAAACTTGAGGAGGGTTTCGATAATTATCACTATGCATCACCACAATTAATTGCTTTATGGGTTTTTTTGCATACTGCCCCATATTTGTTAAAGCAGAATAAGCAAAACTTAAATCATCATTAATTCTATTTCTATCAACTTGAATATCAATTTGATACACTCTTCCTTGACGGGATTTATAAATATTAACACCTAATAATTCAGGGGAAGTATGATTCCTTTCAAAATAATGAGGTGTCATAGCTATAATCTGATTATCATTGAATTTCGGTTTTGCAGCATATAAAAAAGGCGCAATTAGATTAATGAGAATGAAAATTTTAAATTTCATTGTTTGAATTTAATTAAGAAAAACGCAAGGATTAATACTAAGCCTAATAAAATAATTATACCGGCTTGAATGCGTTTCTTTGAATAAACAATTGACTCAGCTTGTAATATGTAATCATCATTAAGAAATTCTTTTAACCCAAATGTCCACATTAATGTGTCACCAGCTATTGAGTCAGCATTGGTAGTTAAAATAGCGCCTGGTAAAAAGATATAGAACTTAAACTGATCATCTCTTAGCTCTCCAGTGATATGCATTTCTTTTGAATAAAGGTTTACCAAACTTTGGAAAACCAATTCGTAATTTGAAGGCAGATCTTTTATAAAGGGTTTTAAAATATCCCTAACAAATATTTCTGAAGAATCTTCTATTGAATATAATTCAGTAAAGTTTTTTCTATCAACATATCCACGTATATAGTTTTCCATTCGCTCCGCCAGAATGCCATTAATCATTGTGCTGGAATCGGTTTGTAAATCATTAATTGCTGTAGATCCAATATAATACAAAGCCTCACTAATCCATTTAGTGGTATCGTTATCAATGCTGCTCATGCTATTACCAAATTTCGGATACTTGCGAAATACTTCTCTTCCGTTAAAAAACTGTGTAACAAAATAATGTGTTCCAAATAAGCTTTTTTCAGAACGAACATCAATAGGATGCGCAAGCGCAACCAATGAATTATTGCCAGATGAAAAAGCAGTTGGTCCACTTAGTAGGCCCGATGTTGACATGACCCAAGTTTTTTCATCATCAGAAATTTCTGTTTCAATTTTTGTGATCCACGGATCCCCAAATGGATGAGGGAAGTCCTCATTAAACACATCGGTAGAATCACCACGGCTAATAAAATTCATCAAATATCTCCCATCTGGAAAAACTCTAATCGTAACCAAGTGTTCTACGCAGCTTAGCGCAAAAAAACATACAAATAGAACGATGAGAAGAGTTCGTAACCTCATGACTTAAAATACAATTTTACTAATTGAATGTAAATGGAATAAAAAAAGGGGCAATTTAATTGCCCCTTGAATCAAAAATATTATTTATCCTAAAATGTCATCCGTAAAGAATTTTGCAATATTCGAATAATTAATAACGCATCAGCGCCATCAATATACCCTGATGGATTAAATTTCCCAGTCATTACATCAGATTGCATTATTCCTCTTTCACTGCATAAAGCCATAGCATTGTAAGCTGGATGACTGCTAGGCACATCGCTAAATCGTGATGGTTTTTCTCCAAAATAACGCACTTCTAAACTATTATCACGTGTGGCAACTACAAGCAATCGTTGAACAGCCATGGCATATTCAGCGCGAGTAATAGTTTCATCTGGATAAAAACGTCCATCTGGTCCAACTTCTAAAATACCATATTGAATCACTTCATTAATCCAAGAAGAAGCCCAGTGGCCACTTGCATCGGATGGACTCCTTGATCTAGAAGATGTATTCATTTGCCCCGGAGTTTGAAAGCCTCCACTTTGTGCTGGTAATTTTTCCATTAGTTCACTTATCTTTAATTCTTCCGCAAATATAACAGATAAATCTGCACGGTTAATTTTTTCTTGTAATGCAATCTTTTTGCCTGCCTCTGTACCTGGCATTGCTCGTACAATCTTTTGTGATCGCTTCCATTGCGCATCTGCTTTCCCTGAGTACTCTCCTTTTAATTCGACTACTTTTCTGAAATATGACTCTGCATCACTAAAATTATATTTATATAAATGAGCTAAGCCATAATAATACATTGAACCTTCATGTTTTTTATCTCGTTTTAATGCTTTATCAAGGATATTTGTAGCTTTCTTGAACCATTTTTTTTCATCTTTACGCATTACAATCCAAGCGCGCGCACATATCGCAAGTACATCAGGATCTTTTGAGCCTTTATCAACCGCTTTGCCAATATTCTTTTTGGCTGCTTTTGTGTTACCCAAGTGTGCATTTGCTAGCCCCAGCCCTGCATATCCAGAAACGAATTTTTTATCTAGGTCAAGTGCTCTTTGAAAAGAATTCAGAGCAGCATCATAATTCCCAGTGTCAACAGAACGCATTCCAGAACGAAAATGATATTCAGGACTGTCCACATCGCTTTGTGGTTTTGTTGCGCATCCTGTAATAAACAATAATGTAGATATTGCAAATATTCTAATAGATAAATGTTTCATACTATAATCCTTACGATTGATTAAACAGCTTGAATATAGGATGAAAAACTTTGAAAATAAACGGCTTGAATATCAATATTTGATTTATATCACAATTATAGGTTTATTGTTGGTTAATGATATATTATTAAATAATTTAGATTATTATTGTTTCTGGTTATAGATTTGCGCTTTTAGTGAGGTAAAACAATAGGGTTAAAATAAATGAAGAAATATTTTTTGGTCATATTAATGTGTTTTCTGCCAATAGAGGCTCTTTTATCGCAGGCGCAAACTGCAAAAGGAATTGGCTATGGATTAACAAAAGATGCTGCTATTGAACAGGCAAAGCGTGATGCAGTAGAGAACGGATTAGGTGCTTACATTAGCTCAGAAACTGTTGTAACGGCAACTTCTTTAAGTGATAATATTTATTCGAAAGCACAAGGGTTTGTAAAAAAGTTTGAGATCGTGAATGAGAAAAAAGATCCGGATGGAAACTGGGAGATAACAATATCAGCTGAGGTTACACAAATGCTTGATCAGGTCATGCAGGATGAAGCGGCGTTGCAGACGCTGTTAAATTCAATGAATCGACCTAGAATAATTTTTCTACTTCGTGAAGAAAATTTAATTGATAACACACCTACAGATTTTGCAGAGACCAAATTGCTTAGCATGTTCTATGATAAGGGTTTTGATGTTGTGGATCGTCAACTGGTCCAAGCGTTAAAAGGAAAACCAGATTTTGAACAGGCGTTGGAAGGCAATGTGGCAGCTGCAGCAAAAATAGCTGGAATGCTAGGAGCCGAAGTAATAGTTATTGGTACAGCAAAAATATCATCTGGCGGAGTGTTTTATGGCATGACATCAGGTCAGGCGGATTTAAATGGAAAAATTGTACGTGCTGATACAGGTGAAATTTTAGCAGTAGTTCCAAGCGCCCATGGTAAAAAACCTCATATTTCTCCATCAACAGCAGGAGTAAATGCTGTGAATGATGCAGCACAAAAAATGGGTGAAGATATTATCCGCCAACTGATTCAAAAATGGAGCACTCAGCAATCTAATTTTGTTAAAGTATTTATTGTATTAAAGAATGCGGACTTTGGATCGTATATGATGTTTCAATCATTTTTAAGCGCTCAAACTGTATCTGGCATTCGAAATGCATATTCAAAAAGTTTAAATGATGGAGTTGCTGAATACGAAGTTGAATTTGAAGGGAAGGCGATGGATTTAGCAATGGGCTTAAGTCAAACAACGCCTGATGGATTAAATTTTAAAGTTACCGGAATGACCGGAAATCGAATCACAGCAGAAATTGTTCAATAATTTAAGGAGTTAGGTAATGAAACAAAGTTTATATATAACATTTCTAATTAGCAGTCTTCTAATAGGGCAAGATAGCTTTGTTGGGGAAACTTTTGATCGAGGATCTATAGATTACAATGGGAGAAAAGTACAAGCAACTGGAATTGGCTATATCCCTCAAAATGTAATTAATGCAGGTCAAGCACGTCGTGCGGCTCTGCGGATTGCTAAACAGGATGCATTGCGTCAATTAATTGAAATTGTTAATGGGGTAACATTGACTAGCGAAACCACAATGAGTGGAGCCATGTTTGATGATGTTATTAAAACCCAAGTGCAGGGGGTAATCCGTGGCGCATTTCAAATAGGCGATCCAAAATATCTTAGCGACACATCCATTGAAGTTGTGTATGAAGTGCCTATGTCTGGGATATCCGAAGTGATGATACCACCAACAGGATTTTTAGATCCATTTGCACCGAGCGCAGCTGCCCCATCTGGGGATGCCGCAGCCGCCGCTGCAGATGGTCCAACAACAGGAGCGATAACAGGTTTAATTATTGATTGTAGTGGGCTTGGTGTCCGCCCAGCAATGTCTCCACAAATATTAGATCAAAATGGCGGAATCATATATGGGCCATCGAATTATACTCGAGAATATGCTATTAAAAACGGAGTTGCTGGTTATGCAAAAGGGCTTGATGTTGGCAAAGAAGATGATCGCGTAAAAGGGAATCCTCTTGTTGTAAAAGCTGTCGCAGCTTCGGGATCTAATAATGTAGATGTTATTATTGGCAATTCAGATATTATGCGTATAAGATCAGCAAATAGTTCTTATGGAATTTTAAAAGACTGTAGAGTTTTAATAGTACTTTGATTAATTAACCAATGGAGAAATTAATGACTTATAAATCCTCAATGATGATACCAGTTCACTATATATTATTTTTTACGCTTGCGATTTCAATGCCACTTATTGCGCAAGAGCAAGAAGAGGTGAAGAAAGAAGATGAATCAGAAGTAGCAGTAGTTCCGGATGCCGATGGGATAGAAGATCCGGGTTTAGCAGCTGGAAGCGTTGCTCCATCTTGGGCTTTGATGTATGCACCAGCTAAGTTTGAGTTTTTGAAAAACTGGACTGTGGAGCGTGGCGCAAGACTCCGAAAAAGTACAACACAACCCTATAGGCATGTTGTTGTTGTTAGTTTTTTTGCAACATGGTGTAAGCCTTGCATGAAAGAATTACCACTATTACAAAATTTGTATGAAAAATTTGATGGAAAGCGCGTCAAATGGTTTCTTGTTGATATCACGGAAGCTACTCGTACTAGTCCGGGGTTTGAAGATTCGCCAAAAGCGGGACCGTTTTTAGCGAAAAAGGGCATTACCATGCCAATATTAAATGATAATCGAGGTGTTGCAAAAGAACGATATGGAGCTAAAACTCTACCTAGGCTCTATGTAATAGATAAATTTCAAACAATTCGATTAGCAAAAAAAGGATTTCATGAAGGGGAAGACTTTGAAGGAGAAGTTGGGTCCATGGTAGATAAATTATTAGCAGAGGCAGATGAATAATTGAACATGTGTTCTGGCGCACTGTATATTTGGAATTCATGTTATAACTTTTGAGGGTTTTAGTGAAAGATACTCTTACATATACATTATTGACATTTTTAATAGTTGCTTCTGTTCAGGCTCAGGATAGTCGTCCCACAGTTGCAATTTTAGATTTTGAAGGCCAAGGAATAAGTGTGCAAGAGGTGCAAACTCTTACGGAACGTATGCGCTCGGAAATTGGCGCTACAAACGCAGTACGCTTAATTGAGCGGAAGGCAATTGAAAGCATTATGGCGGAACAAGGGCTTGCGCAATCTGGATGTGTATCCGAAGAATGTGCTGCAGAAGTTGGGCAATTGCTAGGAGTCCAGTTTATGATAAGTGGTACGATTGGAAAACTAGGCGATACATTTACAATTGATGTAAAAATGTTTTCTGTTGAAACGGGCGCTACAGAGCGCTCCGTGAATGCCACCCATGAAGGAAATATTTCTGGACTGTTAACAGAAATGCAGATTTTGGCATGGGAGATTGTAGGTTTACAGCCACCCCAGCGACTAAAATTAAAACGTGGCGGCGAACAGGATAAACCAACAGTTGCAATTTTAGATTTTGAAGGGCGTGGAATTTCGTTAATGGAAGCACAAACGTTAACCGATCGATTTACAACTGCTATGAGCAATACAGATCGCGTTCAGATGGTGGAACGTGGAGTGATGTCCGAAGTATTGGAAGAACAGGGAATGACGGGAGCAGAGTGTAGCAGTCAGGAGTGTGCAGCAGAAGTTGGCGCCATGCTTGGTGTGGAATTTATGGTAAATGGAGCGATTGGTAAGCTTGGAGATGCTTATACCATAGATATAAAAATGTTTAGTGTTGCAACCGGTGCAGCGGAAAATATGCAGAGTGTTACCTATGAGGGTAAGGTAGAGGGCATGATTATTGAAATTGAGATTTTGGCATGGAGCATTCTTGGCTTGGATGTCCCAAAAGATTTAATTAAAAAACGTCGCAAATACGCCGGTGGGGGCGATGTTGCTGATTCCGGCGGCGGTGTTAGCTGGACAGTTATTGGCGGAGTTGGTTTGGCAGCAGCAGCAGCATATTTTCTTACACAGCCAGCAGCTGCATCTGCGCTTCCAGAACCTCCAACATTACCAGAGTAAGCATATATTATGATTAGAATTCGTATAGTATATATACTATTTTTTGTTTTTGCTTTCGTAGCACCACAGTGGCTGGTGTCTCAATCGCTTAATTTTGATGGAGTAAGTGGCAGCGTAAGAATTCCTCATAGTCAAAATTTAAACATTAGTGAATCCGGAACGTGGAGCCAAGGGTCCATTATGGCCTATATTAAATTGAATGATCCTACGGAATATTTAGAGGATGAATTTCTTAGAATTGTTTCTAAAAAAATTGGCTGGGATAATGACTATGGATATGAATTAGACGTAAACCCAGCGCTGGGTTTTATTACACTTCTTGCTGGCGGGGGTGATTTTGCCCGCGGATCCTTTACCGCAACAACAAGCTGGACCCAAATTATAGCTTCATTTAATGGGAGTTCGGCGAACATATATGTTAACGGTGTGGATGTTACCACAGATAGTACTATTGGAAATATCTATGGAAGCACAGTCCCATTATATATTGGAAGTTTGAGCAATAGCCCTGATGAAAACCCTTCAGTATTTAATGGGAAAATTGATGATGTGGCGATTTGGAATCAGGAACTATCTTCTTACAGTGTAAGTGAAATTTATAATTCTGGTAACGCATTAGATGTCACCACGTTAAGCAGTAGCAGTTATAGTTTAGCGGGCTACTGGCGCATGAACGAAGGGTCTGGTAGTGTTGTAGGAGATAATAATACGGGGCCACACACACACGATGGGAGTATTTATGGAAACGTAACGTGGAGCACCGACTCTCCTCAGCAGCAACTGTTGCCAGATTATAAATGGTTTAGTAGTGACAGCGCAGGTGGACCAGTCTATAGCTGGCAGGATATTACAAGCACAGGAACGTTGATCTCTATGTCTGGTGATGATAATAATACGGGGCCACACCCAATTGGTTTTATGTTTCCATTTTACGGAATTGATTACTCAACTTTTAGAATTTCTACCAATGGTTTTATTAGTTTTACCAGCAGTTCTAATGCGTACAATAACTCTGAGTTTCCCTCAGCGGCTGCACCAGAGGCTGTGCTGGCACCATTCTGGGAGGATTTAATATTTACTAGCGATAAAGCCTATTACCATAGCGATGAAAACCAGTTGGTGATCACGTTTAATGATGTAGACCGCTTGGGGCAAGAGGCAACTTCATCGTATACATTTCAGGTTATTCTTAAAAGCACTGGTGAAATAATATTCCAATACAATACAATGACTGGGCCCTTGAATGGTGCAACAATCGGTTGGCAAAATTTTTACCGCACAGAGGGAACAAGCATTGTTTATAACAATGCAAATTTTAACTTGATCCACAATGGCTGGGCTGTCCGGATTGAAGATATTAATTCTGGATTGCCACCACCTTCTAGTTTTACCTCTGCAGCATCTTATCAAACGGTTGATCTGTCATGGGTAGCTTCAAGTTCTGATAGTGTAGCAAACTATGTTATTTATAGAGGAACATCGTCCGGCAGTTTGTCTCCCTTGGATTCAGTTGCTTCGACCGTTACATCTTATTCAAACACAGGTCTTACCAATGGCACCACATATTATTATGGAATTCGATCAAAAAGTTCGAGCGGCGGTTATTCAGTTATGAGAACAACAACTGCAACGCCAAACGTTGCATCGCCAACGAACTTATCGGCAACTGCGACCACAGGGCAGGCAACCTTAAGCTGGACTGCTGCTATCGGGAGCAGTATAGCGCGCACCCTCATTTATCAAGGTACGAGCTCCAGTAATTTATCGTTAGTTGATAGTACTAGCGATGCTTCCACAGCAACCAAAACTATTACTGGTTTAACTAATAACTCCACTTACTATTTTTATGTACAGTCTCGAGGAACAGATGGTTCTGTTAGTTCTGCTACAGCACAAGTGGAGGCTACGCCAACATATACGGGGCCAGTATGGTGGGTATCCGCCAGTGTAAGCACTGACGGGGACGGTACTTCCACGACGCCATTCCGCTATATAACATCAGCCATAGCAGCGGCAGCGGAAGATGATACGGTGAAATTGGTTGCTGGCACCTATAGCGGTGCACAAAACCGTGACATTGATATAGATGATAAAAATCTGGTGTTCATTTCCGCTTCGGGGGCGGATGTAACTTTGTTGGATGCAAGCGAATATGGTCGCCACTTTAGCATCAGTTCAGGATTAGATTCAACCCTCCAATTCATTGGTCTTACATTTAAAAATGGTAATAGTGGCAGCGGCGGGTCAGTGGAGATACAACGGAGTAGTCCCATATTTAAGGACTGTATTTTTGAAGGAAATCAGTCTAGCGCTGGTGGTGCAATGAGGATTTTCGGAGGCTCGCCCAAATTTAAAAATTGCACCTTCCGCAATAACAGTGCTTACGAAGGAGGCGGAGCAGTCATCATAGATAATAATTCTGAATTTGATAACACAGAGAGGCCGGTCTTTAGAAACTGTACTTTTACTTCCAATACTGTGGTTGGAGAAGGATCGCAAAGGGGAGGCGCTGTTTTTTTTAATGGAAATGGGTCTGTGGAATTTAGCGATTGTGAGTTCCGGTATAATTCGATTACTGCCACTGCCACCGGCACCGGCAACGGCGGCGCAATATTTATTAATAATAGTTATTCTAATGATGACCAGATAGAAAATCCGGTGCTGCTAAATCGCTGCTCATTCATTGGTAATTCTGTTATATCCGCTCAGTCAAATGCCCGCGGAGGCGCCATAGGTGTCCTTTCTAGTACCAATATTATCAATTGTCTCATTGCCGATAATACAATAGATGGATACGCTGATTGGTCTCCCGGCGCTGGTATCTTTATTCAATTGAATAGTTATTGGGATTCGGATGAACAGACAGAAGAGTATGGCACAGTAAAAATCATTAATTCAACGATCGTGAATAATGATAATAATTCTTCAGGCGGACAAGGTGGTGGGATATTCATAGCAGATAATAATACAAACTTGACCATGTTCAACACGATTCTCTGGGGCAATACGGATAACTATAACTACGGCAATCCCAATATTAATGATCAAGGTGACTTGCTTACTGATTACAATAATATTGAGAATGGTGATACCTGGTCAAACTTAGGTTCCAACTCAACATATATTGACCCACAGTTTAGCGATGCCACTAATGGTGATTACTCCCTTGGTCTAGCCAGTAGTCTTGTAGGCGCAGGAACGGCCACCTTTGAAGGGTTAAGCGCACCATCAGCTGACATCAGGAATAATAATACATCGTACCCCCGCCCAAATCCATCCGGGACCAACCCTGATATGGGTGCATATGAAAGCAGTTATTCATCGAGCCCTTATCCGGATGCGCCAACCGGACTCACCGCTACAGCAGGGGATGGTACCATTACCCTTTCCTGGACCGCGAGTTCAGAGACAGACATTGCCAAGTACGGTGTTTACTATGGCACCGAATCAGGCCCCACAGTAAAACAGGCTGAAGTAAGCGGCGCGTCCACTGTAACTACGACAATTAGTGGTTTAAGCAATAATGTAACCTATTATTTCCGGGTCACGGCAATAGATAATGATAATTATGAAAGTGGTTATTCCAGCGAAGTTAGTGCATCACCGGCCTTTTCCGGATCAACGATCTATGTAGATAATTCAGGTTCAGAACCATCGAACCCAGATGGCAGTGAAAGTAATGCGTTTTATAGTATCCAGGATGCCATTGATGCAGAATCCACCATTAATGGGAAACGTATTCTAGTAAAAGCCGGTACGTATACTGGATCAGGATCGAATCCTGTAATTGATCTTAAGGGGAAAAATGTCATCATTGAAAGCGATGCCGGACCAGCAACGACTATTATTGATGCTGGCGGTAGTAGAACAGCACTAAGTCTTGATAAATATGATGGTCAATTTAGCGGCTATAGTGCATCTGCCACCAAGTTTATTGGTCTGACGTTTACAAATGGAGATGATGATGAATCATTAATTGATATCAATGGACCTAATATATTTGAATCAAGCAACTCCTGGGATGTAACGTTTGAAAATTGTCGGTTTACAAATACAGATAATGATTATGGAAATTCGTATTCAGTTGTATATGTTGCAAGATCTAGTTCCATATTTGATGGCTGTCAATTCCGCGACCTGAATATTATTGGTAACTTCCAAAATACTAGTGAGAAATCTGCTCCCATAAAACTTGAAGGGCAAGGCGGTTGGTTTGATCTTCCTGGCGGCTTTGCACAGGACTCCACAGTGTATCGGCCCCAATTTAAAAATTGTGTTATTGCGGATAATAGCGTTGTGAACAATGGAAGCAATAAGAATTATTATGATAATTATCGTGGTGGTGGAATTAGTGTTAGGGTTGGCGCTATCCCCTATTTCGAAAATACCCGTATCGATTCAAACACTGTCGATGCTGGTGGAGACTATCCTTCCAGCTTTTATGCACATATTAATGGAGGTGGAATCTATATAGAAGGCAGGTATAAAAATGACCCCCCGATAAAATTCGTTAATTGTTCAATTAGTGGGAATATTGTCAAAGGTACGAATGTTAATGGTGCTGGTGTGTATACAAAAAGTGCACAGACTCAGTTTATTAATACGGTCATTACTAATAACCTTGCCTTTGGAGCTTATGACAACGACAATAATCCTTATGTTGATGTGAAAGGGGGCGGTATATATTGCAACCCGTCTCATGATAATAGTGAGAATCCAAATTATTCCCCTAAGGACCCGCTGCTGCTGCTGCTGAATTGCACTGTGGCCAATAATAAGTTGAAATATATTTCTAACCAAAATATCAACTGGTGTGGTGCAGGTATATTCAGAGAAAATTATGATGATCCAGTGCTAATCATGAACTCAATCGTATATCATAATACGGTTGTTGGCGAAGAATCCAGCAGTGGTGCTCATTATAAGATGAATTTGGGTCTGAGCCAAAGTAGTCAATGGGGAACGAACGAATCAACCATTGGATACTCCTTTATCGAACATTACGATGATGCTGGGATAGATGGAGATGAAATATATGATTATTCACCGGCATTTAACGATACTGCAAACGGAGACTTTTCACTATCTATTGCTAGCTTGGCTATTGGTGCTGGTGTCAGCGAATACGAAGATGTGGACGCGCCGGCTTATGATTACAATAATTCTGCCCGTCCTGGCAGTGACGGTGGGAATCCTGACTTAGGTGCCTTTGAGCATGATATGGCTTCTACACCCTATCCCGCAAAACCACAAAGCTTAACAGTCTCTAGCACAGGTGATTCTACCGTTGTTTTATCTTGGGCAGAGTCATCGGAGAGCGATCTTATTCGTTACCGGGTTTACTATGGGACTTCTTCACCGGCGGCTACACTGATTGATAGCGCCTCAGCAAGTGCCACATCAATTTCAGTTGATGGGCTTACGAATGGAACAACATATTATTTCCGGATTACTGCACTTGATGCTGAGGGGTATGAATCGATTTATTCAGCAGAAGTGTCGGGGTCGCCGGAGTATACTGGGCCGGTATGGTATGTGGATGATAATTCCGGATCAGGTTCTCATGAAGGCAGCCCAGGAGACCCTTTCCGAGAAATTCAGGACGCCATTGATGTTGCGAGTACTGGAGATACTGTAAAGGTATTACCTGGAACCTATGATCGTGCAGATGACCAAGAATTATCATTTCATGATTCGGAAAACAATACAGCAAAAAATATTGTACTAATGTCTCGTGATGGTGCTGCGACAACATTTCTTGATGGGGAGAATAAACGTGTCTTTGAATTAGTAGATGACACCGATACTACTTTACATATTATTGGCTTTACCATTACGGCGAGCAATGGCGCTGAGCATGGTGATGATTATCAAGGTGCCATTGTAAAAGCGGTTGGAAATAATTACTGGGATGGGAATACGCAACAGGAAGTCTATGTAAACGCGGGCGCCACGTTTAAAAATTGTGTGTTTACTATGTTTGACTCTGGGGATCTAGAAGCCCAATCTGATTGGGAGGATGTTGCGGTATATATCGATGCAGCTACGATTGTTTTTGATAACTGCGAGTTTACAAATATTACCGTTGACTATTCCAATGCTAGTAATAATGAATCGTTTGGCGGTGCAATCAGGATCGGGAATCCTTATGGTGGTGGTTCCTCTGCTGGAATCGTTTACCTTAACCGTTGCGAAATTACCCATGTTACTATTACTACGAGTAGCCCTGCAAATTTATATGGTGGAGCAATCATGGTTGGAGGGAACAGTGCGAATGATTTGACGCTGACCAATACAATTGTTGCAGATAATCTCGTATTCTATAATAATGGCGATACTTCTTATCCACCATCCGGAGGGGCCTTAAAAACTCGTGGTGGACATGTAAAAATTATCAATTCTACTATTGTAAATAATGAATTGAGAACTATTACAAACTATTCAAGCGAAGGGAGCGCTATAAGTGCTGAAGACTGGAATTCCGATGGAGATTCACCGCATATTACCATGTTTAACAGTATTGTCCATGGAAACACCACGACCACGGACTTCCTTAGTAACGGCGGAGTTTCTTATCAGCTTCATCAAATACAGCTTAATGATTGGGCTGATGGTGTGGAAACATATTTCTCCTATTCCATTATTGCTGGGGATGATGATTTTGGTGGTGAAGAAATCTTACACCTGGATCCGGAAATTATTGATGCTACATATGCGTTACACCCTCGCAGTCCTGCTATAGGTGCAGGAGCAGTTGAAAGCGAAGACGCGGAAGGAAATATTATTTATGCCCCGACTGTTGATATCACAGGGAGCTCGCGTCCAAACCCTTCTGATGATGATTCCTATCCTGGTAGAGATGCAGTACCAGACCTAGGTGCCATGGAAAGTGAGTTGGCGGTTAGCCCTTATCCAGATTCGCCAACCGATCTTTTTGTTGTTGAAAATCATCAATCGGTACAGTTGTTCTGGAACCCATCAAATGCGGGAGATGTTGTAAAATACAAAATTTATTCCAGCGCCGATTCAATTACATTTACTCTAAGCGATTCCGTAAGCGGTCGTTATAATACGGAAGGATCAGTTGGAGGATTAACCAATGAAGAGTATTACTGGTTTTATGTAACCAGCTTGGATAGCAACCATTATGAAAGCGGTGCTTCTTTTCAAGTAAAAGCCAAGCCTCATTATCAAGGTCCAGTGTGGTACGTGGATATGAACTCCGCATCAGGTTCCCATGAAGGAAGCGCAACGGACGCGTTCCGCGATATTCAGGATGGCATTGATGCTGCGGATGAAGGGGATACGGTGATGGTTTTTCCAGGAACGTATGATCGTCCGGACGACCAGGAATTAGAATTTATTCATGATCAAAATGGTACAATTTCGCCGAAGAATATTGTCCTATTCGCTCGGGGTGGTCCTGATAGTACCATTATTGATGGGGAAGGAAATAAACAGCTTTTTATTATTGATGCTAGAAATGATACGACATTAAAAATAGTAGGTTTTACGATTCAAAATGGGGGCCATAACGAAAGTAATTTATACGGATCCGCCATTCATGTTTCTAGTGTTAATAATAATCCATCCGGCGTTGTATTTGAAAACTGTATTATTAAAGATTCCCATAGTGGGGGCCCAGCTATTTTTGTAGGATTTTCAAGTGGTGCTGTTTTCCGCGATTGTATCATCAAAAATAATAGCTGTAACAATGGAGGATCTGGGCAATTAGATGGCGCAGGAATCAAAGTTCATTATGGCTCTGTTTTGCTTGATAGAACGAAAGTCATGGAAAATTATACGGAAAATACTGGCTCTGGTGGTGAGAATCATAGGGGGTCTGGGATTCATGCGCTAACTAGCACTGTCTATGTGATCAATTCACTCATTGCAGGAAATTACATTGAAGAGCAAATTGGGGGTTCTGCTAATTATGGTTCAGGTATATACGCTTGGAGCTCGAACATGTATATTATCAACTCTACGATTACTGATAATCAAGGAATAGTTAATCCAGGCTCAGGTTCTGGTGCTGCTTTGGAAATTGGTTCCACAGATGAAAAACAAATTGTTATTTTTAATTCTATTATTGCTGGGAATTTCCCATCTAGTAACCAATCGTATATGGCGCAATCCGGCCAATATGTTATAGGTAACACCGTATTTGAAGGGGCATCAACTGAGTGGTTTTTTGATGACAGTGAGGGGTGTTACGATTTCGATCCATTATTTGAAGATAGTTTGGGTACGCTTTCTGCTTACAGTCCTGCCATTGGGAAAGGTGGAACAAGTATTGAAGATGCTACTGGAGATGATATCCCTTCTCCTGCAGTGGATTTGTATGGAAATGCAAGACCAAATCCTGCTGGCTCCAACCCCGATATTGGTGCCTATGAACATGTTCGTAGCGATCCAAGACGATTGGTCTTTTATGTAGATGATACGATAGGGAACGATACTAATGATGGACTAACCAGCGAAACAGCATTGAAAAGTATTGGAGAAGGATTAAATAAATCTTCTAATAGAGATACTTTGGAACTTGTCGCAGGTACGTATAATGGAGCCGATAACCGAAATTTGAATATGCAGGGATTAACCCGCATTATTCGTTCCGTATCCGGACCAGCAACTACGATTATTGATTGTGAAAACCAGGGTCCTGCCTTTGTATTTAATAATAATGAGAGCGATTCCGTACATATTTCTGGCTTAACGATTATAAATGGAAGCAACAATAATGGCGGGGCTGTTTCGATCAGTGGTGCGGATCCAGTTTTTGAGAATATGATATTTAAAGATAATAACAGCTCAGCTAACGGTGGTGCCGTTTATGCCAACAACTCTCAATCAAGTTTTACTAATAGCGTATTTTTAGATAATCATGCTTCTTCAGGTGCTGCTGTATATTCAAGCGGTGGTGATGTTTCTCTGAACCACTGCACGCTACTTGAAAATTTTGGAGATGATGAATCGGGTATAAAAAATGCTTCAGGAGATTTCATATTAATGAATTCAATATACTGGGGGAATGACAGCATTGCTGGTGATGTAGATGTTTTGTATTCTAATATAATGGGTGGATATGGTGGCCCAGGCAATTTTAATGGTCGCCCTGGTTTTACAGATGCGGAAAATGGAGATCTATCTTTACTGAGCTGGTCTCCAATGATTGGACGTGGAAATGCTGCTAATATAATCGTTTCTGATATTTTGAGGACATCTCGAGCCGACAGTGTTGCTCCGGATATGGGTTCCTATGAAAATAGTCTGGACTCACCATCAGCTTACAGCCCGGTTACCTGGCATGTAGCCACTACTGGAATAGACACAGTTGTATACAACAATATTACCAGCATCAGTATGCCTTTTAATTCCTTGCAGTGGACTATGGATCATGTACTGGAAGGTGACTCCATTATTGTTCACCCTGGGGATCATACGGGATCTGTTGATAATTGGGGCAAGTCTGTACATATCCATGGAAATGCATTTGCGGCTGATGAAGTATCCGTATTGGGTGAATTAGAATTTACCGGTGGCAGTAATTCTGTGAATATGCTGCGCGTCAGTAATGCCTTCGGTGATGGTTTTAATGTTTCTGCCGGTTCAATAAATATTGCTGATGTATTGGTGGATAATTCCAATGGAAAGGCGATTGTGCTCAGCGATACTGCTGATGCAACTATAGCAAGTGTTACCTTGTATGGTAATGGGTATGGTTTATATGATAATTCCAGTGGTTCTATCACCATGGTTAATTCCATTGTTTGGGGGAGTACGAATGTGTCCGATACCGCTAATGTTGCAGGGAACCCAACTGTTACCTATTCTGATATAGAGAGCGGTGTTTCAGGTACTGGAAATATTGAACTTGATCCATTATTTGTTGCAGCAGCCAATAACAATTTTGAGCTGGATCTGTTAAGTCCCTGTATTGATTCTGGTGATCCTAGTTCACTCTATGATGGAGATAGTACTATTACAGATATGGGAGCATTCCCGCGCTTGCGACAATTTCTTGCAGATTCATCAACTGGCGATGTGACCGTATCAGCGGATACAACGGTAATTATTACAGAGGATTTTACTGTGTCTGCATCTGACACCTTAGAGCTTGAAGCGGGAGCCGAGTTGTACTTTGCTCCTGGAGTAACGCTCACCATTGAAGGGACCTTGGATGCGCAAGGAACGCCGGAAGATGGTGTTATTTCTTTCCTACCTCTTCATCCAGATTCTACATTTGGTGGTGTAGTAATTTCTGGAGGAGACGGATCTGGAGGTGGTCATGGTGGTAGAGATAGTGATACGTATAGTTATATACAGATTAGTGGTGTAGAAGCCGATTCAGTACCACTTACAATCAATGGTTCAGCAACCTTGGATCATGTAACTATTGCTGGAAATGGCAATGCAGTTTCATTATCTACAACAGGTACTGTAGATCTTAATTATTCTATTTTAGAGGGCCAGACAGATGGTACCGTGAATATTCTTGGTTCGTTTACCAGCAGTACGGATCAGTTTTTAGATTATCCTAATGATGATTTTACCTTAGTTGCAACTGCTGCAGGAATTGATACAGATACAGAAAAGATAGATCCAGACTATACATATGGAGATGCCGGGGCATTTTACCATGATCAAAGCAGTTATGCCGTAACATCCATTACCGTACTTCGACCAGCTAGTGGAGACACTGTTCTAGCGAGTCCGGATACGAGCACAACGGTTGGATTGACATCAAATATTCAGTTATTTAATACATATGGTCGTTATAAAACGAAAGGATCTGTTTCATGGGCATCGGTAAACAATACGGGATCATTTTCTATTGTTTCTACTGATTCTACCGGCTTGAATGGTGTTGTAAGTAATCAGTATGTAACAAGTATTGTATCTGGTAGCTATAATTCATTTACTGTTTCTGCGGATGATGCATCTTCTACTTCTGGTTTTTATCTAGTGGAACCCGGTAGTCCAGATTCTGTACAGTTTGATGTACAATCATCCTCTATGACACAGTTGGACAGTCTAACCTTTACAGCAAATGTGTACGATCAATTTTCTAATTTGGTTCGACTGGATGAGAATGTAGTGTGGAGTATTAATTCGGTAACCGGATCTGGTGATGGATATCGCTTAAGTTCTGATACCACGGCAACAGATACTTCTGGAAATGCTGCGGTTGTACTATATACTGACCCTACAGATAATACATTAAGTGTTGGAGATCAAGTGACTATTACTGCCACATCAGGTCTTGGATCACATGTTAGTTCTATGGTGACGATTATTCCATCCGATATATATAATCTGACTCTTGATGAAGATTTGACAGCTGAAGGGCTGGAGGTATCTGCAGATACTGCTTACATAGATTTTTATACTGCATTAGTGGATACTTTTGATAATCCACTAGAAAATGTAGAAGTATTCTGGGAAGTAGTTACTGGTTCCGGAACAGGTGAAAGCTTAAGCGCTGGAACTAGTAATACTAATTCACAGGGTGTTGCAAACACACGGTTAAATACAAATACAGTATCTGGGTCAGAGTATCAGGTTCGCTGCTGGGTAACAGAAAGCTCATTATTAAATGCGTTTGGTAGTTTTGAGGGGTTAGTAAATAATACTAATGCAAATAGCACCTCTAATCAATCTGTTGTAAGTAACATATTATCGCAATCTACTATTCGTTCTATTTCTCAATCAACTAAGCGGGGTGTTTCTGATCGATCAGCCCGGGATGAAGAAAGTCATCTTAGAGCAAGTCAATTTGTCCCAGTCCAAATTAGTGAGTCATCTAATATAAGTCGCAATGTAAATCGTGTTGCAGCATATGATTTAGATGATACATCATCAGTCGTTCTTGTATGGCCAGGGATAACCGCTTCTTTAAGCGGCGTTCCGCAGGGAGCTGAAGATTTAGAGTTAGATGAACAGTTTGGCTTTACCTTGGATGCACATGATCAATTTGGGAACCTTGTTCGTGATAATACTTCTATTACATGGGAGGTAAACCCTTCATCTGCAAATGTTTCTATTGTTAGTCAGGATAATGTAACTACGGATGGTCAAGCAGTAATTGCATTGCAAGTTGCAAGTAACGCAGCATGGGACTTTTCATTTAAAATTATCGCAACGGTAGAAGGGGTAAGTGATTCTACTGGATCGTACCGGATTGATGATATTACCGCTCCTGCTTCGGTTTCTGCTTTAAGCATTAGTCCTTCTGTTTGGACGTCGAATAATGATTTTACTCTTGCCTGGACAAATCCATCGGAGCATTCTGGTGTAGCAGGGGCTCATTATGAAATTGAGGGAGAATCTTCAGAATATATTGCTGGTTCAGGTATACAAACATTGAATTTTACCATGCCTGCAAACAACGCTCGTACAGTAAAATTATGGCTACAGGATAACGCAGATAATGAAGATGAATCTAGCGCCATGACCGTTACTTCAAAGTGGGACGATACAGCTCCACAGACATTTGATCTAACACTGCCACTAGCTGGATGGTACAAGGAAACAGAATATCGTTTTGAATGGGAAGCTTCAAGCGATGTCACTTCTGGTCTCAGTCATTATCTGTTCTCATTGAATGGAGGAAATGAAACGGCGGAAATTTCACCAGACTCAACAGGGCTTTCACCTTCATTTGGCCTCGCTCAAGGATCGCATAGTTGGACAGTAACTGCATATGATAGCGCAGGGAATGCTATGGAGACATCCAACCCGCAAACAATTAATGTAGACCACACTATTCCTGGGATTACGCATAATCCAGTTTTGGAAGCAGTAGAGAATACCGCTGTTGTGATTAATGCGGTGTTTACAGAAGATGGAGCCGGTCAATCGGGGATTTATAAAGCCGAATTATATTATCGTCGTGGTGGTGAAGCGAATTGGCAGCCTCCTGTAGATATGTCCACATTAAGTTCGTATCAAATTGCAAGTTCCTTCTCCACATCATCAGGAATTGAATATTATTTATATGCAGAAGATGTTGCCGGGAATACAACCAATAAACCTGTAGTAGGCTTTACATCAATTTCTGTTACCATACCGAATGGTCTTGCAAGTACAGATCGTTGGCCAACTGGTGTGCCAAATGGAGGAGATGTGAGTAATTATCAGATATGGTCTTTCCCTGGAAATCCAACAAGTACTTCCCCGGTTAATCTTATCGTAGATGATATGCCTGATGCAGCTTTTGATAATACGAAGTGGAGAGCCTTTTCCTATGCAGGTTCTGGGGCGTGGACAGAGTTTGAACAGCTGTCTTCATTAAATAGTGGAGAAAGTTATTTTATTCTTATAAAAGATCCTGGTTTTAGCATAAATACAGGACAAACATATACTATTACTACAAATCAACCATATCAAATCAATTTAACTAGTGGTGATTGGACTTTCATCGGGAACCCATTTGATTTTTCTATCCCATTAAGCTCCGTGCTTACGGATGATTCCACATCTCTATCTGGAGATCAGAATTTTTATACATATGATGGTGGTAGCTGGACCAACGCTTCTTCTTTAGAGCCATGGGGCGGATATATTTATAAGTCATCTAGTGCATCTAGCATATCTATTGATCCAGGCGCTGGTAGTGGAGGATTATTAGGAAGAAGCGCTGCTGATCCAGAAATTATTCTTGAATATGATGAGTGGTTAATCAATATATCGGCTCGAAATGGATTAGGTAGAGATCAATTTAATGAAGTTGGTTTACTGCAGGGAGCAATGGATACATATGATAATCAGGATGCTTTTGAACCTCCATTAGTTCCAGGTGGTATTTCGGTTCGAATAAATAATAGGGATTGGCCGGAGAATGGAGATACCTATACACGAGATATTCGTATGCCAAAAGAAGAAGGAGAATATTGGGATTTAGAAGTCATAGCCCAAGATGATGAGCATAATGTATATCTTACTTTTGAAGATTTAGATTTAATCCCAGAGGATTTAGATGTATTTGCGATAGATGTTACTCTTGGTATTGCCCAGGACTTACGATGGAAACATGTATATAAATATGCAGTAACAGATCCATCACAGAAGCATGAAGTTCGATTTATTGCAGGTACCAGAGAATTTTTACAGAAGAATAATGCAGGGATAGAGCTTTTCCCAGACCGCTATGCGTTAAGTCAGAACTATCCAAACCCATTTAACCCGCAAACTTCTATTCTACTTACTATGCAGGATGAAGCCAATGTAAGTCTCGTGGTATATAACTTATTAGGGGAAGAAGTTGCAGTACTAGCCAATAATGAATATCGACCTGCAGGTTATCATAATTTTATCTGGAAAGGATTGAACAAGGATAACGAACGTGTCTCTAGTGGTGTATATTTTTACATGGCACGTGTTATATCGCCAAAAGGAGAATTACTTATAAGCGATACGCATAAGATGATCCTTGTAAAATAAGATTTCTTTTATGATCAAAAAGGGCAGATTTACTGCCCTTTTTTATTATATTAGTTTCAGTGAATAAATAATTTATAGGTAGTATCTAATGGTAAAACAAACAACACTCATATTATCGTTTATAACTGCTCTATTAGTGGTAGTTGTTTTTGCTAATCAATCTGGAGCAAAAAAGTTTGGAAAAATTTCATTACCACTTGGAAAAGTTGAGGTTCAATCTGGTGGAGCAGGTGATTGGGTAAAAGCAAAACCAAACTTTCCAGTAAGTGAGGGAGATATTATCCGAACCTTAGCTAAATCACGAGCGGAAATCACATTAATTGGCGGGGGAAAAATGCGTATTGGAGAAAATTCAGAGTTGGTTCTGAATAAAGCCAGCGTAAAACCAATGGAGAAGAATTTCAATGCCAGTTTAAATAAAGGAAATATATGGGTTTCTGCAAAAGCAGCCTTTGGTGAAAAGAAGAATGTGTCTGTTCGTACGCCTACAGCTGTTGCAGCTATTCGTGGAACAAAATACAGGGCAAAAGCTGGAGGCGATGAAAGTGAGGTCTTGGTATATAATGGAAGGGTGGATGTAAACGCTGCAAAAAATGTAATTGAAGAACGCCAAGAAAGAAGAAAATCATTTGCGCCTGGAGGCCCAACAGGTCAACCAAAATTTACACTTGGACCGGTTACAGAAATAAAAGCACCTACCCAAGTATCTGGCCCCTATGAAGTAACTCTTGAAGAATGGATTACCCTAGCAGAAGGGATGCAGATTAACGTTCGGAAAGATGGGAAATATCATATGTTTGAATTTGATCAAGGAAAAGATGAGGATCTTGATTTTGTCAAATGGAATAAAGAACAAGATTCCAAAGAATAAACATTCTAAATGAATGATTTGTTAAAACGCCTTGGGGTTGGCGTGCTCATTGGATTGGCAGTGACCATGATAGTTGGAGCTGTTGTTGATAATTTTCCCGCAATTAGTAAATTTTTGGATAAATATGAATATCTTTCATATGATAGTCGTATGAAATTCAAAGTAAGCACTGTGGAAGAAGCTTCCATAGATAGCGTTGTTATCATTGATATTGAACAAAACTCTATCGAAGGATTAGGAAATTATTTCGATTGGCCACACGCCTATCATGGTCAATTAATTGATGTGGTCTCTTCTGGAAATCCGAAGGCGTTACTATTTGATATCATTTTTGATCCTGAGAATACATATAATTATGAACTAGTCAATGCTCTAACCGATGAGAATGCTCCTCAAGAAGAAAATTTATCACAAGCGACACAACAATTTCTAGTCAGTAATGACCCATTAAGATTTGTTCAGTCTACTTATGAAAGCAATAAAGTATATCATGCACTAGTATTTGAACAAGAAGATACATTGAATTTTCAATATAAGATGGATAGCGAACCAGAAGGATATTCCCGACCAGATCATATGCTTTCTATCCCATTAGATCAGGCCAAGAGACTGCCCCAGGCTGATAGATTAACCAATACCCACATAGACCTAATTAGTGTCGCAAAACGTTCGGGAAGTGCAAATTTTCCACAGGATCAGGATGGTATTATACGGAGGGCGCCAACAGCAATACATTTTGATGGACCAAATCATGTATATCCTACCTTAGTTATGGCAGCAGCAATGGATATTTTGGGTGTTCCGGGAGATGGATTTGATTATGATTTTGATAATTTGGTGCTTCGTCTTAGCGATACTACGGGAGCGGTAGTTCGAGAAATCCCCATTGATGAAGAAGGGCGTATGTTCGTTAATTATTATGGACGATTTAAAACTTTTTATTATTTACCATATATGTATTGTATGGATCCCGAATTGCTTGATCCGACATATTGGGAAGGAAAGGTTGCGATAGTTGGAGCATCTTTACCTGGATTAATGGATTTACGTAATACACCGGTTCAGGAAACATTTGCAGGTGTGGAGATTCATGCAAATGTTATGAATAGTATTTTACAGAATCAGTTTGTCAAAAAGACAAGTCCAACTAAAAATTTTAATACTATTTTAATTCTTACAATTTTGACTGGACTTATCATTAGTTTTCCTAAAAAAACTTTATATACTGTTCCAGTACCAATTGTAGGCATGATTGCATGGTGGGCATTTACCCTTTTTCAATTCTTTAATCACCTGATCATGTGGGAAACAGTTCGTCCTATGTTATCCATTTTTGGAACATATGGAGGAGTTTTCTTATATAACTTTTTTGGCGCGGAGAAAGATAAACGGTTTTTGAAAAATACTTTCAGCACGTATATATCACCTACATTAATTGATCAAATGTTTGATGCAAAGGAAGAGCCACAGCTAGGTGGAGAAGAAGGATACCATACAGCATTTTTTACAGATATTCAAAGTTTCTCTGCTTTTTCGGAGAAGCTTTCTGCTACAGATCTTGTTGAATTATTGAATGATTACCTGACTGAAATGACTGATATCTTGTTGGAAAATAAAGGGACATTAGATAAATATATAGGGGATGCAATCGTAGCTTTTTATGGAGCACCTGCCCCGGTTAATGATCATGAATATTATGCATGTAAAACCGCAGTGTTAATGCAAAAAAGACTTAATGAAATGAGAGATAAATGGCACGGTGAAGGCGAACGCTGGCCTGAAATTGTTCATAATATGCAAAATCGAATTGGAATTAATACAGGTCAAATGGTTACAGGGAATATGGGGTCAACTATGAGAATGAATTATACGATGATGGGGGACACCGTGAATCTAGCTGCAAGACTTGAATCATCTGCAAAGCAATATGGAATTTATATTCAAGTTGCAAATGAGAGTTACATTGCCTGCAAAGATAAATTTGTATGGAGAGATTTAGACTTCGTAAGGGTAATGGGAAAAACAGAGCCTGCCCAAGTTTATGAATTAGTAGCAATTGCAGGGGAGGAAACCGATAAAGAAATAACATTTCTTAAAGCATATCACGAAGCATTAGCACTTTATCGCAATCAAGAATGGGATAAAGCTAAGGAAGCGTTTAAAGCCGCTGATGAATTAGAAGATATGTTTGCTGGACGAAAAACGAACCCAAGCAGAGTATATATTCCTCGATGTGACCATTGGAAAGAAAGTCCTCCCGGGGATGATTGGGATGGAGTCTGGACTCTTACCTCAAAATAATAATTTTAATTTAAAGTATGCCTAGCGGTACACACGAATATATTCAAGATACCCGGAACGATAATATCCTCATATATATAAATGGAGAGATTATTCCACGTCCTAAAGCAAAAATATCTGTCTTTGATAGCGGATTTTTATTAGGTGATGGAGTATGGGAAGGGATACGTCTTCATAATGGACAGCTAGTTTTTCTTAAGGAGCATATGGATAGATTATATGCTGGAGCTAGTGAAATAGGAATGGATATTGGAATGTCTTCTGAAGATTTATCAAATAAGATTATGCAGACGATAGAAGCAAATAAAATGTATTCGAATATTCATTTACGTTTGATTGTATCAAGAGGAATGAAAAGGACCCCATATCAGCACCCTAGAGCAAATATAGGAGGACCAACAATAGTAATAATTCCTGAATATAAAATTGTTACGGAAGAGTCAAAGGATAGAGGATTAAAATTAGTTTCAGTAAACACAATACGATCTTCTGATCTCACGCAAGACCCTAAAGTAAATTCACTTAGTAAGTTTAACTGTATACAGGCATGTATTGAAGCAGATCGTTTAGGCGCAGATGAAGGACTAATGCTTGATATGAACGGATACATTTCCACGTGTAACTCTACTAATTTTTTTATCGTAAGAAAATCAGAAGTGTGGACTTCTTCTGGTGAGTATTGTTTAAATGGAGTAACTAGAGGAGCAATTATAAATCTTTGTAAATCAAATAATATAACGGTGCATGAAAAGAATTTTCTTATTGATGATGTTCATACTGCCGATGAAGCATTTGTTACAGGAACTTTTGCAGGTGTCTTGCCTGTTACAAAAATCAATCAACATATACTCTCCAAAGGAACAAAAGGCGCTATAACAGATAGACTTCATGGTCTATATAAAATGGAAATAAATAATCTATATCCAAAATAATAATTGACCATGAAACCTCTTCGGATAGCAATGTGGTCTGGCCCCAGAAATATATCCACTACGATGATGCGGTCATTTAGTTCACGTTCCGATACATATGTAACAGATGAACCATTATATGCGCATTATTTAAAGAGAACCGGGGTCAATCATCCTGGATATGAAGAAATACTGCAATCGTATAACACAGATTATCTCCACATAATAAATAATTTAATAAATGATATACCTTCTAATAAATCTGTTTGGTACCAAAAGCATATGGCACACCATCTAGATCCGTCAGATAATTTGGAATGGACAAATAGTTTTATGAATTGCTTATTGATTCGGGACCCTAATCGTGTAATAGCAAGTTTTTTAAATAAAAATGATTTAATGGATGTTGATGAATTAGGCTATTCTCAACAGTTAAAGTTATTTCAATATCATGATAATCAAATCCCCATTGTAGATGCAAAAGATATTCTCCTTAATCCCGGAGGTCTCTTAATGAGGCTTTGTTCTTTATTTGACATTACTTTTGAAGAGAAAATGCTTTCATGGGATAAAGGCCCAAATCCGCAAGATGGAATGTGGGGAAAATACTGGTATGATAAATTATGGGAATCGACAACTTTTTCTTTATACGAAGAAAGAGAATTAATGATCGATGATAAATACAAGGCTATTTTAGAAAAGTGCATTTGTATATATGAAGAATTACACCAATATCGGATCAAACCCCTTTAAAATAAATTATATAGTGTTTTATCTTTGGTAGTTTTATATGAATTTCTAGTATGAAATTCAATCGATTGGCCACCCTGTTCCGAAAGGGTGGCCAATTTTTATATAACAGTGTACTAATTAGAATTTCATTTTTCATTATTTTATGGGGGAGATCTTGAGCACTAATAAACCTGCGGTTTTATTACTGGAAGATGGTCGTGTATTTACTGGACAATCCTTTGGTTATGTTGGTCAAACAATTGGAGAAGTATGTTTTAATACAGGGATGTCCGGTTATCAAGAAATATTAACAGATCCTTCGTATTGCAAACAGATAGTAACCATGACTTTACCGCATATCGGTAACTATGGGGTAAATCCGGAGGATATTGAATCGGAATATATTCAAGTTGCTGGTTTTGCTATTAAGGAGGAAACTACTATTCCATCTAATTGGCGGTCGGTTCAATCTATTGGTGATTATTTGAACGAACAGAAAATTGTAGGTATTAAATCAATTGATACGCGAGCATTGACACGACATATTCGAAATCAAGGAGCTATGAATGGTATTATATCTTCAACAATAGTTAATGTTGAAAGATTAAAAAGTAAACTATCGAAAGCTCCATCGATGAATGGTCTTGATTTAGCAAAAGTAGTGACAACAAAGAAAAAGTTTTGCTGGCCAAAGAATAACAAAAAAATGTATTATAAAGTTGCTGCCATTGATTATGGCATAAAGCACAATATTTTACGTTTGTTAGAAAAAAATTCTTGTGATGTGACAGTTTTTCCAGCACAAACAAAAGCTAAAGAAATTATTAACTTCAATCCTGATGGTATTTTTCTAAGTAATGGGCCAGGAGATCCTTCTGCTGTTACTTATGGTATTTCAATGGCAAAAGATCTTTTAGGTAAGAAACCAATTTTTGGTATTTGTTTAGGCCATCAAATTTTAGCACTTGCCTTAGGAGCAAAGACATTCAAATTAAAATTTGGACATAGAGGGATTAATCATCCAGTAAAAAATTTACAAACAGGTATAGTAGAAATTACTAGTCAAAATCATGGTTTTGCTGTTGATTTAGAATCTCTGCCTTCTAATGTAATACCAACTCATATCAACTTGAATGATAATACTTTAGAAGGTCTGCGATGCAAAGATATCCACGCTTTTTCTGTACAATATCATCCAGAATCAAGCCCTGGACCTCATGATAGTAGATATTTATTTCATGATTTTATAAATATGATGAAAAATGCCAAAAAGAACTGACATAAAATCTGTATTAATTATTGGAGCAGGACCAATCGTAATTGGTCAAGCTTGTGAGTTTGATTATTCTGGCACACAGGCTACAAGAGCTTTAAAGGAAGAAGGTTACCGAGTTATTTTAGTTAATTCTAATCCCGCTACAATTATGACAGATCCTGATTTAGCTGATGCAACGTATATTGAGCCTATTACGGTTGATTATGTAACGGAGATTATCAAAAAAGAAAAGCCGGATGCAATACTACCGACTGTTGGTGGACAAACAGGATTGAACCTATCTATGGAATTATTTAAAGAGGGAGTGCTGGAGAAGTTTAATGTTCAATTAATTGGCGCCCAAGAAGATGCTATTGATAAAGCGGAAGATAGAGAACGGTTCAAAAAAGAAATGAATAATGTCGGCATTGATACAGCGCAAGGAGGGTTTGTTCGCTCTTGGGAAGAAGCCCAAGGGTTAATGAATGATTTACATTTTCCAGTTATTATTCGACCATCTTTTACCTTAGGCGGAACAGGAGGATCTGTAGCATATAATTATGATGAATATCAGCCACTAGTAGAAAACGGATTAAATGCAAGCCCGATGAATGAAGTATTGGTTGAAGAGTCTTTATTGGGATGGAAAGAATTTGAATTAGAAGTAATTCGAGATAAAGCTGATAATGCTATAATCATATGTTCTATTGAAAATATTGATCCAATGGGAGTGCATACAGGTGATTCAGTAACTGTTGTCCCCGCAATGACATTATCTGATAAAGAATATCAGAAAATGCGAAATGATGCAATATTATGTTTACGAACCATAGGGGTTGAGACAGGGGGATCAAATGTACAATTTGCCGTTAACCCTGATGATGGAAGAACTATAATAATAGAGATGAATCCACGCGTTAGTCGATCATCTGCTCTTGCTAGCAAAGCTACGGGATTCCCTATCGCAAAAGTTGCAGCAAAGCTTGCTGTAGGATATACGCTGGATGAATTGCCAAATGACATTACAGGGAAAACGTTAGCAGCTTTTGAACCCACTATAGATTATATTGTAACCAAAATACCTAGATTCGATTTTGAAAAATTTCCTACTGCATCAGGTCATTTGGGTATTCAAATGCAAAGTGTAGGAGAAGTCATGTCTATAGGAAGGACCTTTAAAGAGAGCCTACAAAAAGGATTTCGTTCTTTAGAAGTTGGTCTTGATGGATTAGAACCAAAACCTATTGCTGAAGGAGATCCTGATGTTGAACGCGCCCGATCATTAGATATGACCACACTTCGTTTTGCTACTGCATTTAGATTATTAAAGATACGAGAAGCATTTATTCAAGGACAATCCATTGAAGAAATACACGATATTACAGGCATTGACCCATGGTTTCTATTTCAGATACAAGAGTTAGCAAATCTAAATGAGTCATCTAGTCTAATAGAATTAAAAGCATGTGGGTTTTCAGATAAACAAATTGGAAGACTAAAAAATAAATCTTCTGACGTTATAAGAGATGAAAGAATAAAGAAAGGCGTTGTGCCTGTATATAAAGTTGTAGACACGTGTGCTGCGGAGTTTGAAGCAAAGACACCATATTGTTATTCAACTTATGATAATGAAAATGAAATTGATCCCATAAATGGAAAGAAAATAATGATATTAGGAGGAGGGCCAAATCGCATCGGACAGGGGATAGAATTTGATTATTGTTGTGTACAGGCGGTGTTTGGATTGCAAGATTTAGACTATAAGACCATAATGGTCAATTGTAATCCTGAGACAGTAAGTACTGATTTTGACTTAGTAGACCGATTATATTTTGAACCTGTAACATTCGAAGATGTATTAAATATAGTTGAATTTGAAAAACCTGATGGGGTACTTGTTCAGTTTGGTGGGCAAACTCCTTTAAAAATAGCAAATTTATTGGAAGAAGCTGGAGTGCCAATTATTGGAACATCTCCTAAGAGTATTGATTTGGCTGAGGATCGTGAAAAATTTGGACAAATACTAAATAAATTAAAAGTACTATGTCCAAAATTTGGGACTGGTAGAACATTAGATGAGGTTGTTAATGTAGCAGAAAAAATTGGCTATCCTGTGCTAGCTAGACCAAGCTATGTTTTGGGTGGTCGTGCTATGGAAATTGTGTACTCTAAAGAACAGTTAATAGATTATATAGCAAGATCAGCAGATGTAACAGCAGGACACCCAATTTTAATTGATGAATTTTTGGAAGATGCGTTTGAGTTTGATGTAGACGCTTTATGCGATGGAGACGAAGTACATATTGGAGGAGTAATGCAGCATATTGAGGAAGCAGGGATACATTCAGGAGACTCTGCATGCGTTCTTCCTCCCTATCGCATTAAAGCTGATGCGTTGGATGAAATTATACGAATTACGAATGAACTTGCAATGGAGTTGAATGTTTTGGGCTTAATTAATATACAATTTGCCTACAAGGGGGGAAAAATTTATGTACTTGAGGTGAATCCTAGAGCCAGCAGAACCATACCTTTTGTAAGTAAAACTACTAATGTGCCGCTAGCAAGAATTGCAGCGCAAATAGCAACTGGGAAAAAACTGAAGGATTTCAATTTACCTAGCTGGGATATGATAAATCATGTTTCTGTGAAAGAAGCAGTATTACCATTTAATAAATTTCCTGAAGAATCAATCTTTTTGAGTCCTGAAATGAAATCTACTGGTGAAGTCATGGGGATATCAAAAACATTTGGTGAATCATTTAAAAGAGCTATAATAAGTTCTGGGAATAAGATTTTTTATAAAGGAACAGTCTTTTTTTCTGTAAATGATCCAGATAAATTAAATGCAATTCCAATAGCCCGTGACTTGCAAGAATTTGGGTATAAAATTGTTGCTACCCATGGAACATCACTTGAGCTAAATAGAAATGGAATACCGGCTAAAACCGTGTTTAAAGTAGGAGAAGGGAGGCCAAACATTCTTGATCATATTATGAATAATGAAATTCAGATGGTTATCAACACTCCTTTAGGATCTAAGTCTCGTTATGATGAAGAAGCAATTGGACGCGCATGTATCCAGAAGGGAATCATGGCAATTACTACTTTATCTGGAGCAAATGCTGCAGTTCGCGCAATAAGATCTCGAAAAAGGAAGACTGTTAAGTCTTTGCAATCGTATCATTCTTTATAAGCATAATTTGGAAATATTGATTTCTAAAATTATTTTCTAATAAGGACAATAATATGAGTACTCCAATAACAAGGATAGCTTTTCATACAATGGGATGCAAAACTAACTTTTCAGAAACCTCTACAATAAGTAGCGAGATGCTAAGCTATGGTTATCAAAAAGTCAGTTATAAAGACGAAGCGGATATTTATGTACTAAATACATGTTCTGTAACTGAAAATGCTGATAAGGAAGCACGGAAATTAATCCGTCAAGCACGCAGGCTTAATCCTTATGCTAAAATTGCAGTTATAGGTTGTTATGCACAGTTACAACCTGATCAGATATCTAGAATTCCAGGTGTGGATTTAATCCTTGGGGCAACAGAAAAATTTAATTTATTATCTCATCTAAATTCGTTAAATGAGAATAATGAATCAAAAATTATAAAATCTCCTATAAATAATATTAGCTCTTTTCAGCCGTCGTTTACAAATGGCGAGAGAACAAGATCATATTTAAAAATTCAAGATGGCTGTAATTATAATTGTTCTTTTTGCACTATTCCATTAGCAAGAGGTAGAAGTCGAAGTGATACGATAAAAAAGACTGTAGAAATTGCTCAGAATATTGCTGATTCAGGAGCTAGAGAAATAGTTCTTACTGGAATAAACATAGGAGACTTTGGTTCTGTAAAAGATGAAAATTTTTTACAGCTTATCATGACTTTAGATAATTTAAAAGGAATTGAGCGGTTTCGCATTTCCTCTATTGAACCAAACCTTCTAAGTGATGAAATTATATCCTTTTGTGCAGATTCAAATAAATTTGTTCCTCATTTTCATATACCTCTTCAATCTGGAGCTGATTCAATCTTACAAAACATGAAAAGAAGATATAATACGGATCTATACAAATCTAGAGTGGAATATATTAAACAATTAATCCCTGATTGTTGTATTGGGGTAGATGTGATTGTTGGATATCCTGGTGAGGAAGAAGAACATTTTGAACAAACAAAATCATTTTTAGAAAGTATAGATATTTCCTATTTACATGTTTTTTCTTATTCACAGAGAAAGGATACTGTAGCGGCAACATTGAAGAATCAAGTAACGAAAGAAAAAAAAGAATATCGAAGTAAAACCTTGCATATCTTATCTAATAAAAAACGGACAGAGTTTTACAATCAATATATCAATACGATTCGCCCCGTATTAGTTGAACAATCAAATAATGGGAAAATCCAAGGATTTACTGATAATTACATTAAGGTAAATATTGATGAAGACCTATCCTGTCGGAATACTATTGTTTCTGTATTATTAAATGAAAATAAAGGGGGTTATATGCAGGGGGAAATAATATAGATTTATTGATCCTTTTGCTCATAATCTGATATATCAGGGCATGTACAGACTAGATTTCGATCTCCAGCGGCATTTTCTATTCTACCAACTGGAGGCCAGTATTTATATTCTTTTAACCATTGTGCCGGGAAAACAGCCTCTTCCCTAGTATATGGATGACTCCAGTTATCTTTTGAAATACTTGCTACAGTATGTGGAGAGTTTTTGAGCATATTATCTTTAGAATCAGATTTTCCATTTATCACATCATTTATCTCTTTTTTTATAGAAATCATTGCGGAGCAAAACTTATCAAGCTCATTTTTTGATTCACTTTCTGTTGGCTCAATCATTAAAGTTCCAGGCACTGGCCATGACATGGTGGGTGCATGAAAACCATAATCCATCAATCTCTTTGCAATATCTTCATCAGTAATTCCCGATTCTTTTCTTATTGGACGTAAATCAATAATAAACTCATGCGCATTCAAGCCTTTTTCCCCTCTATATAAAATTGGGAAGTAATCTTCCAGTAGTTTTGCCATGTAGTTTGCATTTAAGATTGCAATAGATGTTGCTTTTTCCATTCCAGTATTTCCTAATAGCACCATATAACTCCAACTTATTGGCAATACCCCAGCACTTCCCCAAGGAGTAGCAGATACAGCAGATATTGCATCGGAGGAATCATTACAAGAGATTACAGCATGTGATGGAAGAAATGGAGCAAGATGTTTTACAGCGCAAATTGGACCCATTCCTGGCCCACCCCCACCATGCGGTATTGCAAATGTTTTATGTAAATTAATATGACAGACATCAACACCAATATCGGATACCCTGCTAATACCAACCATTGCATTCAGATTTGCGCCGTCCATGTATACTTGCCCATTGTAATCATGAATAATAGAGCATATTTCTTGTACAGTATTTTCAAATACACCATGCGTTGATGGATATGTGATCATAAGCGCAGCAAGATTATTTTGATGTTGTGAAGCTTTGTTTTTCAAATCATCAACATCAATATTTCCGTTGGAATCACATTTAATAACAACTACTTCCATACCAGACATGATTGCGCTAGCAGGATTTGTACCATGCGCCGACTCAGGTATTAGACAGATAGTTCGATGGGTATTCCCTTGCGCAAGATGAAATGCTCGAATCACCATTAAGCCAGCATATTCACCCTGTGCTCCAGAATTAGGCTGCAAAGAAACACTGGGTAATCCAGTTATATCTCCGAGCCAATTTGAAAGATCATCAAACAAATGTTTATATCCTTGAGCTTGGTTTAAAGGCGCAAATGGATGAATTGCACCAAATTCTGGCCAAGTAATACCAATCATTTCTGAAGTAGCATTCAATTTCATTGTGCAAGATCCTAATGGTATCATGCTAGTATTTAAGGATAAATCTTTTGATTCTAATCGATGTATATATCGAAGCATTTCTGTCTCTGAATGGTAACTATTAAATACAGGATGAGTTAAAAATGATGAATTTCTTCGAAGATCAGATGGAATATTTGATTTGTTATTTTCTTTATGTTCAACCTCAATAGCAGATAATAATAGTTTTAAATTCCGAGTCGTTGCTGTTTCATCCATTGAGATACCTAATGAACCATCTGAAAATTTTCTTATGTTAATATTATGTTTTAATAATTTTTCTATTGTTTTATCTGGACCTGTAAAGTGAATTGTATCAAAAAAGGTATCATTTAGTATTTTAAATCCAGCATTTGATAAGCTTATTGCTAAATCACAAGTATGCTGATGTATAGTTTCTGCTATTCTTTTTATCCCTTTTGACCCATGATACACCGCATACATTCCTGACATAATTGCTAACAATACCTGAGCAGTACATATATTTGATGTAGCTTTTTCCCTTCTAATATGTTGTTCTCTAGTTTGCAATGACATTCGGTAAGCCTGATTTCCATGCGAGTCTATTGAAACACCTATTAATCTACCTGGTAAAAAACGTTTGAAATTGTCTGTAACTGCAAAAAAGGCGGCATGTGGCCCTCCATAGCCCATAGGAACTCCAAAACGTTGTGATGAACCTATAGCAACATCTGCTCCAAGCTCCCCAGGGGGCTTTAGTAAAGCTAGGCTCATTAGATCAGTTGCTACAATTACATAAGCAGATTCTTTATGGGCAGCATTTGCAATCTCTTGGAAATTGTTGACTAAACCATTAGTGTTGGGATATTGTAGAATAGAGCCGAACACTGTATTATCAAAAATAAAATTACTTTCATCGTGAAATTGAATAGATATTCCTAAAGGTTCTGATCTTGTTTTCAATACATCAATGGTTTGAGGGTGACAATTATTCGACACTAGAAACACATTTCGATCTTTGCTCATTCTGAATGCCATTATCATTGCTTCTGCAGCAGCGGTGGCTTCATCTAATAGAGATGCATTAGAAATAGGTAATGCTGTAAGATCACAAACCATCGTTTGAAAATTAATTAAAGCCTCAAGTCTACCTTGACTAATCTCTGCTTGATATGGTGTATATTGAGTATACCAACCTGGATTTTCTAATATATTGCGCTGAATAACAGGTGGCGTTATACAATCATAGTAACCCATACCAATATATGATTTCATTATCACATTTTTTTCGGCAATTGTTTTTAATTTTTCAATTAGTCTTGCTTCAGATACGCCATCACCAATGTTCAATTTTTTTTTTGAACGGATTGATTTCGGAACAGAAAAATTAATTAATTCTTCAATAGAGCTTAGACCAATCGTTTGCAGCATTTGTGTTATTTCACCTTGGTTTGGACCAATATGCCTGTCAACAAACTGATCGTAAGAATCGCCGCCTTTATCCTTTTTCATCTTTTTAGATTTTTGCTGAAAATCGCACCCAACAATAATTCAGTGCAATTATAGCTATTATTATTAATGAACTTCCGAGCGTTGCGCCAGGGAAAGCTGGGGTTATGATTTCAGATATTAAATTTATAATCGTAAGAGAACTAATAATAAACATTGTCAGTTCAGGGTTATAGCGTAAGGTGGATATATAAATCCATCTAAATAAAATGCCAACAATGATACCGCTTAATATCCAACCGCCAACTCCAGCAATATTATTTGAACCAATTATTATTAGCCCAAAAAATATAAATAGCATTGAAAACAACCCTTTTTTAACGGTCCATGATTTTGTTTTTTTTGATATAAATAAAACAATAAATGTTGTGAAGCCAGCAGACGCAAGAAATCCGCCAAGATTATTTAGTATGCTTAAAAATGGAACACTAGATGCGCCGTTAAATAGATTTGGCCATTCTGGAGACAGGCTTGGTTGAAGGGTATTTGTCATCGCAAAAACACCTGAAAGACCAATTCCAATTAATATGCCTTCAAGCAAACCTGGTTTATCTTTATTCTTTTTTTGTTCATTTATTTGAAAATGACTAGATGCAACAAGTATACTTGGTATCATTGATATAAATAAACCACCAACAATAGTTCCAGCAATTAAAACTCCTAACTGATTATTATATGGTTGTGCGGTAGAAAAACTTGCAATTAAAGAAGGCAATTGATTAATAAATGAAACTAATCTAATAATTAATAATGGTGAAAAAATATATAACACCAGCATAGTAGTAATTTTATTATTTGTCCAATAGATAATCCCTAAAACAACTGCCGTCATTACTAAAATATTTAATAGTAGAGACATAGAGTTTGATGCTACATCTAGAATAGCACGTTGATCTCTTTCATTTCTCTCCCATTCTTCTGGAACAAATATAAATTTTTCATGAGTTTTGATATTATCACCATTAATTAATACTCGTATCCGTTTATCCCCATCATAAAATTTGTTAGGAGCAATATCTTTGAATATAAACTCCCAATCCGTTCTTTCAGGTCTTTTAGATGGTTCGGCAGAAATAAGCTCTAGAACATTATCTGTCAAATTGTAGTATTTAAGTATTGTATTTAATGCAAGTTCTTCGGCTTCTTTTTCACTTAACTCTAAGCCCTCTTGATTCTCTGGTATCTTATGATTAATACGTAAAGGAAGTCCTCGGTTATTTAAATCAATTGAATACTCTTCAGCGCGCTCATTTAGATCTCCATCAAATTTTGCAAAGCGTACAGTAAATCCAGGTGTATCTATATAATCACTCATTAAAAAATTATATACTTCTTTTCCTGCAGTTTGCCAAATAAATCTATTTTGTTTTCCTGGAGCAGCAGGGCTTACTGAAACCAATCTATTCCATTCATCACCCAATTCTATTCCGTTTTCTACTAGATATTCTTCTGCAATAATAATTGCTTTATTACGATTTAATTCAAGACCAGGTGCATTTTTATCTGTTTTGAATAGAAACAATAAGACGATGCCTAATGCACCAAATGCAATCATAATATTTTTATTCTGTATATTATATTTTGGAATCTTAACGGAAGTTTTTCTCGATGAGGTTTTTTTTAGTGGTGGTGCGTTAAATGAGCTATTATAGAATTTATTATCTAGCTCTACCCAACTTTTTTCTTTAATTCTGCCAATAATTACTATCCATACTGGAATAAGACATAGAACAAATACCATTAATTGATCAAACCACATACCTGTTGCAGTAGATGAAAATATTGGTATTGACATTAACACAGCATCATAGATGAAGTGTGAAATAATAGCTGGTAAAAGACCAAATTGCAAATATAGCACACCAAAAATAACTGATGGCATAATTAGCTCAACTAAACGTGCATACGCTGGATATGATGGATAATTTGCGTGAGCGGCTGCAAAAATTAGCGATTGAATCACAAATCCAATTATTATCCATTGTTTTCTACGCCCTAAACGATCTCCAATAAGCGCAGCACCAGCAATGGGGACTGCCCGAAAAAGACATTCTTCCCAAAACCCAGCACCTAGAGCTCTGCTAACTGACGATATCCACGGGAAAGGGGTTGCAATTACATCAGGGTCAAATAATGTTGAAGCAGGATCCCACCATCCAAATAATTTCTTTGTAAGAAGATAAAAAGTAATAACAAAAGCAAGATCGAACCCAATCATGAAATAGCCACCCACTGTTCGTCCTAATACTTGGATTGAATTTGACGCGCCTTTAGACCATAAATTCCAAAAATTGATTTGTTGGGGAAAGGCTCTTCTTGTAAGCGTTTCTCCTGCCATGAATGATAATGAATAAATAATACTCATCAGCAGTGTATTTGCAACCAAAGAAAAAATATTTTGAACAAAAAAGCTTTGTTGTGATAATGCGGTCGGATAATACATCCACATTAACGGCCAGAAATTAATTTCACCTAATGCGCCAAATACTGCAACAAAGGTACCCCACAGCATGGCTTGTTTCCAAATAACCCAACGTTTTCTCATCATGATAAAAAGACCAATAATTACACCGCCAAATCCATATAATAAAAGCATTGCCATACTAGCAGAAGATGCTATAGTATTATTTGCTGAACGCATTTCTTCAAAACGCCTAGTGAACGTTTCAGGAACTTTTATATAATGTTTTATTTCAGAAACTTTTTCACCACTAACCATTGTTTTTAATCGGAAGGAACCATCTTCAATTGTTGCATCTAATCTTTCATACACAAAAGTATGGTCAATTCTTTCGCTAGGAAGCACTTCTTCAGATGCTTCGATTTCCTTATAATTTGAAAGGGCAATAGATGTATTTATTTGAACAAAATTTTCAGCGATTTCTCTAGCATCATTTTGTGATAATGATGCTCCTTTTTCATTCTCTGATAATATTTCTTTAAAACCATAAAATTCGCCAGCTGGTGTGAAAGAAATAATCGTTTCATTGGGTTCTAGTTCTTTGTAATGCCGAACTTTCCAAGTATAAAAATGATATAAATGATCCTTCATTAACATGACAACTTTGTCTGAACCTCCAGCATCTAATTCCACAAAATTCTGAGTTCTTGAGTCATGATAAAAAGTGGCTGCCTGATTATAATTTTTAGGTCCCCAATTATTAGCCTCTGATAGTGATTCTGCCTTACTAAACGCACTCTCACGATCCATTTTTAATTCTACATTTAAGATTGCAAATGCTTTTGGAAAGACTTTTACACTATAGTGCAATCCTCCAATAAATAATAAAGAAGCAGATATCCAAAATATGGGTTTGCGCATTAACATATTTTCTCCAATTAAAAGTTCAAATAGAAGTCATAGAATATAAATTCTATAATAATTAATACAATAGTTATTGTGTTTTCATATAATAATTAATTAAAATTATTTGAAGGTTACTAGCATATTATTATTTATTAAGGATATTAGGGGCAATGAAAACTACCCTCCAATCTGTATAAGGATTTACAACCGCGCGAATCCCATCTTTTCCCCTAATGACATTTAATTAATTAGTCCACGATATTATTAATCATGAATAATCCAAATAAGTATATAGATGTTTCATTATCCATAAAGGAAAAAATACCTAGCACATATAAAAAGTTGCCTAATTATGTTTTTAGATTGATTGAAAGGATTATTTTACAAGATGAAATGAATTCCATTATCCAACAAAGCAGTCATTTGCAGGGGATAGATATGGTAAATTGGATTCTTAGATTTTTTGGTATTAAAGTTAAAGTTCAAGGACAACATTTAATTCCAATTAATGGAAGAAATATTTTTCCTGCCAATCATCCAACTGGTGGATTAGATGGTTTATCAGTCATAACTGAAATAGCAAAAATAGATACAAACACAAAATTTATTGTAAATGATTTATTAAGAGTTGTAAAAGGACTAGAATCTTTGTGTATTTATATTGCGCGCTTTGGAAATATTAATAGAAGGGATGCTAAATCAATTAACGAAGCCTTTTCTTCAGATATAAATATAATTCTTCACCCTGCTGGTTCTGTATCCAAAAGAAATCCATTGAAAATTTGTGATTTGGAGTGGAACAAATTTTTCATTAGAAAAGCTATCCAATTTGAAAGAAATGTTATTCCGATCCATATAAAAGGTTGTAATTCAAATTTCTTTTACAATATAGCAACTATTAGAAAATTATTTTTTATACAGTCTAATTTTGAAATGTTTTTGCTCCCTAGAGAAATGTTTAATAAAAAGGGCCATACTATTAGGATAACTTTTGGTAAACCAATTCCTTACAATACGTTTGATACAACTAAAACAAATTTTGAATGGGCTCAAAAAGTTAGAGAATATGTTTATTTAATTGGGAATGGAGAATATAGTTCACCAAATATGATCCCAGATTTTAAATCAGTTTTATAATGATGAAAAATGTAGAAGAAATTATCAAACCAATTTCTAAGGAAATTCTAATTAATGAATTAAAGTTTGCATTTTTTTTGCGCCCCACAAGAGTTGGAAATAACGAGGTTTATATTTTTTCTGCTGAAGAATGTCCAAATTTAATGCAAGAGGTTGGTAGGCTAAGAGAATTAACATTTCGAGAGGCTGGAGCAGGATTTGGGAAAAAAGTAGATATTGATCATTATGATACAGATAAATACCTGTGCAAACAGTTAATTGTATGGGATCCTGTAAATAATGAGATTGTAGGGGGATATAGATTTAACATTTTTTATGATTTAAAAAATAAACAGTTAAAAGACATCCCACTATTAAATAAATCTCTTTATAATGTTTCAGATAATTTTGTTTCAGATTATCTACCATATTTGGTTGAACTTTCGCGCGCATTTATTCAACCGAGGTATCAACCTAAAAATGCCGGTAGAAAAGCAGCTTTTTCACTTGATAATATATGGGATGGTCTAGGAGCCTTAGTTATCAAATATCCTTTCGCAAAATATTATTTTGGAAGATTTATTTTTTTTTCAAACTATAACTCTACTGTTCGCGATTCTATGTTTTATTTTTTTCAAAAACACCTTAAAGGAGACATATCTCTTTTAAAAGCAAAGGAGCCTTTATCGTTAGTAACTCCAATTAGTTATATGAAGAAAAAGATTAATTCGCTAGATGTAAAAGAAGATTTTAAATCTCTTCAGCTCATTGCAAGGGAGCATGAAACGATCATACCCCCACTTATGAAAAGTTATTACAATGCTTCTAATTCTTTAAAAGTTTTTGAGCCAGTATTTGACTCTCATTTTGGATCATCCTATGCTGCAGCAATAATTGTTACTATTAATGATATTTACCCTTCATTTGTAAAAAGATACATAACACCATATAAAAAATTTATTGATATCAACTAAGATATATATAGCCTGGCAGTGAATTAATAATAAAATTATTAATTGTGATCCCGGTGCGACTCGAACGCACGGCCAATGGCTTAAAAGGCCACTGCTCTACCAACTGAGCTACGGGATCATTGTATGCTAAAATGAGGTGCCAAAGTTAGCTATTTGTGAGCGTGAAAAGTATGGGAAATTATTATTCAATTAATATTATTCTGTTCCATAAAGACGATCACCAGCATCACCAAGTCCCGGAACAATATATTTATTTTTATTAAGCTTCTCATCTAATGCGCCAGTGAATATCTTAACGTCTTGATGATGATTACAAAACTCATTCATTCCTTCAGGTGAGGAAATTATACAAATTGAACAAATATCCTTTGCACCAAGATCTTTTAGCCTATCTATGGCATCAATCATTGTGCCGCCAGTTGCAAGCATTGGGTCCAAAACTATAAAAGTCTTTCTATCCGCTTGTTTAGGTATTTTAAAATAATAATTTAGAGGTTGATGCGTATTATGATCTCTTTCCATCCCTATATAACCAACACGTGCATTTGGGATCAGCCCTAACATTCCTTCTACCATTCCTAGACCGGCACGCAGAATAGGTATGAGGACAATATTATCTAATTCAATTTTGTGTCCTTTTGTAGTTGTAATAGGAGTTTCAATCTCACAGGTAGATAATGTGAGGTCTTTTGTTGCTTGATACGCAAGCAAGCTTGTTATTTCTGTGGTTAATTCACGAAACTCTTTAGATCCAGTTTTTATATCTCTCAGAATAGATAGCTTATGTTTAATTAAAGCATGATCAATAATATGAAAATTATTTGGAATATTCATTTTTGAATTAATCTAATGTCCCCTCTACGCATGTAGTATCAAAGCCACCTCTTGTATTATAAATTGTAGTCACCTGTATTTTATTTGTATTTAAAAGTTTTTTTAAATCATCATAAATTCTTTTTGTAGCTGCTTCTTGATAGATGCCAACATTGCGAAAAGATATTATATAATATTTCAACGATTTTAACTCAACACATTTTCCCCCTTCAGGGAAATATTCTATTTTTAAATATGAGTAATCAGGTAAACCACTAAAAGGACAAACAGCAGAAAATTCGTCAGTTTCTGTTATAATATATTGATTTGGGCTATCAAAAAGAAAAGTCTCAAGGTATTCAGGACTAATTAGCTCTTCCGAACCATATTCTATTTTTAAACCTTCAGCTTTTGGCATATTATTTATTTTGTGACCCCGGAAGGACTCGAACCTTCAACCAATTGATTAAGAGTCAACTGCTCTACCAATTGAGCTACGGGGCCAA
>JAPYRG010000025.1 GCA_029936965.1 Fidelibacterota bacterium
CGTATTGAAAAATCCGTTAATGACAGAAACTCGATTAATTATTTGTAAAATATTAAATAGGATATTAATATCTTATTATAGTAATATATATAAATTATTTATTACCTATCAGGAGTTTATGTGGAAAAAACATCAAATTACTCTATCCCTTTTTTGCTTTTACTTGTTAGTGTTTTTCTTACTCTGGAAGCGTTTACATTAAAAAAGGATGTTCGATCTGGAGAAGTTTTATACAATCAATATTGCGCCTCCTGCCATGGGGATAATGGAGGCGGTTCTGGCGATTTAGCATATTTGCTGTACCCAAAACCAAGAGATTTTACTAGCGGAAAATATAAAATAAAATCATCACCCCCTGGTCTCCCCCCTACAGATGATGATATTATCAAGACCATTAAGCAGGGAATGCCTGGCACTGCAATGCCTGCATTCAATTTCTTACATAATGATGAAATAATAAGACTAACAGATGAGGTAAAAAAATTCAGTTCAATGAATAATCAATATGTAAAATCGATAACTATTCCAACCGAGCTACCAGCAACAAATGAGATTATTACACTTGGAAAAAATATTTATATTGAGGTTGGTTGCAATATGTGTCACGGGAACACAGGAAAAGGTGATGGCCCCTCAGCTCAAAAATTGGTTGACTCTAAAGGATACCCAATAGTTCCAAAGGACTTTACGGCTGGCAACTATATAGGTGGAAACACTAAGCGCGATCTTTTCCTCCGGTTTGCAACCGGCATAGACGGCACCCCTATGCCCTCATACGGTAACCTGGCTGAGGTATTAGGAAAACCAAAAGAGGATGAAAATAAACTGACATGGGCTCTAGTCCACTATGTAAAAAGTTTAGAAGTAAAAAAATATGACAGAATTAGTAAACCTATTGAAAACAATAAAATAATTAGTAGTAAAACAAAAAATGTTATTGATCCAGAAGAATTTATTTATGGTTCTACTAGCTTATGGGATAATGCTGAAATTTATTCTATCCCGGTATCCAGGTTATGGCAAAGTGAGAGTGCTAACTATCAAACAATAAACGTCAGAGCAATGTATAACTCAAAATATATCGCAATTAAAATGGACTGGGAAGATCAAACAATAGATGAAGGACTATATCGAGTGCAAGATTTTCAAGATGCTGCTGCCATTCAGTTTTCAATTGATGCCGTCAAAGGATTCCACGGAATGGGATCGGAAGATCACCCAACAGATATCTGGTTTTGGAAAGCAGAATGGCAATTGCGGACAAATAAAAAAACAGAGTCTGATATTGCACTCGCGTACGCCAATCGTGTTAGCGATTCTGAAATAGAAACTTATCCAAAACTAATGAATGATATGGCTTATCTATCAGGACGAGATGCAGGTAATATTAATTCTACAGCAAATAAAACATCACCGGTTGAAAATGTAATGTCTAAAGGGCCTCAGACAGTGATGTCTTTTCCCAATAGTGAACAAAAAGTAGCTGGGAACGGCATCTGGAACGGGAAAAAATGGCAGGTTGTTTTTGTTCGAAAGTTAAAATCTAAATCTGAACAAAAAGTCAAATTCACAAAACACAAACCTATACCAATAGCATTCGCTATTTGGAATGGCGTTAAAGAAGATAGAAATGGACAAAAATTAGTTTCTACATGGTATGAGCTTGAGCTAAAGAATTAGGAGATTTATTTTGAAAAAAGATCAACAAAATATAGAAAACACCATTCAAAAGAATAACCATGCGGGCAATAATTATAGCCGACGTGATTTTTTAAAGGTTAGCTCACTAGGAATAGGCAGTGTCAGTCTTCTTTGGTCTATGCCTAGCAGCTCATTTTTCCTTAATAAGATTCCAGAGATTGACAACCCTCTAACTCACTATCCAAACCGCGGATGGGAGAAAAACTATCGTAATCAATATAAGTTTGATGATAGTTTTACTTTTATATGTTCTCCAAATTGTACCCATGAGTGTCGCATGCGGGGTTTTAAACGCAATGGGGTAATGATCCGGACTGAACAAAATTATGATTCCCACAAAATAAAAGACCTTTATGGTAATCAGGCTACACACGCCTGGAATCCTCGTGGATGCTCAAATGGCTTCACATTCCACCGGAGGATTTATGGAAGCTATCGATTGAAATACCCTCTAGTAAGAAAAGGATGGAAAAAATGGGCAGATGATGGTTTTCCTTATCTAACGCCTCAAAAAAGAGAACAATATAAATTTAATTCCCGTGGTCATGATACCCTCGTCAAAATATCCTGGGAAGAAGTTCAAGAATATATAGCCCGAGGTCTGATCAACATTTCAAAAACATACAGTGGTGACCTCGGAAAAAAACGATTACTAGAACAGGGATATCCTGAAGAAATGCTTACTCATTGGAAAGGGGCAGGCACTAGAACTATTAAACTAAGGGGGGGCATGGGCCTTCTTGGTGTCATCGGAAAATATGGCGCATACAGGTTTAGTAACACTCTAGCCCTGGTTGATCACCATATCAGAGGTGTAGATCGTAAAGAAGCCAAGGCTGGTCGAAATTGGTCTAACTATACTTGGCACGGAGACCAAGCTCCTGGATTTCCTTTCGTCCATGGACTACAAGCATCTGATGTGGATATGAATGAAATAAGATTCAGTAAGCTAATGGTATCTATCGGAAAAAATCTGGTAGAAAACAAACGCGCTGATAATCATTTTGCTGCAGAAGTTATGGAACGTGGTGGAAAACTTGTCAATATTTCTCCAGAATACGGTGCTTCTTCTACAAAAGCAGACTATTGGCTTACCATCCGTCCAAACACAGACACAGCCCTACTCTTAGGGGTATCTAAAATTATTATGGACAACGATTGGCACGATAAAAAATTTTTAAAGGAGTTTTCAGACTTTCCACTCCTAATTCGTAAGGATAATCTAAAGCGATTAAAACCAGAAGATTTCATCCAAGACTATAATAATCAGCTTCCTAAAGATGGACCAAGCTATAAGATCCACGGGTTAAAAAAAGAACAGTATGACAAGATTGGAGACTTCACCGTTTTTGATAAAGCAACAAACTCCGTTAAACCGATCACTCGAGAGGATGTGGGAGCACTATTAAAAAAGAAAAAACTTGATCCTGCTCTAGAATGGAACGGCACTATCAAGGGAAAGAAAGGTAAGGGTATAGAAGTATGCACCCTTTTCTGGGCCTATAAACATATTCATTTAAAAGACTATGACTTAGATACCGTAGTTCAAATAACGCACTCTAATAAAAAATTAATTAAGAAATTAGCCAAAGATCTTGCGACGATAAAACCAGCATCGATTCATATTGGAGAAGGATTAAATCACTGGTTCCATGCAGTGGAAAATAATCGTGCGTGTTATTTGCCAATAATTCTAACTGGAAATATTGGTAAGCGCGGTGCTGGTTGTCATACATGGGCTGGAAATTATAAAGCAGGTATTTTCCAGGGTGACAAACGGGTTGGGCCTGGTTTTAAGGGATGGGTTGCTGAGGATCCGTTTGAACCAAACCTAAACCCAAAGGCAAAAGCTAAACAACTAAATATTAAAGAATATGCTCGTGGAGAAGAACCATCCTACTGGAACGTCGGTGATTTTCCTTTATTGGTAGAAACACCGAAGCATGGTAAGAAGTCTTTTACTGGCAAGACCCATATGCCCACACCCACCAAAGCAATCTGGCATAATAACGTAAACCTATTGAACAATGCTAAGTACCACTATGAAATGATAAAAAATACCAACCCAGGAATAGAAATGATCATCAGCCAAGATATTGAAATGACGGCCACTTGTGAATACGCTGATATTGTGTTACCAGCAAATAGCTGGGCCGAGCAGCAGACGTATGAATTGACCGCATCTTGTTCTAACCCATTCTTGCAAATTTGGAATGGTGGTTTAAAGCCAGTATTTGACTCAAAAGACGATGTACTTATTTGGGCAAGTGTTGCAAAAAAATTGGGTGATATTCTAGGGGATAGACGGTTTGAAGATTATTGGAAATTTGTTTTTGAAGGGAAAACCGAAGTCTATATCGATCGTTTATTGGATGGTAGCAACACTACACACGGTTATACCACAAAAGATATTATGGCTGGAAAGTACGGAGAGCCAGGCGCTGCGCTCATGCTATTTCGAACCTATCCCAGGATCCCATTCTATGAACAAATCAAAGAAAACTTGCCCTTTTACACTCCCACCGGAAGACTACAGGCTTATAATGATGAGCCAGAGGTAATTGAGTATGGAGAGAACTTCATTGTTCATAGGGAGGGTCCAGAGGCTACACCCTATTTACCCAATGTTATCGTTTCTAATAATCCTCTCATCAGACCTGAAGATTATGGAATATCATTAGAGGCCACATCAGCAGAAGAGCGTCAAGTAAGAAATGTAAAACTAGCATGGGGAAAAGTAAAAAAAACCAAAAACTTTTTATGGGAGAACGGATTTTCTTTTTATTGTTTAACGCCAAAATCTCGCCACACAACTCATTCTAGCTGGGCAGTGACTGACTGGCATTTCATTTGGAGCAATCCATTTGGTGACCCCTACCGTTTAGATAAGCGGCAACCTGGTGTGGGTGAACATGTGATGAATATGAATGCTGATGCAGCAAAAGATCTTGGAATCGAAGATGGCGACTATGTTTATGTGGATGCAGACCCACAAAACCGCCCCTATCGGAATTTCGATAAAACTGATCCCTTTTATAAGGTTGCAAGATTGAAAGTACGTTGCAAGTATAATCCTTCTTATCCATATCATGTTATTATGATAAAACATGGTGCCTGGATGGCCACAGAGAAATCTGTTCAAGCTCATGAGTCACGGAAAGATGGACGTGCACTGTCTAGAGATACTGGATATCAGGCAAGCTATCGATACGGTTCTCATCAATCTATAACTTATGGCTGGCAGATGCCAATGCAGCAGCTTGACAGTCTGTTTCACAAAAACAAAGCTAAAATGGGGTTCCTATTTGGGTATGAGGCTGATAACCACGCTATAAACACTGTCCCAAAAGAAACCTTGGTGAAAATTTCTTTTGCTGAAAAGGGTGGCCCAAGAGGCAAGGGGAAATTAGACGTTGTCAAGACTGGCTTTACCCCTGCAAATGAAAATGAATTAATGCGCGATTATTTGGCTGGAGGTCTAACCTCAGTTGGCGGAGATGAGTGGGACGAATGGTAAAAGACTTTGACAAAGAAGATCCATTTGAAATGAAAGCAATCGAAATCCCTGGCGGTAATATTTTCAATCAGGCACAGGTAATGGCAGAAGAATTTAGGGATATGGGTATGACAAAAGAGGAATTGAAGAAAATGTTCACTGATCCATTTTATGGAGGCTTGCACATGGCTTATATCCAATTGGGGAAGAAAAATATCAATGAAATCATCCGTCAAGTATATAAAAAAGTATTGGTAAAAAATGGCTAATTATGTTCTTATTCACGGCGCAGGAAAGGATTAATAAAAATGAAAAAAGTATATAACTGGCAATTAAAACGAAATATGGATTATCCCTATGAAGGGAAGTATCCTGAGAAACAATTTGCCGCAGTTTTCAACATCAACCGTTGTATTGCCTGCCAAACATGTACCATGGCCTGCAAAAGTACGTGGACCTTTTCCAAGGGCCAAGAACTAATGTGGTGGAATAATGTAGAAACTAAACCCTATGGCGGATATCCTCAGAACTGGGATGTGAAAATATTAAACCTGCTCAAAAACTCCCATGATCGACAGGAAAAAAGCATGACCTGGAACAATGAAGATACATACGATGGGATGACTATTTTTGAGGCCGCAGAAAAAGAAAAGACAGATACTAGTCAATCTCGAGTTTTGGGATATTTACCAGAGGATAAAGAATGGCTCAAGCCAAATATCGGCGAAGATGTTTCCCCTCCAAATACGACTAAAAAAGATAAAATGGGGTATATAACTGATCCAATTGAGCTTCCAGAGCACAAGAGCTTCTTCTTCTATCTACAACGATTATGTAATCACTGTAGCTATCCGGCTTGCTTGGCCGCCTGTCCACGGAAAGCTATCTATAAACGTGATGATGATGGCGTAGTACTAATTGACCAGGAACGATGTCGCGGTTATCGAAAATGTGTGGAAGCATGCCCTTATAAAAAAGCAATGTATAATGGTCAAACAAAAATTTCAGAAAAGTGTATTGCCTGTTATCCTCGTCTAGAGGGTCAAGATAACCATATTACTCCGGATGGTGTGCCAATTGAAACAAGATGTATGTCATCCTGCGTAGGAAAAATCCGCTTACAAGGATTAGTAAACATGAACCGCGATGGTTTATGGACACCTGATGAAGAAAATCCTTTGTACTGGATGGTCCAAAAGGAAAAAGTTGCTCTGCCTTTATATCCCCAGTTCGGAACTGAGCCGAATATTTTCTATATCCCTCCTAGATGGGCACCAAGGGCCTACTTAACCCAAATGTTTGGTCCTGGAGTAGAACAAGCTATTGACCGGTATACAGCTCCTTCACGTGAATTAATGGCCATCCTACAATTATTTAGAGCTCAGCGTGAGGTAATATTCAAATATCAAATAATTAAAGGGCCAAGAGTCTTTGAAAAAGAGGTTACCCTTTCGGATGGCACAAAAAAAAGTTTAAACATATATAATGACACAGTGATTGGTTATAATGAAAAAGGGAAAGAATGTGTTAGAACAACAGTCGAAGAGCCAATGTATGAGCGACCAAAATTCCATTTTAACTCGATCTAATATAATGATTAAAGAAATTTCAGATAAATTAATCGCACCTAGATCTACCCTTTATGGGACGATCTCAGCACTATTTTCTGATCCAGAAAGTGAAAAATTTCCTATGCTAATATCAACCAGTCTACAGGGTAGTGCCCTAGATGCTTGCTTTCAATTAGAAGAAAAAAATAACCTGAAAAAAACAAATCTATCTAGCTCATTTCAAAGATTGATGGCGAAACTGGATAATTCCAATCTTGCAATAATTAGTAATGATTTTGTAGATGTTTTTGGTCATACTCTTTCTAAACAAATTGCTCCTTACGCTCTAGAGCATCTGAAAAATAAAGATTTATTTTTTCAAACTCAGAAGCTCGCAGACTTAAACGGATTTTATAAAGCATTCGGCCTAGAAGTTGAATCAATTGAACGAGCTGACCACATTTCTACACAGGCCGAATTTCTTTCTTTCTTACTATTAAAACAGTGCCTAGCAGAGCAAGATAGTTTAAGTGACAAAAAAGAAATATGTGAAAAAGCATTTTCTGATTTTCAACGTGACCATTTTTTTGATTGGGTTGAGATGTTCGCTAAGAATTTAACTTCACATATTGATAGTGACTTTTATCTATTGGCAGGAGAGTTCTTAAGTGAATTCCTTGAGATAGAAAAATCACATTTAAATACATCTATCAAAAACTAACAGATGGTATGGAAACAAATAACATAAATGCCTACATATTAACCGGAGGGTCAAGTCTTCGTTTTGGAGTGGATAAAGCTTCCTACTGTGTTAATGGGACTTCATTCTTAGACCAGATACATAAAAACCTGCAAGCAGACTTTAAGACAATATACTCTGTCGGGAAAAAACCATATTCTGAGAGAATTAATTTTATTCAAGATTTTTCATATTCTCAGGCCGCTATAGTAGGCATTATTTCAGCGCTGAGACATTCTATTTTTGATTGGAGTTTCATCATCAGCGTAGATATGCCACTAATCACATCAGAGACGGTCCACGCATTAATAAAAGAAAATAACTGTGGTAATAACCTAATTATCCCTACAGTTAACAAGAAGCTCTACCCTCTGTTTGGGTTTTATCATCAGGATTGTCTTGTTCATCTTGAAAACGCTTATTCAGTGAAGAATTATATACTAAAGGATATATTAAAATCTGTAACCCCGTCAGTTATAGATCTTTCTCATTATTATGAAGAATTGACGAATGTGAACACAAAAGAGCATCTTAACATAGTAAAGAAAAATTTGTCATAAAAAAGGAGGAGTTATGAGTGCAGGACAATGGGAAATCGTATTCGCCGTTCTGGTTATTATTATATTTTTTGGAGGAAAGAAGATTCCTGAATTAGCCCGTAGAATAGGAAAAGGTCTGGCAGAATTTAAAAAACAAGAAAAAAATTACAGACGAAGTGAATTCGATTGTAGATGATGTAGAAAATATAAATAAATAAATAAAGGAAATAAGAAAGCAGTAACAGACAAAGAGTTCTTTTAGCCAAACAAGTCTAAGTCCATTATAAGTTGGATATGGTTTTTGGCCGATACGTCTCTAATTGAAAAATTAGAGCTTGCTCCCGATTTTCACATGACTGTGAAATGAATTGGAATAAGAATGGAGAAATTAACCTACATACAAAATTATTCAATTCGCGATAAGATATCCGCGAATTCCCCAATCACTGATAAATACGGCAGAACTTTTAGGTACCTCCGTATTTCTGTTAACGAACGCTGCAACTTCCGGTGTATCTATTGCATGCCAGAAAAAGGGATGCCATTCAATAGCCAGAATAAACTATTAAATCGTGATGAAATATTAAAACTCATCCAAATAATGGCTGACCTAAATATAGAAAAAATTCGATTTACTGGAGGAGAGCCATTACTACGAAAGGATACCACCCAAATGATTCAATTTGCATCAGAACTAGGCTCTATTAGCTCCATCAATTTAACTACAAATGGGTTTTTATTATCTTATTACATAGAACGCCTTCAGGCAGCGGGATTAACAGGAATAAATATCAGTTTGGACACACTAAGTCCTGAAAAATTCAAAAGAATCACACGAAAGGATGGTTTGGATAAGGTTTTGAATGGACTTGAAAAAGCAATTAATTCGGAAATCCAAAATATTAAAGTGAATGTAGTTACTATGCGTGGTTTTAATGATAATGAATTAGTTGATTTTGTTGAACTAACTAAAAATAATGACATCACAGTACGTTTCATTGAACTGATGCCTTTCGACTCACATCAGATTTGGAGAACTGGGAAATTTTATTCTGCCGAACAGATTATTACAGACTTAAAAAATAGAGTAACTGGATTGTCTACCGAGAAAGGTTCCCGAACTGAAAAATATATCTTTCGAAAAAATGGTTACAAAGGAATGATTGCCGTAATTCCAGCTTATACAAGGAATATATGTACTGACTGTAATCGTATACGCATTACCGCAGATGGGAAAATGATGAACTGTCTTTATAGTAAGAATGAAACAAATCTTCGTGATGCAATCAGAGGAGGAATGAATGATTACACAATAAAAAATATGATCCGTGATACTATGCAAAAAAAATTTATCAATGGTTGGGTAGCACAGAATCAGGGTATAGAAAGCAGAGAATCCATGACACAAATAGGAGGATAATATGAATGAATTTTCTCATCTAGATGAAAATGGTAAGGTTCAAATGGTGGATGTAACAGATAAAATCAAAACAGTTCGTATGGCAAAATCTGAAGGGATTATTTTTATGAGTCCTGAGACTATCAGTGCTATAAAGGGTGACACGCTTCCTAAGGGAAACGTATTAACAACTGCGAAAATTTCTGGTATTCAATCAGCCAAAAGGACAGCTGATCTTATCCCAATGTGTCACCAATTGAACCTAACATTTGTTGATATCCAATTCAAAGTTGAAACAAATTACATATTGATAAAATCAACAATAAAAACAATGGAAGCAACAGGCGTGGAAATGGAAGCCCTAACAGCAGTGTCAGTTGCTGCTTTGACCATCTTTGATATGTGTAAAGCGATCGATAAAACCATGTCAATTGGCAAAATTAGTTTAGTGGAAAAAGTTGGCGGAAAATCTGATCGTGTTGCTGAATATCGTCCACAAGTTGGTATTATCACAATTAGCGATAGTGTGTCAATGAAAAAATCAAAAGATAGGTCAGGCCCCATATTGATAAATGGGTTTACCAATTCAGGTTGCCCGGTTAGATTTAAAAAAGTACTCCCTGATGGTTCGGATAAATTGACATCTACCATCTTAAACTGGATCAAAAAAGGAGCTGAGTTAATCATTACAACCGGTGGAACCGGAATTGGCCCGAGAGATTTAACTGTCCATACAATCGAAGAATTGCTTGATTCAAAATTACCAGGAATAGAACAGGCGCTTCATGACTACGGGTACAAGAAAGAACAAACAGCTATACTATCCCGGTTAACAGCGGGTGTTATCAAAAACACTATTGTGATCAGTTTGCCCGGCAGTACTAATGCAGTAAAAGATGCGATAAATGTACTTATTCCTACTATTTTTCACTCTTTTCATATAATAAAAGGAGAAAAACATTAGTGGAATATTTACTCCCATTACTATTTTTTTTTGTAGCCCTTATCTATTCAAGTATAGGACTAGGAGGCGGATCATCCTATATAGCATTGATGACAATTGTTGGAATAAGTTACCAAACCATTCCTGCCACATCTCTTATTTTGAATCTGGTTGTAACTTTTATTGGTATGATTAGTTTCTGGTATAGTGGTCATGGTAGGTTTGATTTGGTTGTACCACTATTGATTATTTCAATCCCAATGGCATATTTTGGAGGATTATTAACCTTTTCTGAAAACATATTCCAAATCATCCTTCTAACCACACTCATTATAGTTGCTATCAGGATATATATTTTTCAACACTTGCGAATCAGGTTCAAAGTTAGTGGAACTAAAAAATTTATTTTTATCATTGTAATAGGTAGCGTGTTGGGTTTTATAGCTGGTAGCGTTGGAATTGGCGGAGGGATTTATCTTGTTCCATTAATCATCATGTTTGGGCTCGGTTCAGAAAAAGAAGCTGCAGCTACAGGAGCTACTTTCATCTGGTTCAATTCTTTGGCAGGGGTAATTGCCAGACTACAATCAGGAACGATTGATACAGATTTTATTTTGCCTTTGACCGGAGCTGTCATGATGGGAGGATTTACTGGATCATATCTAGGTGCAGTCCGATATAATGCGAAAACAATACAAAATGTCATGGGGTTTGTTGTTATCATTGCGATTGTGGTTTTATCAAGGGATATATTGTGATAACTGTTCATAAAGCAAAATCAATCATTGATCAATATTTGACTCAATTAAATTCTGAGGTTATCCTTATTAATGAATCCAGCAAACGTATAATCTATCATGATCTGAAGGCCACTTTTCCATCCCCAAGATTTGATAATTCAGCTATGGATGGATTTGCAGTACGATCTGTTGATACAATCGGAGCCTCGAAAGAGCATCCAGTTTCCTTAAAAGTTATTGGTATAAGTTCTGCTGGAACACCTAGCAATTTGACATTAAATCCAGGTGAATGTATTCAGTGCATGACAGGTGCAACTATCCCCAATGGTGCAGACTCGGTGTTAATGGTAGAAAACTCCAGTGGGTTTTCAGATAATGATTCTGTCCTCGTATTTTTGGAAACTCATCCTGGGAAACATATAAGAAAAAAGGGTGAAGAAGTACAAAAAGGGGATCCTCTGATATCCAAAGGAACTCGTATCACTCCAAGTGAAATAGGCACATTAGCATCGTTTGGTTTCAGAAAGTTTTCAGTTGTCAAAAAACCTCAAATTGCAATCTTTGGCACTGGCGATGAATTAATTGAACCAGGTGAAACTATCGATAAAGGACAGGTATATAATTCTAATCTATATATTTTTGCTGATTTAGTAAAAAAGATAGGCGGTGATGTCACGATGAAAAAGGTTGTAAAAGATAATAAAGATTCATTGAATTCTTTTTTATCTAAAGCACTAAAAACAAGCGATGTGATCATTTCTTCTGGCGGGATATCAATGGGCCGATTCGATTATGTCCGAGATGTATTTATAGAGCTTGGTGTAAAAGAACATTTCTGGAAGGTGGCCCAGAAACCAGGAAAACCACTCTTTTTTGGTACTGAAAATGATACCTTAATTTTTGGACTTCCAGGCAATCCTATATCAGCATATATTGGGTTTATGGAATGGGTATGGCCAGTTCTTGAATCCATAATGGGCATCCCAAGATCTAAACCAATAACCGGTTTTTTGACTGAGTCTTTTCCAAGGGAGAAATGCAAATATAGATACTTGTTTGGCCAGACATGGTTTGAGAATGAAAAATTATTCTGCAAACCATCTGGAAAAACAGGCTCTCACATGCTTTCTTCATCTTTATCAGCCAACTGCATCCTTGGGTCTGATCACGGAGAAAACCCATTGCAACCGGGCGATAAGATTAATATCAATGTTTTACCATGGAAACATATTAGATGATAATAACACCACAAAAATTGCAGAAATGGGTGAATGAGGGCAAGTCATTTACCGCAATAGATATTCGTCCAAAAGAAATGAGAATAGAGTACCCTTTATCTAAATTGGGCCCAGTTATTGCCGATATAAAATCCATCCCGAGTATCAATAATGATCTTGTATTGATCTGCCAATTTGGGATTGTTACTGAAGGCATTATTTACGAAAAGGAACTAAAAAATGCACACAGCCTATTGGGTGGAGCACAAGCGTGGAATGAGTTTCAATTAGCAAAAGAAGATTTTAGTAGATGGTCGCGTCAGACTGTACTTAGTGAAATTGGGTTAGAAGGACAAAAAAAACTTATGAAAGCAAAAATAGTTATTGTTGGCATGGGTGGATTGGGATGTGCTGCTGCTCAATCCCTAATGACCGCTGGAATTGGGAACCTAAAAATTGTAGATGGAGATACGGTAGAACTATCCAATCTTCATCGTCAGCCATTGTATAGTGCTGAAGATATAGGTAGAATGAAAGTTGAGGTAGCCAAAGAAAAATTAGAAAGATTGAACGGGGATGCAATCGTTAAAATAGAAAATTTATATTTAAATAAAGATAATGGGTATAATATTATTAATGGCACAGATATCGTAATAGATGCCACGGATAATATATCAACACGGATTTTGATAGATCGGTTTTCAAAAGAATTAAGCGTCCCTATGGTTTATGGCGGACTATTCCAATATGAAGGTCAGATCGGAGTATTTAATGTAAACGGGTGTAAGGGTTACAGCGATTTATTTCCTTTTTCCCAATCAGACCAGGTCAACTGTGCGAAGACTGGCATGTTGGGTATGCTTCCTGGTATCATCGGTAATATTCAGGCTCTTGAAACAATAAAATTAATTGTAGGTATAACACCGAACCTCGCAGGTAAACTGCTAATGTATGATGGCATGAACCACTCAACCCAAACGATCATGTTATGATAAAAATAAAAATAAAATGTTTTTCTCAGGTGAAATACGCTTTAGGAAAAAAAGAATTGGTATTAGAATTAGAGTCTGGAACAACTACACAAGAAGTGGAAAGACTAATACGCAAAAAGGCAAATAGAAATTTAGACATCGTAAGTCTTAGTGTTGCTGTTAATAAAAAATATATTTCAAAAAGTTTGGTTTTAAATGATGGTGACGAGGTTGCATTCATACCACCAGTGCAAGGTGGATAAATGGTAAAGGTTGAAATAATAAACGGCCCGATTGATTTTTTCCCGCTTAATGATAATCGTGACCAAGACGGAGCAGAAATTGTTTTTAATGGTCGCGTGCGAGCCGCAGAATATGATAAAATTATTACCGCACTCGAGTATGAACAGTATGAGGATATGGCCGAGTCAGAATTAAAAAAAGTTGCTGAAAAAACCGTAAAAAAATTTGTTATTCATGATCTGTTTTGCAAGCATCGTATAGGTAAAGTAAAGGTGGGTCAGTCTAGTCTTCATGTTGTTATTAGATCAAAACATCGCAAAGAAGGTTTTATTGCCATGAATTATTTTATATCCGCGCTAAAAGATCGGGTCCCAATCTGGAAATGGGCTATTCTAGAAGATGGAACTAAAATACCTAGTGATTGTACATCCTCATAATTTCATAAGTTATATTTACGCATCATCCTGAAGAGCAAAAGAGCGTCGATTTATTAAATGATCAAAACACAAACCCAAGCCCAATATTCATATAAACCCCTTTAGATAATTTATTTTTTCCACCAGTCTCTATCACCGGAAGCTTTAGTTCTGCTCTCATCATTATATTTTGATTATACAGCATGAATGCCGGTCCGGTTTGAATGATGGTATAAGAATTTTCCCATCGACAAGTTGCGTCCCAAATAACAAAAAGACCTTTATTAGTAGCGTTGTCATGATATGGATGAATACCTAAATTAATATCCAGCCCAAGTAATGGATCCTTATAGTTATAAAACCAACTAAATATATCATATAGTTGATAGAATGAAAATGATTCAGAACTATATGATAGACTGACTCCACCGCTAAAAGGGCCTGTTACATTAGTCATTTTTTCATCTAATGGTATCTTTACTTGTGGTGTAACACCAATATTCTGTGTATAAGATTTATAATTATTGTACTTCTTTAATGGTACTGCAATAATAAGATCACCAAATGAATTATTTTTTGAGAATATATCAGAATCACTTTTTTCAATAATTTGGTAAGGCAACTTTAAAGTAATTCGCGCGGATCTATCCCAAGTATAGACCCCCTCCAAAAAGTACGTTTTATGAAAAAAGCTAGCGTTGATATCTCTTGCGTTGACAGTAAGATCAGAACCATAGCTTTCATAACGGATTTGGAAACCATAGCCTCCACTCCAGCGCGGTGCCATATCCATCACGGGTTGGTGAGCAAAAACCAAAGTGTAGATAAAACAGATACTGAAATTTTTAATTATTATTTACCTCAAAGTTCCTTACTTCGACTTTTTCTCCAGACCTATTTGTATACACAGTAAAAACTTCATATCCTGATTTAGTAATCATGGTTAAGGCTTCATCAATATTGATATCTTTACCACTTATTTCTGCAATAACAGCAAAGTGATGCTCAATATCAACTAAAACCCCATTATTATATTTTTCTTTATCCACATTATGTAATGAGGATAATCCTCCTTGTAAACCCACAGCACAGAATGAACAAACCAACCCTCGTACTTCTATTACAACCTCATCTTTTAAGATGGTTACTTTTTTGTTATTTAATTCTATGATCTGTGCATTTATAAAAACCAAAAGCACAACAGGTAAAAACAGTTTATATATACTATTTTTTATCATTGCAACGTTACTTTCGCTGTAAACAAAAAATAATTCAATTGGTTATTTACAACAGCAACACTCTTTTTTACAACAGCTGCAAGTACAACCACATGAACAGGGTTTTCCCTTTTCACATTCTTTGCAAGAGCATATCCCTTTGCAACATTTGCAATCACTTTTACAGCATACATTATTCTTATTATTCATAACTAACTCCGATTAATAATATTGAAATTTAACACTAAATAGGATAAAAGCATCCTATTTTCTTGTATTTACTAAATTATTATAATATATTCAGATGTTATTATCCTGTTATTATGATAGTGTTGAAGGAATGTGTAATTATGATATTTTTATTATTGCAATAAGAAGCAAAATGAAAAGAAGAAAATTATTTGCAGAAATAATGGGCCCTTACCAGATAAATAAAATGAAATCATTCATTAACCACGTAGGTAATGATATTCTAGTTAAACAAACTATAAATAAAATAAATGCTTTTACGTGGAGGGCAAGAAGTAAGCGGCGACTCACTCGCCCGCTTTTTATGCTACAGATTAGCATCCTTCCTTCTTTTGCTATAATTCTCATCGCCCTCCACGTTCTGTTCATTCATTTCAATAATATTAAGAAGGGATCCGCTTTAGGATAGATTGAAGAGAAAACTTCTAATATGCAAATTATTCAAGCATTAAATAATGGATGATGTAACTAAAGATCAAATAATTATTACAAAAGGTATATCTATGATTAATCAATTAACTGATGGTCACGTAATTAAAACCATGATGAAAGAACACGAACATATTTTAAAAATGCTTGATGAACTGAAACAATTAAGAATTTTATTATTAGACGTCGATGAAAATAATTGTTCCGGTTTAATATTTAAAATAAATCAATTAACAAGAAAAATTATCAGCGCTGAACCCCATCACAAAAGAGAAGAGGAGGTTCTATTTCCTATCTTGAAGGATAAAGGAACAGTTGGACCAACTCAACATATGGTAATAGAGCATGAAATGATGCGCGTAATAAAACATAAACTGAAAAAAGAGACGAATACAATTGATGGGATTGGGAATGAAAATCTTGCAAAGATCTCTTCACTTATCAATGAATTATGTAACATACTGCAACTACATATTTACAAAGAAAATACCGTTTTATATCCCTTGGCTTTAAATCTAATTAGGGATGAATCAATATGGATAAAAATGAAAAAGAAATGTGATGAAATTGGATATTGCTGCTTTTGCCCTGATGCTAATGAACTTGATCGAACCTTAGTCAACGAAAAATAAAATGGATATAAAATAACGATAACAGGTGGTTCTTTTTTTTCAGGTATTTGGTTCCAAGATCTACTTAAAGATGTATCATTAAATGACTATAGAATTGATAAATATTGGACAGGCCTCTGCTAACCTTGACATATATAGATCCATTATTTCTGGGTCCGCAGAATATGGTATGCCTTCTTTTTACCACTTGTCACCCAAAATAAGTAGGGGCTAGTCCGATATTAAAAAAACAAGAAAAGGTAATTTGAAATGAAAATAAAAAAAATACATCATGTGGCTTATCGTTGCCGCAATGCCCAGGAAACTGTGAAATTTTATCAAAATACATTGGGTATGACCTTCACGTTGGCTTTTGCTGAAAACAATGTTCCATCCACCAAAGAATCGAATCCATACATGCATGTTTTTCTTGATGCAGGGATGGGCAATGTTCTAGCTTTTTTCGAGCTTCCCGAATCTCCTGATATGGCTCATGATAATAATACACCGAAATGGGTACAGCATATCGCTTTCGAGGTTGATGATATGGAAACATTACTTGAAGCTAAAACCAAAGTCAAAGCTGCGGGGCTAGAAGTACTTGGACCCATTGATCACACTCTTTTCAAATCAATCTATTTCTTTGATCCAAATGGACATCGCCTTGAATTAGCAGTCAATACTCCTATCTCAAAAGAAAAAATGGAAAATCTTAATGAATTGGCACCAATTATGTTGGAAGAATGGGGACGCACAAAGCGCCCACCTACACATACTTCTTGGCTTCATGAAAAGGAGCTTGCATAAACAATCGTTATCATCAATATAATACTATTTTTGGAGGATAATATATGAGTGTAAATAATCCTTTGCACATGCGAGGTATTGAGTTTACCGAATTTACAGCGCCAATAAATGTGCAACATAACGGAAGTATGGTAGATCAAATATCTGGGATATTTTTTGCATTTGGGTTTTCAAAATTGAAGAAACACGCCAGCAAAGAAATTATTTATTATCGTCAAAATAATATTCACTTTTTATTGAATTATGAAAAAGATGGTTTTTCTTCAGATTTTGCTAATAAACATGGTGCTTCAATTTGCTCGATGGGTTGGCGGGTTGATGATGCTGAATTCGCCTTTGATGAAGCTATAAGGCGGGGGGCATTGCCAGCGGATGAAACGCTTAAGGATTTGTCCTATCCAGCTATATATGGTATTGGTGGTAGTCTGATATACTTTATTGATCAATATGATAATGATAATTCGCTTTGGGATAATGACTTTATTAATCTTGAAAAACAAACGATCGTTAAATCGAAAGGTTTTACTGACATCGATCATTTAACAAATAATGTGTTTAAAGGTACAATGGATACTTGGGCAACTTTTTACAAAGACGTATTTGGTTTTGAGGAGGTTCGATATTTTGATATCAAAGGTCAAAAGACAGCGCTATTATCTTATGCATTGCGCAGTCCTGATGGTTCCTTCTGTATTCCAATTAACGAAGGGAAGGATAATAATAATAATCAGATTGATGAATATCTGGACAATTACAATGGGCCGGGTATCCAGCATTTAGCTTTTTTGACCAACAATCTATTAGAGTCCTGTGAATTATTAAAACACACCAATATTAAGACACTTGATATTCACAAAGAATACTACGATACTATTTTTAATCGGGTACCTTGGATCCACGAAGATAAAGAAAAAATCAAGAAACATCAAATCTTGGTGGACAGCCAAGCCGAAAATACGTATCTCCTTCAAATTTTTACTGAAAACCTATTTGGTCCTATCTTCATCGAATTGATCCAGCGTGAAGGTGATAACGGTTTTGGAGAAGGAAATTTTCAGGCATTATTTGATTCTATTGAAAGAGATCAGATAAAAAGAGGAGTTATATAATGGCTATATTGAAAGAAAGAGTGTTTTCTAATAATGAAATTGAAGCATGGAATACAGTATTAGCTACTCATGAAAAAACTCGAAAAAAACAGGTCGTGGATATTTTCCACAGCGGACTAACAACATTAAATATCCAAGCTGTTATAATTCCACATCTTCAGGAAATCAATGATACACTAAAAAAGAAAAGCGGATTTAAAGGAGTATATGTTAAGGGCCTTGAAGATGGAAAAAGTTTTTACTCAATGCTAGCAAAAAGATTGTTCCCTATTGGCAATTTTATCAGGAATAAGAGTGATTTGAGCTATACCCCTGAACCTGATATGATTCATGATCTTTATGGGCACATCCCCTTTTTAATCGATATAGAATATGCAGAATTCTGCCAAAAGTTTGGTAAAACAGCATGTATGTTTATCAACGATGATAAAAAATTCCATCAGTTTGAACGATTTTTTTGGTTCACTATTGAATTTGGTCTAATTAAAACTGTTGATGGACCTCGTGCTTTTGGCGCGGGGATTGCTTCATCAATTGGTGAATGTGAATTTTCGCTTAGTAGCAAACCCGAAGTGATTGATTTTGATATAGATAAAATTATTAATCAGGAATTTCGGATTGATCAAATGCAGAAAAGACTGTTCATTCTTGAGAGTAAAGCACAGCTTTATGAGTGCATTCCGGAATTAGTTGATAAAGTAAACATTTCAGAAAAATAAAAAAATGACAACCACATCCAGATACTTTATTAAGACATCTTTTATTTGTTTTGGTCTAGGAATTATTTGTGGAATATGGCAGTACGGTCATTATGTATTTCAATGGTCTGCACCTAGTACTCTAATTATGGCCCATACCCATATTATATTGGTGGGTGGTGTGATTAATATGATTATTGGAGTAGCCACATGGTTTTTCCCTCGATCGAAAAAAGGATATCGTTTCTATGATCCCCAATTAATGTGGATTATGTATTGGGTATTATTATTTGCAACCTTGGGGAGGTTTTATTTCGAGATAATAGCTGGGTATCAAATTGATCGTAATATGTTGATTCCTGGTTTCTGGGCAGCATTGCTTCAAATGGTTACTCTATCTATTATATTCTTTCAACTTTGGGATCGCATACGTTCAAAAGGAAGCTATATCCGTGAAATAAGAGGAGAAAATTTCTAATGAGAGCATCTAAAGTTATTATAGGAATGCTAATTTTTATTATGATAATAAGATATAATAATCTTAATTATAAAATTGAATAGTTGTTTTACTAATGGTAAAATATGGGATAATGTTATATAGTAAATCAGCAGAGTATGCAATACAAGCGATGATTTATCTTGCTGAGAATAAATCAGATATACCGATTATGACCTCTAAAATTTCTAAAGAGTACAATATCCCACATCAATTTCTAGCAAAAATAGTACAAACACTTGTAAA
>JAPYRG010000046.1 GCA_029936965.1 Fidelibacterota bacterium
TTGATAGATCGAAGTATGATGTTCGTTTCCGGTCTGGAAAATTTTTTGAGAATTTGGGTGATAAGTTGATTCTTGATGATATCAATGTCGATGTATTGTTGGTTGCTAATTAACAAAATAATCTTATTAATATTAATAAGCCCCACCTGCGTGGGGTTTTTTGTTTATATACATTTAGGACTGGTAGGGTGTAATATTGGCTTTATAAAGCTGTTATTATCCTTATTGATATTCTCCACGCTTCATTCCCAAGACCTAATCGGTGCTTGGATTCTAAAAGCACATTATAACAATTACAGACTCTTTATTCGCCATTCACAAGGATAGCAAAATCCGTTCTGCCTGTAACAAGGGGTCATTCGAATATGCTTTGGCCCGAGATGGAGAAAATATACTGCATAAAATTAAGGGGCTTATCTAACGGACTGGTCTTTGAGTAAAAGATCAAGAAATCCAAATTATTCAATGTTATAAATATATTCCCTGATAATTTCAATACCTTCATTATGATTGATTGAACGGCCAATTTGAGGCATGACATCAGGAGCTTCAGTCTGTGTCATTCTGTACAGTAAGATGGATTCATCTGGGTTCCCTGGAACAATATCATATTGTAATTGAGGAGCATTATAATTTGTAGGTATCTTGAAAATTCCGGTATGAATTTTTTCTCCTTCAAAATCCCAATTAATATATAATCCATTCGCATTAGCTGTACCTCCTTGTCGATGACAAAATGCACAATTAGCATCTAAGTAAGCCCTTCCTCTTATTATAGGACCAAGTGTAGAATCACTATAATCAGGAATTTGACTCATGCTCACAGGAGATCCATTGAGGATCCCTTGTTCCACAAAATTATCCATTTGATTTAAGGATAAATTATCCTCCATAAGCCGATTCAGATTAGCTGGTTTAAGTCCAATAGGAGTCATCTCTTGATTCAGATTGTGACATGTTCTACAATCCAATTCTCTCGGTAAAACATATCTGGTAATTTCTTTCAGATTACCATTTTCAATAATTGTAGAAGCTGTTGCTGTGCCGCCTACTATTAACCTGGTTGCTTCAGTTTGTTCATCATTCCACTTATAAAGAAATGGTTTCCATTTTGTTTCTTTTCTTACAAGAAGCCTGGTCTCTATAATTGTTCTACCAAGAGATTTATCTCTAACATCCTTGTAATAAATAAAGTTTTTTATGATGATTGTACCAATTGGAAAATTTAATACATTAAAATCACCTTGATATTCCATGTTAGTGCCTTCCGGTAAATAAATTAATCTTTCTTTAGCAGCATAATCGGAAAATAATGATGCAGTAAGATTATATGAATACACACCCTGGGCAGGGTTTAATTCATTCATATCTCCTGTAAAAAATCTATAATCTGAAAGTTTATTATAAGGTACTTTATTTAAATCAATGTTTCCATATTCATTTATTGGATCATCTTCATTTTCAATATTACACGAACTTCCTAGTAGCATTAGTGATAATAAAAGGACAACATATATATTTTTTCGCATATTCGGAAATATGCTGCCTATTATTCACAATCTGATGGTACATCAACTAAATCAAAATCGGAATGAGTAGTCCCTGTTCCTGTAAAATCATCTAAAGATATAGAGGTAATAATAACGATAGGGGGATTTTCACCAGCCTGTGCAAAATTGGCTTCAAGTAAAATTACATCAGAAGATTCTTCAATAACAGCCCTTGTGCCAGCATATGGAGCCCCAACAGCAGTATAGTCCTGTTGATCTAGAAAAATGTCTGGTCTAACATTCCCATTTAAGGCAAAGGTATACCATACAAGTGGACCAGCTGGTCTATCTAAAATTCCAGCTATATTAAAGGTGCCACCTCCACTACTATAAGAATTGTCATGAATATAAATATCTTCATTCAAGAAAGTGAATAATGAGTCAGTAGAAGGATCAAAGTTGAAATCAACCAAAAAATATGCAACTCCAATAATAGAACCGCTTTCGTTGTCAACGAATGTATTGTTGGTGATTTCTAAAGCACTAGTAGAAGAATATAATATCCCAAAACCAGGAGGCACATCTGCTGCCAGGCCACTTCCTAATTCGGCAAAATTACTTTGATTATTATCTGTAAATGTATTGTTATAAACTTTACAGTTAGAACCGGATTTAATTTTGTCAACACCAGCAAGATCATACACTAAAAGACCTGTTGTATTTAAGTAAAATTCATTATCGTATATTTCTACATCTATATTATTTTCCGCTTCCATACCGAAGACATTCTGGGTCATCCTGTTATTTCTTAAAATAACCCGTTGGTTTTGACCAGAATAAATGCCTGCGTCGACAGCTGCCTGGGCGTAACAATTTTCCACAATAACATCATCGCTCTCTACAGGATATATGCCATAGGCTCCATTATCCGGACTGCTTTCCGGCCATACCGTGCCTACGCCATCAATTCTAAGTCCTGTTATATTCCTCGCTGTTATAGCATTGCCGCCGTTCGTGTTTTGAATGGTAAATCCACAGAAAAGAAGATTAGAACAATCTATGGCTGCAATCCCTTCGCCGGATGTAGAAGCTGAATTACTAAAATCAAAATAAGTTTCATCAATTCCTGCTCCCTTAATAGTTAGATTTTCAATATCTGCCAGTGGAATTGTATTTGTAAAATTGTATGTACCAGCACCGAATGAAAATGTTTTTCCATTTGGATCTTCTGTTAAATAAATGATGAATTCATCTTCAGAAAATGTTGCTTCTTCGAATGAAATAAGGGAAGTATCGACAAACTCTTCATCATTGTCACTACATGATGAAATAATGATAATAAATAGAAAGAAAAATAATTGTAATAATCTGGCAATTTTCATGTTGAAATCCTTTACATTTATTAATTCACTTAGTTTACACCTCAATCTATATTAAAATAAACAATTAATAATTTTCAGCAACTACGTTTATTTAATTTTGATCTAGTTTGTGACTAAAACTATGCTAAACCAAATTATTGTGTTTAGCAGGTTTACTCTTTAATCTACAACTGTAGCGGTAACTGAAGGATATGCGGAGCATAAGCGGAGTAGAATAGCCGTTGATTTTCCAAGCCTAACTAAACAGATTGCAGAAATGCCAAAAACGTTGGATTTGGTCGAAGGCGTACAATGACCCTAATAATTGCTCTTAAAATAAATCCCTTAAATACTCAAGTATCAGAAATCTCTAATAAACCCTATTAGTATCTTGAATTAGTATCTGGTGGACAACAGAACAGGTGAGATTATTGTTTATAGATATTTTGGTTAGTGGGGTGTAATATTTCAATTCATTCGGTGGCAATATTGTCTCTTGGAGAAACATAATCATCCTTATCATGGTTATTCTTAATAAGAAACAAATCAATAAAAT
>JAPYRG010000008.1 GCA_029936965.1 Fidelibacterota bacterium
TTAGTTCCAACACTAGTTCTATAAAAGTTGATGATGGAATTACCAGCGCTGATTTATCTGCAAAAATATCTTCTAGACAATATGGGCAATCGATACAAGATCTTGAGGTGTATTTTGAAAGTACGAATGGAAGTTTAAGTGAATTAAGTAAATATACAGATTCGCTAGGTATTGCATTGGTAAATTTTAAAGATACTGGTGATCCCAATGAAGCTGGCGTTTCTACTATTGTTGCACGTTACTTACATCCTGTATTTGGGACTCTTATTGATTCTGTGCAGATTACCATTTTAGATACAACATATTCAGGCACCCCAGCATATGTAGAAATTCCCTCTTCATATCCAGGTGAAATTATGGTAGTTGGTGGAGGTGGATTAGAGTCTACACAGATTTGCGCAAGAGTGTTTGATGAAAATGGTGTCTTAGTAAATGAGCCGGTAAATGTTACTTTCATTCTTGGACCAAATATTCCATCTGGCACTAATCTTAATAATGCAGGTATGATTGATTCTGCATTTACTGCGAACGGTGAAGCCTGTGTTTCTATTAATAGTGGTACAGGTCCAGGACCAGTGAGAGTTACTGCCTCTGTAGTTACTGATTCTGGTGAAGTTATTAGCGCAACTTCTACTCCTGTGATTATTGCCACTGGACCACCGTATTTTATTGAACCAGATTATAATCCTCAGGAAAGCGAGCCAATAGGCGGAGGTTTTTATCAGACAGAAGCAGCAGCTATAGTCTTTGATCGTTGGTATAATCCAGTTTCTGATAGCACATATGTTTACTGGACTATGGAACCACAATTCCCTGATACATTGATTGATGCTTTTGTAGAAGGCGTTAGTTTCACAGGTAACGAAAATATAAATGGAGATAGTTTTTCTGGTGTAGCATATACAACTATTACTTATTCTACAGATGCAATAGGTAGTTTAGGTCAAGTTTCAGCACTTACTTTTGGAACTAATGGAGATACAATTACGGCACGAATTAATGAGGACGAAGGTGAAGCAATCATGTTCTTTGTACCTGGGCAATTAACTCTTGGTTCTCCAACGCAATATTGGGATTTTTCCACGATGGGAGCGACTGCTCAATTAGAGGTAACAGGGACTTTGATTGATTATTATGGAAATGCAGTTGCTGAAGCACCTATAATGATTACAGCAACTGGTGCGGCAAGTATTTATTGGCCATTAGCTCCAATATTAGCAAACCAAGGAGAAACAAACACTGATGGGCAAGTAACATTTCTTATAGAATATGATCAGGGCATTTGCGCTCCAATAGCAAATTCAGACCCACAAGTATATGAGGATTTTACGTCAACTATTACGGCGTTTTTACTGATCCCAACACAAATTACAAGTGATCCATTAGAAGTATTATTTGTTCGAACATATCAAGGACCCTAAACCATGGCACAAGAATTCAATCCACAATTTCAAAAGATCGGTGATATTTTAGTCCACGAAGATAAAATAAGTGAAAGTCAGTTAAATGATGCACTTGCTGAACAAAAGATTCGTAAAGAAAAGTTAGGAAAAGTTTTACTTGATCAAGGAATAATTACAGAAGATGACCTTGTAAAAGTGTATTCTATGCAATTAGGGTATGATCAAGCTTCTGATGAAGAATTATTTTCTGCTGATCCTGATGTGGTAGAATCTATACCAGAAGATTTTGCAAGGCAGAATATGATACTGGCTTTACGAAAATCTACAAGTTCTATAGTCGTAGCAATGGAAGACCCAGAAGACTTGGTTGCTATTGATTCTTTAAAACGTTTGACCAATTTAAACCCTGAAGTGCTTGTAGCGGGTCCATCTGCGTTAAATCGTGCTTTAGATCAGATCTATGGGAAAATACGTCAGGCAGGTGAAGTAGAAGAAGCAGTTGAAAATATAAAGGTAATATCTGGCGATGACGATAATCAGGAAGAAGTGGATCTGTCACCAGATAAGGTATCTACGGAAGACGCTCCCATTGTTAAGCTTGTGAACCTAATTTTACAGGAAGCTATTAAAGAAAGAGCAACTGATATTCATCTAGAGCCACAACAGAATAAAGTAATAGTTCGTATTAGAATTGATGGGGTTTTGCAGATAATTATGACACCACCTAGTTCATCATTAAGTGGTTTAGTAACAAGAATAAAGATTTTGTCGAATTTAAATATTGCTGAAAGAAGACTCCCTCAGGATGGTAGGTTTACTATAAAAGCTTCTAATAGAGAGATTGATGTTCGTGTTTCCATTCTTCCGACTGTATATGGTGAGAAAACTGTTCTTAGATTGCTTGATAAATCCGGATTTGGTTATAATTTAAAAAGTTTAGGTTTTGAGGATAAAATGCATTCTATTTTCCGCAGAGCAATTTCTCAGCCTTATGGCATGGTTGTTGTTTCAGGACCAACCGGATCCGGAAAATCAACTTCTTTATATGCTTCATTAAAAGAAATAAAAAATGAATCAACAAATATCACTACCGTAGAAGACCCTGTTGAATACCAGCTTGAGGGGATTAATCAAGTACAGGTTCATGATAGTATTGGTTTATCATTTGGCTCTTCACTTAGATCTATATTAAGACAAGACCCAGATATTTTGTTAATTGGTGAGATCAGGGATGAAGAAACTGCAGATATTGCTGTAAAATTTTCATTAACTGGTCATCTTGTTTTCTCCACAGTTCATGCCAATGATGCAGCTTCTACTATAACAAGGTTATTAGATATAGGTATAAAGCCATTTCTAGTTGGATCTTGTTTGAATTTGGTAATGGCTCAAAGATTAGTAAGAACTATTTGTGATAATTGTAAAGAAGAGTATACTCCTACTAAAGAGGAATTAAATAGGATAAATCTTGAGGAATCTAGAGTTAAGGGTAAGAAATTATTCCAAGGGAAAGGATGTAGTCATTGCCGCAATACGGGGTATCATGGTCGAACAGGTATATTCGAACTTATCCTTATGTCTAGGGAAATTAGGGGGTTGGTTTTTGATAATTCTAATGAAGATATAATACGTCAAAAAGCTTTAGAAGAAGGCATGGTTACGCTTCGGGAGAGCGGAATTGATAAAGTGTTAAATGGGTCAACAACAATAGCTGAAATAATGCGCTCAACGGTTGAGGATTTTTAATGCCAGCCTACACCTATTTAATTAAAGACGAATCTGGCGGCAGAAGTGAAGGACAGATTAAAGCTGACAACCTAGATATTGCAATGCAGAAGTTGTCTGCTGATAATCAAATTATTGTCAAATTGGAAGAGGTGGATACTACATGGGATTTCATAGGTCCATTTATTGATGAAATTAATCTATCTATCGAGCGTTTTAAAAATAGAATTCCACTAAGTAATTTAGTTTTTTTTACTAGGCAGTTGGCCACTATGTACTCTGCAGGTTTGACTTTGGAACGAGCTATTCAAGGGCTAGCTAGCGAGGAACGTCATCCTAAACTAAAGAAAGTTTTAACAAATGTTGGAGAAAATATTCGAAAAGGGTTGTCATTATCTGAAGCATTGCAAAGACATCCAGGAGTGTTTTCAACTCTATTTGTATCTTTAACTAAAGCTGGTGAGGTTAGTGGAAATTTGGATGAAATTTTAGATGAATTAGCAACATATCTGGAAAACTTAGACGATGTAAGAAGAAAAGTGAGATCAGCGATGACTTATCCTATATTTATGGTTATCTTTCTTTTAGCAATGATGAGTGCAATGTTTATGTGGATTATTCCAATGTTCTCTGATGTGTATGTGCAATTAGGTGCCAATTTGCCTGCAGCCACAAGGAAACTGGTATCATTAAGTGAATGGATAAGCATCAATTTTAATTCAATAGTTTTTTCATTATTTGGATTTATTGGTGGACTATGGCTTATTTCAAAAACACAAAGGGGTGGATATGTTCTTGATTCGATTAAGTTAAAGGTTCCTGTCTTTGGGTCATTACTTAATCAATCAATACTTAATAAATTTGCAAAAACTGCTGGCATTTTGTTAAATGCTGGTGTCCCTGTCATTGAATCTATGAATTTGATAGGGAAAATAGTAAGTAATCGCGTCTATGAAGTTGCTATTGGAGAGGCATCAGAATATATAAGAGACGGGTTCAATATTACTTCTGCTTTACGTAGGACTGAGGTGTTTCCTCCAATATTGTTGCAATTAACTGCTACAGGTGAAGAAACAGGTGAACTAGATTCTCTTTTGGATAGAACTGCAGATTATTATTATAAGCAAGTAAATGCATTAGTAGAGAGGATGACAACTTTAATTGAGCCAATATTAATTCTTATGGTAGGAATTATTATTGCTGTAATGGTTGTTATAACATATTTACCTGTATTTTACTTAGGCGCTGCTTTACAATCAGGTTTATAATGGAATTCTCTATTTTCTTTATAATTGGTACTTTTGTTGGAAGTTTTTTTAATGTAGTTATTTATCGTCTTCCACGAGATGAATCAGTGATCAGGCCAAGATCGCATTGTCCAAATTGTAAAAATTCTATTCCATTTTACAGAAATATTCCCATCATTTCATTTATTATTCAACTTGGTAAATGCGCACATTGCAAAAAACGTATTTCTATTCAATATCCAGCTGTTGAATTAATAAATGGACTATTGTGGGGCTGGGCCTTTTCAAGTTTACCATTTTCAGAGGCTATAACTGTATCATTGTTTTGCTCTATACTTGTTTCAATTTCTTGGATAGATTCTAGAATCTATATGATTCCGCTTGACTTAATAATTGTTGGAGCAATCATTATTATTTTATCTATAATTTTTGGAGTGTTATCTTTAGATCAGGCTTTATTAGGTATTGTAGCTGGAGTTTTTTTTCCTGGACTAATGATGGGCTTAACTTGGCTTGTGACTAGAAGGCAGGGTATGGGATTTGGAGATTTACAATTAGGATTAATTCTCGGTGCGTGGTTAGGGCCTATATTGATGATCCTAACTTTGTTTCTTGCTTCATTATTAGGCTTAATAGCATGGATATTAATTTCTATTTTTAAAGGTATTGATAGAAATAGACCATTGCCATTTGCCCCTTATCTTACATTTAGCGCAATTAGTATTTTTATTGTTAGTAATTATTCCACTACATTAATTGATCATTTAATTATGGTCTAAAGTGATTATAAGGTTAAAATGAAAAAAATCTATAAAATTCTATTAATAGTAATTTTGGTTTCAGCTGTATCATATGGCCAAGATGAGATAAGGAAATTATCAAATGGTTTTTCTTCTATTCCAGGAGATAATAGGATGCATTTTTCATTAGCGAGTTATGAAATAAAGGATGTAACTATTGATGGACAAACCTTTAAAAAGCCTGTTGTCCCATTTGGTGGATTAAAATCAGAAGAAGGTGAGCCAACTTTACCAACTATTACGACATTTTATCAAGTGTCTCCTAATAAATCTTATACTATTCATGTAAATGTTACTTCTTCTGAATGGATTGACAATATAGATATTTTACCTCATCAAACATGGGATAGTGAATCGGATGAGGCTAATGTACTTTTTAAAAGAAATATAGAATTATACACTTCAGACATGAAGTACCCTGACAATCAAGGAGAGGTCTCGAATACATTTGTGTTTAGGGATTTGCCAGTAGTTAAGGCTTCAATTACTCCGTTTAGATACTATCCCTTATCTAGGAAACTTGAGGTTATAACATCGGCCGATATTGAATTGATAGAAGTAGGAGACGTTGACCCCGTACAAATTCCTAATCGAATTTCTCGGGTTTTTGAACCATTATATGAAGCTTTAGTTGTTAATTATAACCGATCTACTAATGATGATGATTATCAGAAACCATCAATACTGTATATTTTGCCAAGCAACTCATCAAATCTAATGGCAAATCTTGAAATTTTATTTGATTGGCGTCATCGATGTGGATATGTGGTTAATTATGTTTCGACAAGTACTACTGGAAATAGTTCCAGTTCGATTAAAAATTATATTAGTAATGCTTATAGTACCTGGGATGATCCTCCAGAATATGTTGCGTTAGTTGGGGATGCAAATGGAAGCTATTCCATACCAACATATTTTGAAAGTTTTAGTAGTTATAATGGAGAAGGAGATCATCCATATTCGCAATTAGTAGGCAATGATTTACTGCCTGAAGTGATTATTGGCAGATTATCTTTTAGCTCAACAACAGAGCTTGCTACGATCGTAAATAAAACTGTTCAATATGAAAGCAATCCCTATCTCAGTCAGAATTGGTTTCATAGCGCATCGGTTGTAGGAGATGCCTCAACATCAGGGATATCTACAGTTATAACTAGTGAAAATATTAAAGAGTTAATGGAATATCATGGATATGATGATGTTCGTACTATCTATAACTCTCCATTTCCATCGCAGATGGTTGCAGATTTAAATGCGGGTTTAACTTTTTTTAATTATCGCGGATATTATGGAGTGAGTGGCTTTAACTCCGGTAATATAAATAGTCTGTCTAATGGTTTTAAATTGTCAATTGCTACTGTTATTACTTGTGGTACGGGTTCCTTTTCATCTGGTACAGCTTTATCAGAAACATTTGTAAGGGCGGGGACGCCAACTCAGCCTAAAGGTGCTGTAGCTTCTGTTGGTACTGCAACAATTGGTACACATACAATGTTTAATAATGCTGTTGATATGGGCTTTTATTATGGTGTTTTTGTTGATAAAATGGAAACAGCTGGAGCTGCTTTAGCTAGAGGCAAATTAAATCTATATCTCAATTATCCAAATAATCCAAACAATTATGTCAATATATTTACTCATTGGAATAATCTTATAGGAGATCCAGCTTTGCAAATGTGGACAGATGTCCCACAATCTTTTACGGTGAGCCATGAGAGCACAATTTCATCTGGAACTAATTATTATGATGTGGAAGTGTTGGATTATTTTAATGAACCAGTTGAAAGTGCCTATGTTACGATCTTAAAAGGAAATGATATTATATTTGAATCTGGCTATACTGATATTAATGGTCGCATTATATTGTCTGTAGGTTCTGCTTCATTAGGTAGTGTCGATTTGACAGTAATAAAAAGAAATTTTGTTCCCTATCAAGGACAGTTTCAGATCAATGGCCAGAGTGTAAATGTAAATTCTGTTGAAGGTGCATTTACTATTGATGATGATATGAATGGTTTATCTATAGGAAATGCTAATGGAGTGATTGATGGAGGAGAGACTATTGAGTTAACTATACCTATATATAATTATGGGACAGATAATGCAGAGGGTGTTTACTGTAAACTGATTGGCGGTGATGGATTTATCAATTATAGTATTGATAGTTTATATATTGGAACTTTAACTAGTGGAATGACAGGAAATGAAGGACAGTCATTTGTTTTTGAAGTAGAATCTGGAATATTAGAAAATGAAAATTTCCCATTAAGATTATTAATTAAAGATATAAATGACTCTAACTGGTTGAGTCAAATTCAACTTTCTATTTCAGGCACGAGGTTACTTGCAGATAAAGTATATGTGCATGATGACCCAGTATTTGGTAATGATCACCTTGATCCAGGTGAAACTGCTGAAATCGAAATAGAGATTTCAAATATTGGTTCAATGATGGCGAACAATGTAAGTGGTCGTTTATATTCAAATTATCCTGGTTTAGAAATTATAGATGACCAAGGATTTTGGCCATTAATTGTACAAAACAATTTTTCAATTAATACTACTGATAAGTTTGAAGTTATTGCTGCTGAAGATATAATTCCAGGCACAGTAGTTGAATTATTTATAGATCTGGAATCTCCTGATGGCGCAGCTCAGAGTGCAAATATTCCATTGCAGATTGGTGTTAAAGAGGTAGATGATCCACTTGGCCCAGATTTATATGGATATTATGCGTATGATAGTGGTGATATATTATATTCAAACACACCATATTTTAATTGGATTGAAATAGATCCATTATATAATGGATCTGGTACCCAGTTGCCATTAAGTGACTACGGGGATAATCAAGATGATGTAACCACAGTTAATCTGCCATTTACATTTAAGTTTTATGGTGTTGATTATGATCAGATTAGTGTTTCTAGCAATGGATGGGTATCTATGGGATCTACATCCATGAAATCATTCAGGAATTATCATATACCTGGCCCTGGTGGTCCTTCTCCAATGATAGCTGTATTTTGGGATGATCTTAATACAACTACTAGCGGGGGACGTGTTTATAAATGGTATGATGAATTAAACCATCAGTTTGTTATTCAATGGTCACACTTGAGAACTTATGATAATAATAGTTTAGAAAATTTTCAGCTAATCCTTAAGGATTCTCAACATTATTTCACACCTACAGGCGATGGAGAAATATTAATGCAATATGCAGATTTTAATAATACATCAACTGGCAACTATAGTTGGGGTCAAGTGCATGGGAATTACTGCACTATAGGCTTAGAAGATCAAAGTGAAACTATTGGCCTTGAATATACCTTTAATAATACTTATGCTATTTCAGCCATGCCGCTTGAAGATTCTACTGCAATATTATTCACCACGAGAGGAGCAAGCATTCTCCAACGTGGAGATATTAATCAGGATGGATTATTAAATATAATAGATGTACTTACTCTTGTTGATTTTGTCCAATCAAGTAATACAGGAGAATTGAATCCTTATCTCGCAGATGTAAATGCAGACGAAATCATTAATTTTCTGGACATGATAAGTATTGTTCGGGAAATAATGGGCTATTAAGGAAGTTTCATGATCATATCACCCCTCTTTTTTCTTGGAATTATTGTTCTAATATTAATTCTAATAGGATATTTAGAAAGAGTAAATCATCAGTATGTAATATCTAATATTCCATTGAGGATACATGTGAATGGGACTCGAGGTAAATCAAGCGTAACACGTCTTATTGCTGCTGGATTGCGTGCAGGTGGGATGCGAACTTTTGCGAAGACGACAGGAACAGCTCCAAGAATTATTGATTCTGAAGGGAAAGATAGGATTATTCATAGGTTGCGCTCAGCGTCAATTGGAGAGCAAATTAAATTAATGCGATTATTTTCCAAGGAAAAACCTGATGCTATAGTAATGGAATGCATGGCAGTACAACCAGAATATCAATGGATATCAGAACATCAAATGATACAATCGCATGTTGGAGTGATCACGAATGCTAGACCAGATCATCTAGAAGAAATGGGACCAACTATAGATGATGTTAAGAAATCATTAGGAAATACTATTCCACAAAATGGCAAGGTGGTGTTTGGAGAAAAAAATATAGTTGATTCAGTTTCAGATATAGCAGAGTTTAGAAATACCAAGTATTTTGTAGCAGATGAAGATGCTATTACAGATACTCAACTAGCAGGATTTCCATATATAGAACATCCTCAAAATATCGCAGTAGCACTCAAGGTATGTAATGAATTAGGGGTTAAAGAAGATATTGCTCTTAACGGCATGCAGAATTCCCAGCCTGATCCTGGTGCTTTAGTTATTAATAATATTGATTTTGGAAAAGGTAATATTCATTTTATTAATTCAATGGCAGCTAATGATCCTGTTTCTACTTTACAGATTTGGAATATTATAAAAAGTAAATATAACTCCAATAATTATTATTCTATTTATTTGAACTGTAGAGAAGATCGACGAAGTAGAACACATCAATTATTAGAACTTATTTATAACGAAATAAATCCTCAAAAAGCAATAATTAGAGGAAAAAAAATAGAAGCTCTTGTAAATAGAATGGATAGTTTTTCTCCTAATACAATTACGCAGATAGTTCAAGAAGATGAACCAATACAATCATCAATAGATCAATTTAAAGAACTTCCATCTGAATCTATTTTATTTGCGATAGGCAATCAAGCTGGGTTTGGTCAAGATTTAATTAATGCACTAACGGAGTTTAAGTCTCATGACTGAGGTTACTGTTGGTTTAGGTATTGCATTGAGTTTAATCCTCTCTGAGACTCTTGGAGTGACTGCTGGAGGGGTAATTGTACCTGGTTATATTGCTATGCATTTACATAACCCAGATCAAATAATTATGACATTTATAGCTTCGATGATCGTGATTCTTTTAATTAGAATACTAGGAAAGTTTATATTTTTATATGGTAAAAGAAGATTAGTGCTGACTCTATTGCTTGGTTTTATAATTGGATATATTTCACGAAATCACTTTTTTTCTCCAATAGACACCTTCTCATACGAAGTTATTGGAAATATTATTCCTGGATTAATTGCTAGTTGGATGGATAGACAAGGTATAATAAGAACAATATCTGCGATTATCATTACTTCAGTTTTAGTTAAATTAACCATTATGGTATTATCAGAAGGTACAATATATGCCTGATAGACCTTTTAAACCTATAATACAAGAAACACGAACACTTGTGCTTCTTGCTTTTATTTCTATTGCTGCATATTCAATTGCTTATTTTTCAAGAAAGGAATTTGTTTCTACTACCTATGAGATAAAAATAAAGGCAGCAAAGAAGATGCAAGAATCAATGAATATGCTAAAGAATCTTCGGATGGAAAAAGGTGTTTTTATAGATCAAGAAAATGATCCAAATGAAACGGGGCTAGTTGGTTCTCAATTTAGTTTAATTACTACAGATGAAGGTGATTTAGATGCAAAATTAACTACTTTGGATCCAAATTTCGCTGCAGCGATGGTAGAATTATTAAATCGGGCAGATCTTGTTAGAGAAGATTCAATTGCAGTAATGTTAACTGGTTCTATGCCAGGCGCTAATATGGCCATGTTAATTGCATGTAAGGCTATAGGTATTTATCCCATTATTATATCCTCGATAGGAGCATCGCAGTGGGGTGCGAATGACCCAGAGATGACTTGGTTAGATATGGAAAGTATTTTGTTTAACAATGGTTATATTTCATCTCGTTCTATTGCTGCGTCTATAGGTGGAAGAAATGATCAGGGTCGATTATTAAGTCCTAGAGGTAGAGAATTGATTCGCAATAATATTGATAAGAGTAGATTGCATTTAATATCGGGCAAAGGATTAGAAGACAATATTGATCAGAGAATGCAATATTTTGGTAATAATAATTATAAAGCAGTGGTAAATATTGGAGGTGGTGTTGCCAGTTTAGGCACTAGCTTTAACTTAAGATTATTACAGCCTGGAATTGTATATAGGAAAGATATAGAAAAAATTTCTCGAGGTGATGGAATAGATGGTGCTGTTGTTAGGTTTTCTAAACAAAATATTCCTCTTATTCATATTCTAAATATCCAAAAATTAACAGATGAGCTTGGTATGGAATATGCACCCATACCGTTACCGGAAATAGGCGAAGGTCGTCTGTACGCTATTGAAAAATATGATCTAAATATGACTATCTTGAGCTTACTCATTGTATCATTATCTGTAGTAATCACTGGATGGAAAAGCAAACAACAAATTAAAGAAATAATGACAAATCATGATCCAGAAAGCATTATTTAAAATTTTATTCTTTATCCTCTTTTATTCAGTAGTGAATGCTGAACTTTTAAAACCGAGTATTGGAGGAGAGGAAAAAGAAATACTAAAAATTTCTGATAAAAGAAGAATCTATACAATATTAAGAGAAGATTCATTGGTGTATGAAATACATGGACCTACTCGCATTGAATTAATTTCCCGGTATCCTTCAAATAAGAAAACGAAAAAAAGCCAGAAATTTTCATATATGCTAATGATTGATAAGGAAAAACCAATTATCATTAATCATAGATATAAAATTCAAGAATCCATTCGTTCCGTTCAGCATCCGAATCATTATTATACATATTCAGGTAATTACTTTTTCAATATTGCTGACGGGAATCATCGAGTAGTATTGAAATCTATAGACAAAGAAGGATACCCAGTCTTACTGCGTATGTTGAAAAAAGATTTTGAGAAACCTAGTTATAATAGAAATGAAATAATTCCTATGGTATATCAATCAAATCGTGAAGTTATGATAGATGGGAAAGCTATTTCATACTATGCGTTAACAAATAATCGCCCGCTTCAGCTTGAATTAAAAGGACCTAAGAAATTACGCATTCTTTCTCGTCTAATTTTTGATGAATATATGGGAACAAGTGATATATATCGTCTTCGAATAAAAAGTGGTAAGAAAGTAATAGGGACGTATCTTATTTCTTCTGAAAGATCATCTGAATCTTATATCCTAAATATGGAAAATAAAGTGCCTGGAAAATGGAGGACTTGTGAAATAGATATATCTGAAGGCAATAAAGTAATTACGATAGAAGTTGTTGAAAAGGATAAACAAGTATTAACTCGATTTCAAGAGTATAAATGAAAATTATTGTAATACTATTTATTTCATTATTGAATGGTCAAAACTTATTAGACTATCTAAGTGGACCCATTACATTGAAGATAGGGTTAATAAATGGCTATGATGATAATGTATTGCATTTCTCTGATATAGAAAAGAGCCAAGCATCCACAAATAAATATATTATGGGAGGGGTAAACACTTTTGACTCTCATTTCACTAGATATTTTGTCACTGCTGAGAAAAGGATACATTTAGCTGACCGTAGCAAATATATTCATTTCTATACTAGAACGAATATTTCTAATTATTCACATAATGACAATCGTCATCATTGGAGTGGGAATCTTAAAACAACATATCGATGGGGGCCTTATAGAAAAATAGCATATTCTTTGAGGCATCTAAATAGTTATTATACTCGTCACTATATTGATCGAGATATATCTAATTATATTTTGCAACCATGTAATTTTACTGATAGAGAACAATATATAGAATTTTCCTATCCAATCAAAAGAGATCAATGGATGAGCATCCTTTTAAGTTATAATCAACGGTATTATGATATTCCTTTTGTTGAATTTGATTTAGATATTTTGTCCTCTTCATTGAAAATTAATAGAAGATTAAGAAATGTAGGGAGCATTGCAATTGTACTTAATTTTGGAACTGCAAATAATTTAACTTTTGGTAAAACTGCAAAAGCAGGTTTGTTAGACCGTTCATATAAGAATTTTGAATGGTATGTTCCATTCACCTATAGTAGAGGTATTGGTGTCTTAGATAAGGTTGGCTTTTCTATGAGACAAGATTTTCGATACTATAAAGCAGAGGAAGAAGGAGACCAACTGCATAGTGGACGTAATCATATAGATAACAAAATGAATATTTGGGTCGAAAAAAAGATTAATGAGAAATTGTTAGTAAAAACATCATTACGCTACCGTTATCGACTGACGGAATCTCAATTTGATTGGGTTTCTACGCTAAGGACATTTCATCAATGGCAAGCTTGGATATCCATTGAGTGGAAAATGGTCTATGATCGTTATTAATATGACAATGAAATACTTTTTATTTATACTAATCTTTTTTTCAGCATTTAGCTGTATGGAACCAAATAATGAAAATTTGTGGAATTTAAATAAGATTACATTGATTGAGACGGAAGGTTATTGTCGTGATGTATATGTCTCAGGTGATTCAGTTTTTGTGGCTGCAGGTCAAGCTGGAATTCAACTTTGGGATATTTCTACTATTACCTCTCCAAGATTAGTATGGAAAAGATCATTATTGGATCTAGGCATTAATAAAGAAATATCGCAGGTAGAATATAAGTCGTCAATTAGACAGCTATTTGTACTTGAGAGCAATGAACGCCCTATTCATATTGATTTATCAATTCCTGATTCGGTTAATGTATTGGGCCAATTTTCAAGTGAAAAAACTAAAGAATTTCGCGTTACAACAAATAATACCAACTCATTTACAGTTTATGCAGCAGATAATGATGATGGGCTAAAATCTAGTACATTTGAATATGATTCTTTTTATAAACTTTGGTTCAATACTTCTGGAAATGAAATTTCAAGCATAGGAAATCCGAATGGAATTGACATTATTTCTGATCTAATAGTTTTAACTTTAGATCAACTTGGTATACAAGCTTTTCAATATGAAAATAGCATAATTAATAGTTTATATCATATAGACCTACCAGGGAATGCAAGAGCAATTACTATTTCAGATATCGATGCATATTATGTAGCCTGCGAAGATGAAGGAGCGTTTAAAATAGTAAGCAATTATCCTGATGGCCCTCCAGTTAAAATGCAATTTGGTGAAGATCTATATGTCACCCATGTGGCTATATCTTCTAATCAAATAGCATTATCCTGTGCTGCTAATGGTATATCCTTGTACGATAGAATAAGTAATGACAATATTGAATCTAGAGGAATCCATAATATAGGGTATGTATATCACACTGAGTTTTATAATAATTATCTATTTGCAGCTAGTAGGGAAGGATTGCAGATCTTTCAAATTGATCAATAAAGGACGAATATGAGATTCTTTTATATAATTTTTAATATTCTATCTTTAATTGTTGGTCAGGAAATGATATGGCAAGAAAATGGTATTCCAATACGCCAAGGAGTCCATATTGAATGGCAACGTACATTATGCCCTGGAGAGCCAGGGAATTTGATATTTGTTTGGTCCGATACTCGTTATGGGAGTAGAAATGTTTTTGCACAAAAGGTAGACTCTGCTGGAGCATTGCTATGGGGCACTGGAGGAAGTGCAGTTACAAATTTACCTGGCAGACAAGAAGATCCTGTTGCTATAACGGATGGTGATGGAGGTGCCTTCATTGCTTGGGTTGATTATCGTTTTGACGAAGAAGGAGATATTTTTATTCAACATATTGATAATCAAGGGAATAGAATGATGGATGATAATGGAGCGGCCCTAGCTAGAATAGATGGAAGGCATCTTACAATTAATATGTGTACAGATAGTCTAGGCGGTGTATTTGTTGTTTGGCAAGATAAGAGGAATTTCCTTGATGATGATATTTATGGAACACACGTATCATCAAATTATGAAATTATTGCTCCTTCAAATGGAGTTTCAATAATCCAGATGAATGGAAACCAAGGAGCAAAGAGCTTAGAATATGCTGGGAATAATGAAGCAACTATAATATGGTCCGATACTAGAAGCGGAAGTGGAAATGATATATATTGTCAAAAAATAAATATGAATATGGAAAAAATATTTGCTGAAGGAGCATTAGAGGTTTCTACAACCTCTGATCTTGAGACGACACCAAGGACTACATACATGAATAATGATACATCGTTTATAATCTGGCAATCTGGAACTGAAAACACAGATATTTATTATAATCTTCTAACAAGTAATGGATTAGTATATACAGATCCTGTGCAGTTATGTAGTTATAATTCTTCAAAAGCTTACCCTAGAGTAAAAAGAAATCAATTAGGAGAAGTATTCGTTCAATGGATCGATTACAGAAATGATCCAACTGAAGGTAGTCACTTTTACCAAAGAATTTCTGTTGGAGGAAATATTTCCTGGGATCAAGATGGAATTCAATTAGATATGGGAGGGAATGATCATCATGCGAGATTTTCTGCTGGAGGAAATGGAGAGTTATTTGTTTATTGGGAGCGGGGTACGTTTCCTAATGTAGATATTATGTATCAGGCAATTCAATCTGATGGATCATTACTTTTAAATAATGCGCAATTTGTATCTAATATGAGTGGATATCAATCAATGCCAAATACAATATCCGATAATAATAATGGTTCATTTGTTGTTTTTGCTGATCAGTCTAATGGAAGTATCGATTTAAGAGTTCAACGAATGGATTTAGATTTAATATCTTTTGAATTAAATGGCCTTATTGCGATGAATGGACTTGACGGTGATATTGAGTATCCGATAGCAAACTATATGAATGACTATGTTGTAATAAATTGGGTTGATGCTCGAAACGATAAAAAAGTTTTTGGCTCGATTCTTGAAGATGAGGGTGTCGTTACATCGTTAGTAAATGGTCAAGAACTAACTCAATTTGATAGTTATACTTTTCAGCTAGAGAATGAACCTACATCCCTTTTAGCGCATGATTATCTTTTTACAGCTGTATTTGATGCACAGAGCGGAGCAAAGTTAATTCGGATCAATAAGTTTAATCTAGAGTTTCAAATGCAATGGCCTAATGAGGGTTATGTAGTTCATCAAAGTACTGCTGATCAAAGAAAAGTTAAATTGTTTGAAACGCATGATGGAATAGGTGTTGTTTGGTCTGAAATAAGGGATGAAGTGGATTTTGATTTATTTTATCAAAGATTTGATTTGGAAGGTCAAATACAATTTGACACTTCTGGCGTAACTCTTCTGGATGGAGTTGGGATAGATAATTATGTTGAAGGTATCTATTTTACTCCAGATAGTAATTTTATATTGGTTTGGGTTGATGATGTTTGGGGCGCTGGATCACTAAAGTATCAGAAATATGATTTAAATGGAGAGATTGTAGCTGGATGGCCAAATGAAGGTTATACATTATCATCAATTGGTGATCCCGAAAAATTAAAAGGTCAAGTTATTAATTCAGATGATGGGATTTTAGTAGCATGGGAGGAATCATATAATTTTAATAAAAATATAAAAGCAAATATTGTCCATTGGGATGGGACATTAGAGTGGACAAATGGATTATTGTTAACATCTGCAGAAAATGATCAGATCAATTTAGAATTAGCAATTGATGAATCGAGTCAAACCAGTCTAGTGATTTGGGAAGATTTTCAAAATGGAAATGATTTAAATATTGTTGGCCAATTTATTGATTTATCAAATAATACTCTTTTAAATGAAAATGTTATTATTTGTAATAATGAAGTATATCAGCAATCGCCTGTAGTAAAGACAGTAAATGATGGGCACTATCTAGTTGTCTGGGAGGATGAGAGAGGTTTTTTAAATAATGACCCTGTGCTTTCAGGAGGATTAGATATTTATGCACAAGTTATTCATTATGAAAATGGTATCGTCTATTCCGAAAATGGGATTGTATTATGTCAAGAATATCATGACCAGAAAGAACCGCAGGTTTCGTTAATGAAAGAAAATCAAGATAATTTGCAAAGCTTGTGGTTCGTTCACTGGACCGATATGCGTAGCTCAGGAAAGGCTGATCTTGCAAATCTATACGGTCAAGTGATACGTCTTTCTGAGCCAATGAATATAGAAATTTCTAATCTACATCCAACTTCATTTATGATTGGTGATGTTTTTCCTAATCCTTTTAATAATTCTATTGGAATTGAAATTAACGTTAGAGATCTTGAACCAATTGACTTTCTAGTAGTTAATGTTATGGGCAAAGTGATCTATAATGAGAAGATCATGCCATTAAGAAATGGCATTCATTCATTTGCATGGAAGGCTAAGAACAATCATGCTCAAGATTTACCAAGTGGTATCTATTTTCTTCAATTCAATTCAGTAAATTATCGATCAAATAGAAAAATCACTTACCTCAAATAAGTTAATATTTGCTGATTGGTTATGAGATTTCCATTGAGGAAACTAGTATTAATTAATTCTTTAATTATTTGCATTAATGCTCAAGCCTTAGATGAGCGTTATCATTCTTTTTTAGAAATAGAAAGTTTTCTTGATTCTTTAACACAAGTGTATGATGTTAATTCAGAATTTAGAGTTTATCATCTTGGGTACAGCGGCCAGGAAGAACTCCCAATTTATGCAGTCAAGATTTCAGATAATGTAGAATTCAAAGAAGATGAACCAAGAGTATTATTCGTTGGGCAATTGCATGCGGAAGAAGTATTAGGTGTAGAAGCAGTTTTAGAACTGATATTGCTTATGCTTGATCCACCTCCAGAGGAAATGCAACATATCAATATATTAAAACAAAATATTGAGACCTGGATTATCCCTACTCTTAATCCTGAGGGCCTCAATGTAGTGCATGATGGCCTTGATGTAAGTTATAGAAAAAACAAAACGGACTTTTCACCTCAGGGTCCATGGCCTAACAATTATTTTGATTATGATTCTGCAGTTGGAGAAGATATTGATGGAGTTGATTTGAATAGGAATTTTGACTTTAATTGGGTGTTTGGTGATACATTTATGGAGCCTGATCCTAGTGATTACGCCGCGCACTATGATTATTATAGAGGATTGCATCCGTGGTCAGAAGCTGAGACTCGGGTATTAAAAGACTTTGCAATAGAAAATAACTTTCTTTTTTCCATTATTTGGCACAGTGCACGTTCAGGAAGATATTCTGAAAAAGTATTTAGTCCTTGGTCATGGGATGGGGATAAGAGAACCCCTGATGATGCATCAATTAAACTTATTGGCGATCAAATTGCAGAAATAATAATTAAAGAAAATAGCTCTGAAAGTTATCAATCTAGTTATAGCGGATCTAGACGTGGCAACGCGCATGACTGGTTTTATCAAGCAACAGGTACATTTCAATATCTTATCGAATGTGGAACATCAAATCTACAGCCTGATAGTGCATTAGTTGAAGATACGATTGATCGCTTAATGCCTGGAATGTTGTTTTTATTAGATAGAACAATAGGGTATAACACGGATGCTTCCCAAATAACTGGTATAATATCAGATGGAGAGAGCGGAAATCCTCTTGAAGATGTAGTCATTGCTATTCAGGAACTTTATAGTGGAGTCCAACAGCCCCGTAAAAGCGATGAATTTGGTCGATATCGAAGAATTGTCGTGCCAGGCACATATAGCTTGGAATATAGAAAAAACGGTTATTTCCCCTTGAATTTTACGGTTACCGCTAATCCAAGTTCTCCAACAATTCAAAATGTTACTATGACACCGATACCTTTGCATAATATTGAAATAAATATTTCTTCTTTTCAATATCCGGTGGTTTTAGAAGAAAACCCTTTTTTGATAATAGATAACTCAGATATGTCTGATACGATTCAAATGGATTTTTCCCACAATCATAATCTTGAAATTCCTCAAGGGGAGTGGCGATTTACATTATATTGGGATTTTCTTATCCCCTGGCAGCAAAATATTACCGTTAACAATGACCTTGAATTAAATATAGATATGCAGGAGCCATTGTGGGTTCAAAATATATTTGGTTTTCCCATACTAGATAATTCATCATTTAACATTATAGAAGGACCATGGGTATTTGATAATAACATGGTTCGATCTCAAAATGAATTATTCTATGCTAATGCTGATTCTCTTGATTCCGTTTTTGTACTTGAATCTCAACTATATTCTTTCTCTGAGCCAATGGATATGATTGTTTTAAGAATTGATCATCAGTGGGAGTTAGAATGGAATAATGATTCAATTACAATTTCACTTATGGACTCAACAGAGATTATTAATCAAATGTTTCTTGCAGATCATCAGTGGGATCAAAACGCTAGACACAGGTTAGTAGCAGTAGATACTAATGGTATTAATAATATTAAAGTTAAACTTGAACTAAAAAGGGATAAAACAATCAACTATAGGGGTTATAATATTTATGATATTAAGTTATTTGCAGGAAATAACTTTACCTTGGGTTCCATTGTAGAACAATCTCCTATTAACCAAAATACTTCAATAATCTCTGTAAGTGAAATTTATCCTAATCCATCAAATGGTATGATAAATATTGATTTTATTAATTCTCCTGGACCAGCTTCGATTGTTGTATATAATTTGCTTGGGCAAGAGGTATATGCTGGGGAAATTCCTCTCCAATATAACCAAAAGAAAATTTGGCGTTACAACTTTTTAGATGATTATCAACGAAATCCTGTATCTGGTGTGTATTTTATTAAAATTGTTTCTCAACGTGAAACATTCTATAGAAAATGTATATTGTTAAAGCCATAATATTATTTGTCTCTTTTTTGTTTGCTAATGAGGGATCATTTAGAGGAAAGAGTTTAAATGCTGTTCTTAGTGGAGCAATACCAATTTCATATTCTCATTTTATATCAGAGCAGTATAATATTCCTATTAGTCAACTAAATCCTCAACGTGGATCATATTTGATTATTAGTCCTAATAATATGATTGAGCATCTTGGTGATCTAGTATCATTTAAAAAATCACAAGGGTTTGATGTTTATATCGAAACGCTTTCCAATGTAGGGTCAACCGCAGAAGAAATTAAGCAGTTAATAGAGAACACCTTATTAGAAGACCCTATGTTAGAATATGTATTATTGATTGGAGATGTAGATGGTGTTGCTGCTATGCCTTCATTTTATTATGGTCCGGAGAATGATGTGACTGATCAAAAATTCACCCATATTCTAGGTGAAGATTTCTATCCAGATGTATTTATTGGACGTTTTTCAATTGACTCTATTTCTGAACTAATTGTTATGATTCAAAAAACAATTAATTATCATCGTCAACCTTTAGCTACAGATAGTAATTGGCTAGATAAGGCACTTGTTGTTGCAGGAAATTATAGTAATACAGTGCCAATACCGATAACGCCCAAGTGGACATCGTATTGGGTTCGAGATCTTTTATATGATAATGGTTACACTTCTGTGGATACTGTATTTTATCCACCAGTTCAACAAGGTGCATCATTAATACAAAATTATATTAATAATGGAGTAGGTATTGTTAATTATCGAGGATGGGGTGATGCAAATGGTTGGCACTATCCTGAATTTCACGTTGGAGATGTTGTTGCGCTTAATAATGGATGGATGACTCCAGTATTTACTAGTTTTGTTTGTAATTCTAATGATTTTGCAAATAATGTGGATCCTTGTCTTGGTGAAGCATTAGTGCGGGCTGGAACACCATCAAATCCGAAAGGTGGAATAGCTATAGTTGGTCCTTCTGATTTGCACACAAGTACAAAATTTAATAATGTAATTAACGCATATATGTTTGATGCAATGTTTGATAATAATATAGTAGAATTAGGTCCAGCTGTGAATGCAGGTCTGATGGGATTAATTCGAGAATTCCCCAATCTGGATGGAGTTGAAGAAGCGCAAGAGTTTTATTTTCATGTTTATAATATTCTTGGAGACCCTTCTGTATCAATGTATCTAACGAGACCCAATGAATTTTCAATAATTGCTGAAGATTGTTTCAATAATGATGGCTTTGTAGAATTATCAGTGTTTGATGTTGAGGGGAACTCCATTCATGATGCAGTCATATCCTTAATGGTAAATGATAGTATTCTATTTAAAGGCAAATCAGATATAAATGGGAAAGTTCATGCTTCAATTAACCTGGATAATGTATCAATTATTGATGTTTATGCTAATAAAAATGGTTTTGTTCAAGGTAAAATAGAATTAGAGGTTAGTGATGATCAATCAGATTTAGTTTTAGTTGGTTATGAATTAGGCCAGTTAAATGATAATCTTTTGGAGATTGGAGAAATATCTCATATTTATCCAATTTTTAAGAACAAAGGGACTTCAACTATTCTATCAATTAATGGATATGTAAATATTCCGTTAGTGCAAAATTGCCAGATTATTTCATCAGATTTTGAAATTTCCGATCTTGATCCTGGACAAAGCGCTTTAAGTGTTGCACCAATAGTGGTACGACCAAATTCAGCAAATAAAGAAAATATTCTTTTGAATATTGATATTGATACTCAAGACTGGAATTATGATCTCGCAATTCCTATCAAACCATTGACATTGATAGCAGATTTGAATGGTGATGAATTATTTAATAATACAATTAGCGAGTTATCCTTATTAATAAAAAATTATTCAAATACAGAATTAGATAGTGTATTTGTTGAACTAATATCTCTAGATGATTCACTATCTATTCTAATGAATAGTAGAGAATATTTTTCCATTAGTTCTTATTCTAATACAGAAATAAATAATATAAATCATGAATTTATGATAGGAAATGTTTCTCCTGGTAGCGCACTTAGCTATCAATTATCTATAAAAAAAGATACGATTATAGTTCACTCAGAGCAGAAAGATTTTAGACCATCTTTTAATGATAATCAGCCAATTGCGCCGACTTGGTACGGTTATTGGGCATACGATAATTTGGACACGAACTTTATGCAATCTCCTTTGTTTGATTGGGTTGAGTTAGATCCAATGTATGGCGGAAGTGGGGCTTCTGAATACAAATTAGATGATGATGACCATATAATAGTGCAGTTACCATTTGAATTTAAATATTTTAATCGAACGTATAATGAATTGACGATTAATTCTAATGGATGGGCTTCATTTATATCTTGCGATATTGATTATTTCTACAATTATACTATTCCCATGGCCTTAGGGCCAAAAGCAGTTTTAGCGCCATTTTGGGATGATCTAGAAGTGATAAATGAGGACTCAATTAGAGTATATACAAAATATGAACAAAATAATGGAAGATATATTATTGAATGGTCAAGAGCCTTGAATGGATTCGATGAAGTTACGGAGGAAACATTTGCTATTTATTTATATAATCAAGAGTCTATCCCTACAGAAAGTGGAGATGGAGTAATAGAATTTCATTATCTAGATATTTCTGATATAGATGCAGATAAAAACTTTTCAACTATTGGAATCGAAGATCATACAAAAAATGAAGGGATTCAATATGTATTTAATAATATTTATGCACCAGGAGCTGCTCAGCTTCAAAATCAACGTTCTATTCGTTTTACTACAGAAGCGCCAATCAATTATGTTTCTTCTTTATCATTTATAAATGAAGATAATCTTCCTGTTGGTTTTCAAATGTTTCCAGCATATCCAAACCCCTTCAATCCATCAACGACTATTAGTTATCAGCTACCTAATGTTTCTGATGTGAAAATTTCTATTATTGATTTATTGGGTAATGAAGTGGATGTATTATTAAGTGAAAGGAATTATTCTGGAAAATATAATGTCCAATGGCAAGGAATAGATAGATTTGGTAAATCAGTATCATCTGGAACATACTTTGTAGTTTTAGAAGCATTAAACTCCAGAAAAGTTCAAAAGATTTTATTCATAAAATGACTATAATAATTTATTCAACAGAATGGTGTGGCCCATGTAAGAATGCAAAGCAACTGCTAGATGATAAAAATGTTGTTTATAAAGAAATTGATATTGAACAAAATAAAATCTCAAGGGATGATCTGTATGACATTACTGGGGGACGTAGTGTACCACAAATTATTATTAATAAAACTGTTATTGGAGGTTATAGCGAATTATTTTATTTAAATCAATCAGGGGAACTAGATAAATTATTAGAGGAAAGCTAAATTGGTTATAAATAGAATGAATTTCAATTTAAAAAAGTCCCTCTTAATGGGACTTTTGTTTATTCATATAAATTGCTCTGGTACCAACCCAGTAACAAGTTTTATTAATAGTCTTACTTCAAAGAAAAAATCATCAAGTTTAGCACAAAAAGTAGGGAAGTTTTTACCATCTAGTTCTAAAGAATTCATAGATATATATGCAATGGAATCTCAAGTACGGAATCACCGCGCTTGGGTTCAAGAAAGATCAAAAGAATTGAAGTCAACAAAGAAAGCTCTTCGATCCTTAATGAATGCTTCTAGACAAAATGATTTCCAATTATATGAATTTTTAGATGCAAATCTAGCAGTAATGGCAGCAGCGCATGAAAATGTACTCTCCAATGCAAAAAAGGAAAAAAAACTAATTATTAGAGTCCAAAAGGGTAAAAAGACAAATATAGATTCAAAAATTCCTGGAAAAAATAATTCCTATCTTCAACAATTTATTATTTTAGATGATGCCATTGATTTAAGAAAGTCTGCTTATCAAGAATCGATTTACAAGATTAAGAAGGCATTAGTAAAAAGAGATATGGATTTAGTTTTTATTAAAGAGCAGAAGAATGAATGGTTTTTTATAACCGAAGAGTTATCAGATAAAAGAAAAGAATTTCAGCCATCAATTGATAAGTTAACTGCATTATTAGTTGATGCTATAACTAATGATAAAAATCATATTGAAAAAATAAGCAAACAATTGAATAAGGTTGAAAGCATAAATAAACGTCTTGATTTTTTAGATAAGTTATTTTTGAATATTGATAAAATTGCTGAAAAGCAAAAAGGTGGACGTGTATATTTGAAAAAAAGTTCTGAGTTTAAAGAAGAATATGAAATTCGCTTTGAGAACTCTGTTAAAGATTATGAAAAGTATCTAGAAAATCTTAGACAACTATTTATTAATTAAATTATTTTAATAATGTTGCGTTTATCCAACGCTGAAAATTATCTCCTTTAACTACTATAAAATATTGACCTGTGGAAGCATATTCTCCTACTTTAGTTCGCCCATCCCAATGGAATGTTACAATACCTTGAGCATATGTCTTATTTGTTATTTGTTTAATGTGTTTCCCATTTATAGATATAATGTTGATACTTAAATGTTGTTGATGAGGGATCTCTACATTAAAAGAAGTCGAAGGGTTAAAAGGGTTTGGATAATTTTGAGAAACAGAAATAGAAGTAGGGATGGACTCATTTTCCAATGATAATTCACCATCTGTAATTTCTATTTGGTAATCCCAGTTATTCCCACTCGTATCTTGACTGACTACAGCCAGATATACTGAAGCAGCACTAGTTGGGTCAATATTTATTTGATTACCTGAATATACTGTCCATGAATTATTTTCATAAGAAATAATAGCATGCATATTTAGATCTGTATCTGGTCCGGTAGTATTTGTTAACGAAGCAATTACTGGATCACTACTGATTAAATGAGTATACTGGCTTGCAAAACGATTAAGGTTCGTGCTGGTTATTGTCTGAGGTGTGCCAGCAGTATATGTGATCTCTGTAAAAGTAGTAGGGCCATTAACGGGGTATGCTTCAGCTTCTTCATAAGCAAATAACCCAGCATTAGTATTAGAAGACATAACTCGATTTGCTACTACCATTTTATTCAATGCATCACTAAAGGAAGATCCTTCGCTGGATAATGCTAAAGAAATTGCTCGATGACTATAATCGCCATAATAACTATCATTTAAAATACTCTTTTGCCATATCTTTCTTAATGTGAGATAACCTCCTAGATGTTCATAAATATATTGATGGTAAATAAATGATCCATACCAATGATCGCTTTGATCATCTAAAGCTTTATGTGGTTCATTAAACCAAGATGGTAAATATTGATAACAATCATTGATTTCATCATAGATTTGTTCTTCCATTACTACAGCTGTTGCTTCCATAATCCATTGGGCCTCAAAGCCATCATACCCTGATTGAATTGCATGATGGAATTCATGTGCAGCGGTAACTTTAATACTTTCTTGTTCTGTACCAGGAAAACCATTATAGTTATTTCGAAGAGCCATATAACTATTTAATGCATTTAATTCTGTAGTTGAACTATTCTCGTTATCTCCAAAATTCCCAGCTTGAGCGAAATTCTCTGGCGAAACATATCCATATACATTTGATTCCAGGTTACGAATATATATGTCATAGTGATCAGATCCACCATTATCCGAGTTTGCAGGATACCAGCTATCTGAAGGGGGCTCAGTATATAAAAAGCTATCCAATTGAGTTGATGCGACGAAAGCAAAAACATTGACCATATTATCAATATAATCTGGAATACTATTATTATTTGTATCTGTATTTGCGACAGCATGCGTTCCTGTGGTAGTATAATGAAAACGGAAATAACCATTATCGAGTGTTTGATCAAGGCCTTCACCTTCAGCGCGATCTTCAAATGAACGGTTAGCGATAGCGCCACCAAATTGAAATCCTACTTGACTTAATCTTAACTGTTGTTCAGTATTTAACTGATTACCATACAAAGAGACATTTCTTAGATGTGGTGATATACATCGTTCTTGATTATTCCCAGAAAACGATTGTATAACAATTTCAACAGATTGATCAATATTCCCAGGAAGCTTTGCAAAGGATACTTCCAATAAAATGATTAAAAGAAATGTAGTTTTTCTCATGGGTTCCTCTTAGTTGGTTTTCTTGGAAGTGGACGGATCCACTGACGAATAATTTTTTGATTTTCTGGATTTAAAGTATGAAAAGCACGTTTGACTTCCATTATTACTGGGGTTCCATCTTTAGGTCCGACAGTTCCTTGATAATTAATAGGCAAAGATTCTGGGGAAAAAATTGCAAATGTTAAATATAAATAATATTCATCATTCGATATTTTTTTTGATCTATGATCATTGCGTAATAATTCAATACTATTTTTTGAATGTTGAGCATCCGTAGGCTTGGCATCAACAGGTTTTGAAGAGCATGATTGAAATATAATGAAACTTATAATAATGAAATAATTTGATAAGTTATTTCTTTTTCGTAATTCGATTAATTTCATTCTGTTTCTTTTTACTCCAATACAGTCTTACAAATAAAGCCATCAATAATAGACCAAGTGCATAAAATAGTGCATAGTAAGGTAAAAGTTCACCCATTACTTAATTAATTGAATGTAGCGGTCATACAGATAAGTAGCAATTAGTAATCCCATTCCAGTAAATAACTCCCATCTTATTGTATCCTGTCCATCACTACTCATAACACCTGCTATGGATAATGATGCTCCAACTAAAAGTGATGCATTCCTGATTTGTTTATAATTCAATGCAGTTTGCATATTTATATTAGTTTTATGATCTAATTTTGCTTCTGCAAAAACAGGATCCATTGATGAAAGAGGGAAACGAAGAGCAACCATTAGTTCATTGGGATTACTCGATTCAATAAAATCATGTATTTCAATTTGAGGGACTTTTAAAGAAATTTGAACTGATTCACTAGTATTATGTAAGGCAATTTTTTTTACTATGGATGGAGTTTTAATTGATTCTACCAGATTGGTATCAATTTGAGCATTCATAATAGTAGTATAAAACCAACCGTTTTCAGAATACCATCCAGTTGCAGTTCCCTTTAAAAGAGGTCGATTCGAACGAATTGTTAAGAAAATCCCATTCTTTTTACTATTAATTTTGATATCTGTAATTTTGATATCTGCAGCAAAAGATTGAACAAGAAACTGTGCTAAAATGAGATAAAATTTAATTGAATTCATTTTTACTATAGGAAATGTATGTAATTTAATAACTTTAGACTCAAGATAATATAATGTACAATAAATACATACTGAATTTAATGATTTTTGTTTCTTTATCTGCGCAACAAGTAGATATTGATAATATTAGGCCGATTGCGAACATTGATCTAGGAACATGCAATGATGTATGGGGCTATACCGATCCAAATGGTCATGATTTTGCATTGGTAGGGCACCGTTCAGGTACATATATTTATGATGTATCAACTAATCCTCATAACCCTATTGAAGTAGGCTTTATCGCAGGAGAAACATCTACCTGGCGAGACTTAAAAACTCATGGATATTATTGTTATGTTACGAATGAGACCGGTGGTGGAATAGATATTATTTCCCTTGAAGATCCTTTTAATCCTTACAAAGTTGGCTCTCATACATCTTCTACAAATACAGCTCATAATTTATTTATTGCTGATGGATATGCATATCTAGTTGGCAGTGGTGGTGGTAATGCGGGAACAAGTCCTTGGCAAGGTGCTATCATTTTAGATTTATATGACCCAGAAAATCCTTTAGAAGTAGGTAGATGGGAAGAAACATATCTTCATGATATATATGTAAAAAATGATACGGCCTATGGTTGTGATATATATAATGGTAGTTTATTTATCATTGATGTTTCTGATAAAAGTAACCCTACAACGATGGTAGAGCATAATTATAGTAATTATGGTTGTCATGCAGTATGGTTAACAGATGATTCAAAATATGCTGTAACTGCGGATGAAGAATCAGGTGGATATGTATATATTTTTGATATTCAGGATTTTGATAATATTAATCTACTTGCAACTTGGTACCCAGACACACCAGAAGTGCAGAATAAAAGTGTACACAATGTTTTTATTAAAGATAGTTTATTATACGTATCCTATTATGTGTATGGTACCCGTATTGTGGATATATCAGATCCTTATAATCCAACCGAAGTAGGATATTATGATTGGTATCCTGGTCAAAATGGACTCTATAATGGAAATTGGGGAACTTATCCATTCACAAACAATGGCCTGATTTATTCTTCTGATTATACAGGTAATGGATTTTTTATCATGAGTTATCCATTTATGGGTGAAATCGAATTTGAAGAGATAAATGATACGGAAAATAATATCGATCCTATAAGTTTTAATGTAAGTATTGATGAAAGCCCCGATTATAGTGTTGACTATTCAAGTTTGAAGCTTTATTGGGGAGTTGATGGAATTATAACAGATTCAACTTTGCTGACGGAGTCTGGGAATAGTTATGTAGGGAGTCTTATTCCTTTGGGAGAAAATGGAATAATGCACTATTATGTTGCATTCAACACCCAAAATGGTGAACGCGTTACCAAACCATATGGAGCTCCATATTCATCATATAAATTCAATATAGGAATCGATGATGTCCTACCTGATGTTGAATTAATCACAGATATAGAAGACCAGTTTTATCCATCGGGTTCTTTTAATATTTATATTAATGCATTTGATAATATTGGAATAAGTATGGTAGAGATATTTTGGCAAGCAGGAAACAGTGAAATACAATCTACAGTTTGTTCAGAAATATACAGCCCAAATCTTGGACTGGTTTATGCAGGATTAATTTCATACAACGATATAAATCCAGGAATAGAAATACGGTATTGGGCAGTTGCAACAGATGCGTCTTCACAATCAAATCAGTCTGTATCTAATGAAAAACAATTTCACATTTCTGATCACTATGCTTTAGGTAATTTTGAGGATGAGGCAATGATAGATCGCTGGGATCTAGGGGATTGGGGACGGCAATATGTTAATCATACAATAAAATGGGCCATAAATGATAGCCCATATGGATTATACTCTCCAAATGCATATAACGCATGTTACCTAATAGAACCATTTGATTTAACTTATTTTAATAAAGCTTATATAAAATTTAATTCAGGAGAATTATTAAGACCTGGAGATTATGGATATGTTCAAGTTAAAAGAGGAAATAATCCTAACTGGACAAATATTTTAACTGTTAGCTCATGGAATAACCAAGAAATATTTGAAAGATATATAAACTTGAACTCCTATATGAATGAAGATGAATTATATCTTAGACTATTAATGACTTCAGATTTAGAAGATGAAAGTCAAGGTTGGTATGTTGATGATATTATCTTGGTTTTAAACCAAGACATGCCGCCAAATGTAAATACAGATTCTTATATAAATAGTATTCCAAATCAACTGGCGCTAAAACCAAGTTACCCTAACCCATTTAACCCTAAAACAAAAATTTCATTTAGTCTTCCTAATTTGTCTAATGTAACTATACAAATAGTTGATATTAATGGACGGGGAATATCCAATCTTTTGAATAATACTTTCGATCCTGGTAATCATACTATTAGTTGGAATGGAACAAATGATAGTGGTGTTAATATGAGCTCAGGGATATATTTTATTATTCTTAATGTTGACGGGACTATCTTAAGTCAGAAACTATCTTTGATTAGATAATTGAGCATCAATTTGTCCTTTGATTCCTTTCTCAATGGAATCAAGTAAGGTGTTCATAACTGTATCGCTTTCAATTTTGTTGATTATAGTTAGAACAAAAATAGGAAACTCTTCACGTTGTAATAACGGTTCAATTATTTCAAATGGATCTTCTTCATCCAATATATCATCAATTGTTATACCTGAATCTAATTTTTGATGTATATATTGCTGTAAAGAAAGAATATAGTCCTTAATCTCTCTACGAGAGAGAGTTAGAATATCCTCAAAGTCATATTTCCTAATATTATTCATATTGAAACTTACTTAATTAATCATTGAATAGGGAATAGGCAAACGGTAATTTTGTTAAAGGATTATTAATGATAATTTTCCGTTCCACTACCATTTTAACTTGTATATTAACTTTATGCTTATGCAATGCTCAGGATGAGCGCTCAATGCAAGGTGCTTTTGGGGCAGTAACTATAGATGGTAAAGTTTGGAATCAGATAGCTCTTAGGCCAATTGTTCCATTAGGTAAATTTGCAGTTGCGCTTGATCTTGTATTTTATTTTGACCAAAATGGTAATGTTCATCAAGATGAATGGGACTTCTCGAGCCCAAAAAACACAAAAAATACGATCATTGATAAAATTTATTATATACGGTATGGGCTAAAGAATGATCCTTTGTATTTTAAAATTGGTTCCTTAGATCGTGTTGATTTAGGGTATGGGATTTTAGTTAATTCGTATTCAAATGCTATTCAATATCCCCAAGTACGAAAAGTTGGATTAGATTATAAGGTTAGAACGAAATTGGGCACAATAGAAGGATTTGTTAATGATTTTAAGGAAAATATTGGACTAACTGGATTAAGAGTAAAATCTCCTCTTATTAGCTCATTGCCCTTTGCAATTTCAATTGTAATTGATCGGAATCAGTATTTAGGCTTACGTGATGGTGATAGCGATGGTGTGCCAGATATTGTTGATGCGTTTCCTGCTAATTCAGATTTTTCAATGGACTCTGATAATGACGGTTTAGCTGACTTAGACCCAAATGAATTGGATAGGGATGGTGATGGGTATTTAGACGCTGGCAATTTAGAAGATATTCATGCATGGTGGGATAATTTAGGTAATACAGTTGGTGTAGACTTTAGTAATGAATCGTACTATGATTCGTTACCAGATGGCAGTATAGAATTAAACTCAGATCCTTTAAATATAAATAAAAACCCAGATCCAGTTGGCGCGATTGCAGTAGATTTTGGATATCCCTTAATCACTCAAGAAAAATTATCTGTTAATATATATTCTCAAGCTGCAAAGATGTTTGGTAAAACTAAACTTAGGCAAGAAGAATTACCACTAGGCACTGGTTTAGTTCCTATTGGGGTATCAACTGTTTTTGGTCCTGCTAAACTAAATATTGAATATAGAATGATACCCAAAGGTCAATTTGAGTTTGGTTATTGGAATAGGTCCTATCAAATTGAAAGAGCATCTTTTTCTACAGTTGATAGTTTAGGAATGCAAGTTATAACGAAGGAAAGCCGTTTAGGTCGTTATGGAAGACAAAATGGTTATTATGCAAGCCTAAACCTAAGATTAGGGAGCTTGCTTCAAGCAGGAGCAGCATACCAAGATCTTACAGGAGAGATCTGGAACAATACAATTGATGATTTTGAAGAAAATAAGAATAAGAATTTTGTTGCTTCTCTTAGTTTAACAAAGTCCATAAGTAAAATCAAATATGCGCGCTGGTTTTATCAACAACAAAATGTTCCAAACCCTTTTAAGTTTGAACCGTCAGAAAGTACACTTATGGGCTATCGTATTGGAGTAGATCTTGGATCGGGAATGATATTAAATTATTCATTTCAAAGAACATATAGAGATTTAAATGGAGATGGAAAAGTTGATGGGCCAGATGAGATGATAAATATTACTACAATAGAAACCAGTTTTAATTTATAAAGATTATGAATGCAAAAAAAATAAGAAATGACTTTATAAAATTCTTTCAAGATAGAGATCATCGTTTTATAAGAAGTTCCTCTGTAGTTCCATTTGATGATCGGACTCTGTTATTCACAAATGCAGGTATGAATCAATTTAAGCCTATCTTTCTTGGGACAAATAAAGCGGATTATCAACGAGCAGTTAATACTCAAAAATGTATTCGAGTTAGCGGTAAACATAATGATCTTGAAGAGGTTGGCATCGATGTATTTCACCATACCTTTTTTGAAATGCTTGGTAACTGGTCTTTTGGTGATTACTATAAGAAAGATGCTATTAAATGGTCATGGGAGCTATTTACAGAGCTTTGGGGTTTTGATAAATCAAGACTATGGGTAACAGTTCACAAGGACGATGATGAAGCGCATAATCTTTGGTTGGAACAAACAGATATTAAAAAAGATAGAGTAATACGTTTTGGAGATAAAGAAAATTTTTGGGAAATGGGAGACACTGGTCCTTGCGGTCCTTGCTCAGAGGTTCATTACTATGTTGGAGAAGAAGTAGAGGATCAGGATCCAAATGGTGTAAATAATACAGATGAATATTGGGAATTATGGAACCTTGTGTTCATTCAATATGATCGTCAAGGCGATGGTACATTAATTGATTTACCAGAAAAACATATTGATACTGGGGCTGGGCTTGAAAGGATTGTTACAGTATTGCAAGATAAAAGATCAAATTATGAAACAGATTTATTTCAGCCAATTATTAAAGGTATTGAAGCTATTACTGGATCAAAATATAGTAAGGATAAAGTCCCTCACCACGTTATTGCTGACCATATTCGCATGTTGAGTTTTGCAATTGCTGATGGAGCTATGCCTTCAAATGAAGGAAGGGGATACGTAATAAGACGTATACTTCGTCGTGCTGCTAGGTTTGGTAGGATGCTAGGTAAAAAAGATCCTTTTTTATATAAACTTGTTGATCATGTTATAGAAGTTATGGGTGAGAGTTTTCCAGAATTAGTAGATAAAAAAATACATATTGAAAAGGTGATCGAATCAGAAGAAAACGCATTTAATAGCACGTTAGAGCGAGGTTTAATTCATTTTGAAAAATATATAAGCAAACATAATGGAGATATTATTCCTGGAGAAGAAGCTTTTAAATTATATGATACCTATGGATTTCCATTAGACCTAACGCAGCTTATGGCTCGAGATAAAGGATTAGAAGTAGATGAAATAGGGTTCCATAAAAATATGAAAAAACAGAGAGAACGAGCTAAAGCTTCTGGAAATTTTAAACAAGTTCCTGCGGATTTATCTTGGGTGGTTATTTCAGATAGAGAAGATTCGACGTTTCTTGGCTATGAACAAATTGAATCACAATCTTCTATATGTAAATATGCTAAAACAGATGATTACACTATTCTAGTCCTAGATCAAACCCCCTTTTATGCAGAATCTGGTGGCCAGATTGGTGATACAGGTATAATTAAAGTAGGTGATGATAATATGATCGTTTTAGACTGTCAAAAAAATGGGCAAGAAATTCATCATATATGCTCAGGTAACTTTAATAATGATATTTTATCAGACCCAGTTTCTTGTAAGATAGATTATGATCGCAGACAAAGAATTAGAAAAAATCATACTGCAACACACCTCCTACATGCAGCATTGAAAAAAACATTAGGAGAGCATGTTCATCAAGCTGGCTCATTAGTGCATCCTAAATATCTGCGTTTTGATTTAACTCATTCAGAAAAAATATCTATTGATGAAGTATTAGAAATTGAAAGCCTAGTGAATTATGAAATACAGAAAAATATTGCATTAGATATTTCAATCAAAGATTTTGATGTTGCAAAATCAGAAGGTGCAGAAGCATTATTTGGAGAGAAATATGGAGATGAAGTTCGTGTTATATCCATTGGTAAATTTTCAATGGAATTATGTGCAGGAACTCATGTAAGTAGAACTGGCGATATTGGTTTGCTTAAAGTGATTGAAGAATCGAGCCTTGCTGCAGGGGTGAGAAGAATTGTAGCGCTTACTGGTCCCGAAGCAATAAGCTATATACAGAAAAATGCAAATATTATTCATGAATTACAGGGTATTTTAGGTACAAAGGCAGATGAAATTAGCTCTAGAGTGATCAATTTGATTGATGAAAGAAAAGAGTTAGAGAAGAAATTAAAACACAAGAAAAATAACTCTACTTTTAGCGCAAATACATTGATGGAAATGGTTGTAAAAATTAATGATTTTAATATTTTGGTTTCTGAGGTTGAATCTGAATCATTGGATGAATTAAAAGGTTTCGGAGATAAAATATTAAATGTATTAGGAAGTGGTGTGGGTATTCTTGGTAGCGATAATGGCGATAAGCATTCTGTAGTAATTGTCGTAACAGATGATATAATAAAAAGAGGGATTAATGCGGGAGATTTAGCCAAAATTATAGGAAAAGAAATGGGCGGCGGCGGCGGCGGAAAACCTAGTTTAGCCACTGCAGGTGGAAAAGACTCCAAGTCTTATGCGATGGCAATGAAAAAAAGTATTGATTTAATTAAATCTGAATTAAAAAAAGTTGAGGATTAGTGTGCAGTTTGAACGAGATAATGATACGTATATTATTTATTTAGAAAAAGATGATCGCATTATGCATAGCTTAACTCAATTCTGTAAGGATCGTAAAATTAATAATGGAAAAATTTCTGGTATTGGAGCGATTAAAGAAATTGAGTTAGGAGCTTATGATTTAAATCATAAGAAATATATTTCTCATTATTTTGAAGATATTTGGGAGCTGACTTCATTTCAAGGTAATGTTCAGTTAAAAGATGGTGATCCTTTTATTCATGCCCATATAAATATTAGCAATCATGATTTAGACCCTAAGGGAGGGCACTTATTTGAAGCAACAGTAGCAGTAGTTGGTGAGTTTGTTTTGAATAAAATTAATACAATGGGAAAAAGGGTTCTAAATCCAGATATTGGTTTAGCCTGTATGGTATTAGATAAATAGGGAAATATATGAAAAATCAAATCATTAACACTTCCAAGGCACCTCAGCCGATCGGTGCATACAACCAGGCAATTATAAGTAATGGTTTTGTGTTTACTGCTGGTCAGGTACCAATCGACCCAGATACTGGAAATTTGATCGAAGGAAATTTTAAAGAACGTGTAAGAAGAGTTCTGATGAACTTAAAATCAATATTGGAAGAAGCGGGGACCGATCTATCTAATGTAGCAAAGTTTACGGTCTTTCTTACTGATATATCAAACTATACTGAAGTTAATGAAGTCTTTAATGAATTTATTAGAGATGAGGCGCCTGCCCGTTCTTTAATCGAAGTTTCTTCATTGCCTGCAGGCGCAGATATAGAGATTGATTGTATAGCAGCATTTTGATAGTTTTATTTTTTAGATCGCTATTTATAATTAGTTGTTTTTTATCATTATTGTTCAGTCAGACTCAACGTGATAGTTTATCAATCTATAAATCACCAAAAAAGGCAGCATTATCTGCTTTAGCGTTTCCTGGAGGAGGCCAGTTATATAACGGAAAAAAATTGAAGGCAAGTCTAATTATGTCTATGGAGTTATATTCAATATTAAACTGGCATACTAATTCAGATCTTTACCATAATTATGATGAACAAAATAATTCAAAATACCCTTTTCCTAAACATCGATATTTAGAAAAACGAAACAAATATGTTTGGTGGATAGGTTTTATATATATTTATGGGTTGATAGATGCGGTAGTAGATGCACATTTATATCCATTTGAAAATATTATGGGTGAAGATATATATTTAGATAAATCATCCATAAAAAAGAAAGAAAATAAATGAACACTCCTAGAGAAAAGTGGGGATCAAAATTAGGGTTTATTTTAGCTGCTTCTGGATCAGCGGTTGGCATAGGTAATATATGGAAATATCCACATATGGCTGGACAAAATGGAGGTGCAGCATTTACGTTAATATATCTTATATGCATCTTTGTTGTTGGCCTCGCCATCGTTATCGGGGAATTTGCTTTAGGCAGGAAAACACAGTTAAGTCCCGTTGGTGCTTATTTGACTGTGGCGCCCAAATCTTTATGGAAATGGGTTGGCTTCCTAGGAGTTGCATCAGCGTATGTAATATTATCTTTTTATGGAGTTGTGGGCGGTTGGATAATGAATTATGCCTATCTTTCTATGAAAGGTGATTTCTATTTGCTTTCAGGTAACCCAGAAGCTTCTAGTCAGTTATTTAATTCCTTCATTACAAGTACATGGTCACCTCTTTTTTGGCAACTATTATTTATGTTTATTTGTATATATGTAATTGTTAATGGAGTAAAGGGGGGTATTGAAAAATGGTCAAAGATCATGATGCCTACTATCATCATCATCCTTGTAGTCTTAGCAATAAGAGGTTTATCTCTTCCAAATGGATTAACTGGATTAACTTTTTTGTTTAAACCCAAATTTGAAGATCTTTCTGCAACGGCAATCGTTTTAGCTCTTGGGCATTCTTTTTTCACCCTTAGTCTCGGTATGGGTACTATGATAACATATGGCAGTTATTTGAAAAAGAATGAAAACCTTCTAAGCTCTGCATTATGGGTAATTGGATTAGATACTGTAATAGCTCTAATTGCTGGTGTTGCAATTTTCTCAACTGTTTTTGCTTTAGGCGCTGATCCGGCTGAAGGCGCAGGGCTTATTTTTGTTGTTCTGCCTTCAGTATTTCCTGAAATGCCAGGGGGACAGATTTGGGGTACATTATTTTTCTTAATTTTATTTATGGCTGCATTAACATCAGCAATTTCAATTTTGGAAGTTGTTACAGCTTATTTTATTGATCAAAAAGGGTGGAGTCGTTCCCGAGCAACCATAATTTTTGGTGGAACTATTACTCTTGTTGGTGTTTTTTGTTCTTTATCATTAGGAGATAATCTGAATATTACTTGGTTTCTAGGTATGTCATTCTTTGATTTTATGGATTATTTATCTTCAAAGTACATGTTACCTATTGGAGGGATGTTAATGGCAATATTTATATTAAAAACTTGGACTGTTGATGAATTTTTACGTGAAGTCCATGTAGGTATGAACTCTGAAAAGATATCTTCTCAATTGGTTACTATCCTTTTAAGTATTGGTGCTTTAGTAATAGCATTTATTATTTTAAATGAGGTTGTTGAAAAACTCTTTGGGTTACCGATTATAGGTTAAAATCGTCTATGCTAATTAACAGAATAATTAAACCTGATAGCAATCTATATAGAGATCTATCAAATAAATCTAAGCAATATGATTATTTCATGAATTGGGATCCCTTACGTTGGTTTGGAGTATGGTGTATGGCTCTAAGTGGTTTTAATATTGTGAAAGGAAGTGAAAACAGGTATATCTTTTGGGATTGGGACTCTGGTACTGTTTTTTTCTATTTAGTTTTAATTATTGTAACAATATGGACAGTTATGTCTTCTAATAATCCCAACATACCAAAAAGAATTAATGGTCCAAAATCAGTGTTATATTTTTTTGTTCTTGGTTTAAGTTGTCTAATTCTTGGCTCCTTAAGTCAAAGTGCGCATATTTATGTTTTTAATTATGTCCCCTATATATTGTATTATTTTGGGGTATTGTTTGTTTTCTCTATCCATATGAAATCAAATGATGATCATTCATCATCTATTGTAAATGGAAAAAATAGACTATTAAATTTATTTTTTGCTAGCATTTTAACACTCATTAGTTCTCTGTTAGGATATCATCTAGACGATCCTATTATAAGCACCATTTCTACTGTGTATATACCTTTCCTTATTGTTTCAATTATTATGCCTATCCATGTTAGACATTTACAACGTGCTAGGATGTATGGTTTATTTATCCCTGCAGTTTTTCTATCTATACGGTATCCATGGTTTTTAATTCCATTATGGTCTCTTTTCCTCATTTTAAGAATTTATCATTATTTTCGTTTTAACATTGTATTTCCAACATTCGCCGTTGATATCGATTAAGTACCAATTCTTTTCTTATCTTTTAAATCAAATTTTTGATATTTATTTATATGTCGTTTAATAATAGATATGATTTAGCAATTGTTGGCGGAGGTCCTGCTGGAGCAACTGCTGCCCTTTATGCAAACCGATTAGGTTTAAAAGCAATTCTTGTTGATAAATCAATTTGGCCAAGGGATAAGATTTGTGGAGATGCTCTCTCTGGTAAAGCTGTTGATATGTTGAAGGATCTAGATATTTTAAGTGAAATTAAATTATTAGATGGATCAACAATAAATCGAATAGTGTTTGGTAGTCCAAAAAATAAAATATTTGAAATAGACCTCTCAAAATCTTTGAATGATAGACATATAAGAGAAGGATATGTGATACCTAGAAATACTTTTGATCATTTCCTATTTAATAAAGCTAAGGAAGTTGTAGACGTCTTAGAAGGATTTAACGTTCAAGATGTGCTTGTAAATAATCAATCAGTGGTAGGTGTAAAAGGACTTAATCAAAAAGGGGAGATGGAAGAGATATTATCCTCCGTTGTACTTGGTTGTGATGGATTTAATTCGATTGTTGCAAAAAAATTAAATTTATATAAAATGGATATGAAACATACTGCCTTAGGGATACGCTGTTATTTTGAAGGTGTAAAAGGATTGACCGATCAGATTGAATTGCATTTTATTAAGGAGATTAATCCAGGATATTTTTGGATATTCCCGGCAGGAGATGGCATAGCAAATGTTGGTTTAGGTTTGTCAAAAAGAGATATAAAAAACAATAAAAAAGATCTTGTAAAATTACTTGATGTAGTGACCCAGTTAAATTATTTCAGAGACAGATTTAGTAATGCGAAACCATTAGAGAAACCTAAAGGTTGGAATTTACCTATGGGAAGCATTCATAGAAAGAACCATGGGGATGGTTTTATGTTGTTAGGTGATGCGGCTGGGTTAATTGATCCATTTACGGGCGAAGGGATTGGCAATGCGATGTTATCAGCAAAATATGCAATAAAAGTACTAAAAGAAGCGATTAATTCAAAAGATACGGGGGAGAAGAGCTTATCAGCATATGATAAAATGCTATGGGATGAAATTGGTCCAGAATTGGGAATCAGTACGAATCTTCAAAAACTTGCTAGATCAAAATTTCTATTGAATTTTGTTATAAATAGGGCTTCAAGAAATGAAAATCTAAAAGATGTTATTGGTGGTATGCTTGCAAATGAAGTTGCGAGGGGGGACTTAACAAATCCATTATTTTACTATAAGATTCTATTTTCTTAAATATTTATGGAATTAAAAAAGCTACTTAATCAATTAAGGCTTTCAGAGTATATTGCATTTGATTTTGAGACTACTGGACTGAGTTCGGATGATGATAGAATTATAGAAATAGCGGCCATTAAGTTTATTGATGGGAATCCAGTTGATCGATTTGTTACCTTAGTGAATCCACAAAGGCCTATTGATCCATTTATTACAGATATAACAGGTATATCGGATAAAATGGTAAAAGAAGAACCGATAGAATTAGATATCCTAGATGATTTTCTTGAATTTTTATCTGATTCACCTTTAGTTGCTCATAATATTTCTTTTGATAAGAGTTTTTTAGACGCAATCTGTAAGAGGTATGAAAAGACAAAAAAAAATAATCTATTATTTGATACCTTGCAGTTGTCGAGAACATTGCTTTTTTTTCACCCGGTTCATAATCTAGGTAGCATATCAGAATATTTTGGATTGTCATCAGATGGTTCTCATCGCGCAGAGAAAGACACAGAGAATTGTGGAATGATATTTCAGGAATTAGTATATGAAGCAGCTAGTCACCCATTAGAAACAATATCAAAAATTTTAGATATAACTTCATCGATAAATGCACCAAATAATGATTTATACTTAAATCTTGCTGAAGAATTGCAACTTATAGGCAATATTGATTCAGGGATAACTAAATCAAAAATAGAAAAAACTATTTATAATAATATTTTTAATAATAAAGGGACAAATGATGTTAGAACCATAAGTGTAAGTGATGTTTTTAACGATGAAGGTTTACTATCGAATTTAATAGAAAATTATGAATATAGACCTAGCCAAGAAAAATATAGCACTGAAATACAAAAGATAATAAATGGCCAAAAGAATATTGGTGTATTAGAAGCTGGAACAGGTTTGGGTAAAACTCTTGGTTATTTATTTCCTGCAATTAAGCAATCCAAAGAAAGAGGGAAATGTGTTTTAATTTCTTGTCATACTAAAAATTTGCAAGATCAATTATTTTATAAAGATTTGCCTATTTTATCTAATGCATTGGGAGTGAGTTTAAATGCTGCTTTATTAAAAGGTAGAAGTAATTATATCTGTAAAACTCGATTAAGCTGGTTAATGAATGAAAAAAATAAGATCCTATCTTCAAAAGATATTGAAAGTATTCTTCCATTAATTGTTTGGTTATCATATACTAACACTGGAGATTTATCTGAATGCTCTGGATTTTGGAACTCAAGACCTGTAAAAATTCCTTCCTTAATTAAATCAGAAAAAGGTTATTGTACTACAGCAATATGCGGACAAAATGATGGATGCTATTTTGGGAAAATAAGACGAGCAGCTCAAAACACCGAATTACTTGTAATCAACCATGCTTTATTATTTGCTGAAATTGAATCAGAAGGGATTTTACCTGAGCATGATACAATAATAATTGATGAAGCTCATAATCTAGTTGATACAGCTTATAATCAATTACAGAAGTCCATTAATGCAATACCAATAATATCTGCTATTGAAAGAATAGATCCAGAAAATAAATCAGCTACTTACTGGAAAAAGCAATTGGATTACGTTTCAAGCAAGAAAAAGTCATTATCCAATTTAATTATTGATTTACATGAATTAATTGAACGCTGCAAACTAAAAGCAAATACTTTATTTGATGAAATTATTTTCAATGTTAAGAGTAGGTTTAATCCCTCATCAAAATATGCAGAAAAATATATTATTTATGATTTAAAAGAAGAATATGGAATATTTAATAATGAGTTTCAATTATTAAAAGCTGATATTGGATCTATACTAGAGATATTAAGCAGTTTTAATGTGCAAATTAAGAGCATAGATGAAATTAATAGTGAATTTTCTGAAATATTAACTCAAATTGAAAGTCATGTAGATAGTTTAAATATTATTCTAAAATTAATTGATGATTTATCTCAAGATCAAAATCTGGATTGGGTATATTGGCAAGAAGGGATTTATCGCAAAGGGAAAGATTTAGAATTAGTTCTCTATGGATCTCCAATAGATATATCTAAAAATTTGGTTAAAGAGTTTTTTAACAAGGTTGACTATTGCATTTTGACATCTGCCACGCTACGTGTAGATAATTCATTTGAATATTATTTTACTAGGACAGGATTAAATCTTTTGGATATTGAAGATGTTACATCAGGGGTGTTTCACAGTCCATTTTACTATGAAGATCAAGTTACTTATTTTCAATATGCTGGTAGGAATGGACAAGACCCTGTTTTACAAGCAAATCTAATTTATGAACTACATAAAAGATATAATAAAAGAATTCTAGCTTTATTTACATCAAAATTTGCATTGACTAATGCATATCAAGAACTTCGTAAGAAACCAGATAGTAGGAATATGCCTATTTTTGCACAAATAAGAGGAAGTTCTAGACATTCTATCATTAAAGGAATGCATGCAACAAAAAATGGAATTATCCTTGGTACAAATACCTTTTGGGAAGGAATAGATTTGCCAGGAGAATTATTAGAAATTTTAATTCTAGGCAAGCTGCCTTTTGGTGTCCCTACTGAACCAACTACTAAAGCATTTAGCAATTTACTTGAAAGTCAAAATAGAAATCCATTTCTTGAGTTTAATGTTCCAGAAAGTGTCATCAAGTTTCGTCAGGGTTTTGGAAGACTAATCCGAACCACTCATGATAATGGGGTATTCATTGTAATGGACGAAAGAGTAGTAAAAAAACGATATGGAAAATCATTTAGTGACGCAATTCCTTCTGAAATGCTTCCCTTTTCAAATATTAATGAGATTCATATATAATCATGCCTTAGTATTGATTGGCATAGGTTTGCAAAGTTAAATTAATCTATGTCAGCCCTATCTATTACTAGGAAAACCTGTCCATTAGATTATTTTTTATCTTGCCTAAATGGGCCAATAAAAGTTCGATTAGATTCTGATTCTAGAAAATCAATTCAACAATCTCATAAAATATTTTTAGAATTATTAAATAACGGTGAAAAAATATATGGTGTTACAACTGGCTTTGGAGATTTAAGCTCTATTTCTATTGATGACAATGATCAGAAGAAATTACAGTTAAATCTTTTAAGATCTCACGCAACTGGGGTAGGTAAAGCATTTGATTCCGGCGTGACGAGAACAATAATGTTATTAAAATTATTAAACTGGTCTAAAGGCGTTAGTGGTGTGAGAACAAAATTAGTCCAGTTACTTAAAGAACTCTTAAACCATGATATTTTACCTGTCATCCCAAGGCAGGGATCTGTAGGTGCAAGTGGAGATCTTGCTCCGCTTGCTCATATGGCATTGCCTTTAATTGGTGAGGGCTTGGTTAACTTTCAAGAACGTATTATGCCCGCTATGTTAGCTATGAAGGAAGTTGGGCTTGAGCCAGTTATTCTAGAACCTAAGGAAGGTTTAAGCTTAATAAATGGTACGCAAGTTTCAACTGCTATTGCTATAAAAGCTTGTCTCGAGGCTGAAAATATTTTGAAAGTTGCTGATTTGTCAGGAGCTATATCAGTTGAAGCATCATTGTCTTCACGAAGTGTATTTAGAGCAGAGATCCATAGACTAAAAGATCATCCTGGTCAAAGAATTGTTGCTTCAAATATTTGGAATCTACTTGATAAGAGTGAAATAGTATTATCACATAAAAATTGTGATAGGATGCAAGATCCCTATAGTTTCCGTTGTATTCCTCATGTACATGGTATAAGTAGGGAAAATTATAAATGTGTTAAAAAGATTGTGGAGAATGAAGCTAATAGTGTTAGTGATAATCCACTAATTATGCCAAATGGAAAGATAATGAATTCTGGACACTTTCATGCTGAATCTATTGCGCAAGCAATGGATAATTTAGCGATAGCTATAGCTGAGATTGGATCTATTGCTGAAAGGAGGATTCATTATTTTATGAAAGGTATTGGTGATAGTGTTCCTCCATTTATTGCTTCAAACCCTGGCTTAGAGTCAGGTTTTATGACAGCGCATGTAACTGCTGCAAGTCTCGTATCTGAAAATAAAGTATTGACACACCCAGCAAGTGTTGATAGTATATCCACTTCAGGCGGTCAAGAAGATTTTGTAAGTATGGCTCCATGGGCAGGTAGAAAGTGTCTACGTGTAATTGATAATGTGAGGAATATTTTATCCATTGAATTACTTGCTTCCACGACAATTAATGAGTTATTTCATTCTCCATTAAAAATGGCTAATGCTTTTTTACCCGTATTTAAATTAATGAAAAAACATGTGCATTATTCAAAAACTGATAGGCCACTACACTCTGATATTAAAGTAATAAATGATCTTATTAAGTCTAAACAGATTTTGAAATGTGTTAAAAATTATGATATTGATTAATTATGCCAAATAAACCCCCATTTATTTATAAATATACTTTTGATGATGTTTTGCTTGTTCCTCAATATTCGCAGGTTTTGCCTAGAGATGTAGATCTCTCTTCTAAGATCACTAATAATCTAAAAATAAATATTCCGTTATTAAGCGCTGCAATGGATACTGTAACAGAAAGTGAAATGGCTGTTGCATTAGCAAGGGAAGGTGGCATGGGAGTTATTCATAAAAATCTTTCAATATCTGATCAAGTTGCTATGGTTGATAAAGTAAAAAGATCAGAAAGTGGAATGATATTGAATCCTCTAATTATGGATCCAAGTAAGACAATACGCAAAGCAAAAGAAATGATGGATTACTACCATATTAGTGGGTTACCTGTTGTTAAAGATGGGAAATTAATCGGTATTATTACTAATAGAGATATTCGTTTTGAAAGGAATTTAGATCTTTTAGTAAGTGATCGTATGACTACAAATAATTTAGTAACAGTACCTGTAGGAACCACTTTAGATAAAGCAAAAGAAATACTGCAAGAACACCGTATAGAGAAACTATTAGTTGTTGATGGCGATGGTTCTCTTGCAGGTCTAATAACTGTAAAAGACATTCAGAAAAAAGAACAATATCCTCATGCGTGTAAGGATGAAAATGGGCGTTTAAGAGTTGCTGCAGCTATAGGAGTTAATGATGAAGCTATTGAACGCGCACAGGCATTGCAGGATTCGGGATTAGATGCATTAGTAGTTGACACTGCTCATGGTCATTCCTCTGGCGTATTAAAGTTAATTGAAAAATTAAAGGTAAATACAGGTTCAATGTCTCTCATTGCTGGAAATGTAGCAACTAAAGAAGGGGTAAAATCTTTAATAGGTGCAGGAGTTGATTGTCCCAAAATAGGGATAGGTGCAGGTGCCAGTTGCACAACTAGAGTGGTTGCTGGCGTTGGTGTCCCACAACTATCTGCAATTATGGATTGTGCAGAAGAAGCTGAAAAAAATAATGCCCCCATTATAGCAGATGGAGGAATACGATATAGTGGTGATATATCAAAATCTATAGCCGCTGGAGCCAGTTCTGTAATGTTAGGAAGCCTACTTGCTGGCATGGATGAAAGTCCGGGAGAAAGTATATTATTCGAAGGTAGACAATATAAATCTTATCGTGGCATGGGCTCTCTTGGAGCTATGAAAGAAGGAAGCGGGGATAGATATTTCCAAGAAGGTGCCGAATCAACAAAATTGGTTCCTGAAGGCATAGAGGGCATGGTGCCTTATAGGGGACCTGTTAGAAATACGATTCACCAATTAACGGGAGGCTTAAGGGCTTCAATGGGTTATTGTGGAGCAAACACAATCGCAAATTTTAGTAAAAATAGTAATTTTATTCAAATTACAAGTGCAGGGATAAAAGAAGGACATCCGCATGAAGTTAAAGTCATTAAAGAATCTCCTAATTACCAAATTTCTGATGAATAATATCTGTGATTCATCAGATCATATTGTTATTTAAAATCAGTTTATTTTGATATTGAATTTAAATGACGAGTAATACGAGATTTTCGTCTGGACGCGGTATTCTTTTTAATTAGACCTTTACTAGCAGCTTTGTCAATCTGCTTTACAGTATTTCTATATAAAGTTTCTGCTTCTTTTTGATCACTCATAGAAAGGATTTTTTTTATAGAAGTTTTTAGCTTTGACATACGAGCAACATTATTCAAGCGACGTTTTTTATCTTGACGCTCACGTTTTATCTGTTGTGGGTGTCTATCCATAATTGTTTATTCTTACCTATAATTTTTGTTTAATTATTAAAACTTGATCGGGAACTTATTTTGAAACAAGATAGGAGTCAATTTTTTTAAATAAGTTTTTCAATCCAAAATTTTGAATTAACGCGTAGAAAACGTATCTTTCTATATGGATAAAATATCCTTGTTAGAGTCAGTGCCGATCTTCTCAGATTTATCTAAGTCAGATTTGACCAAAATATCTGATAGAATGACTCATAGAGCATTTACTAAAAATCAGATGATTTTATTAGAAGATGATTTGGGGCAAACATTTTTTGTTATTGCAACAGGAAGCGTGAAGATTACTCGGCTTAGTGATGATGGCCGAGAAGTAATCCTCGCAATGTTGGGTGAGGCTGACTTTTTTGGAGAAATGTCTTTATTAGATGGTGATGGAAGATCTGCTAATGTAGTAGCATTAGAGGCCTCTGAAGTTTTAACATTGGCAAGGAATGAATTCTTAGATATCCTTGAGCAGTATCCAAAAATATCAATATGTTTATTAGAAGAACTTACAAATCGTTTACGGAAAAGTGATCAGCAAATAGAAAGCTTATCTCTTAGCGATGTTGAACAACGTATTGGAATTACATTAATTCGATTAGCTGAAGAATTGGGTACAATAAAGCAAGGAAGTGTGAAAATAAAAAATTTACCTTTCCAACAAGATATAGCAAATATGGCTGGGACTTCCAGGGAGACAGTATCGCGCACTTTTAAACTTCTTGAAGAGAAAGGACTTTTATCTCGCCAAGGTCGTCAGCTAGTTATCTATAATTTCAGTCAGTTTTTTAAAACTTTTTCATAAAATAATTATTAAATTAAAAGCTTTTAATATGTAATGGATAAAGTTGTAATCCAAAATTTAGAAGCTAATAATCAACGTGATTTATCCCGTTTAATAACAAAAGTAGAAAACGATGGTAAAATCAATAATATCACGTTAGATAAGTTATTCAAAAAAACTAACCAAGCAATTCGTATTGGTGTAACGGGTCCCCCGGGTGCAGGAAAAAGTTCAATAACTAATGAGCTTATCAAATATTTTATAGATAACGATCAAAAGGTTGGTGTAATAGCTATCGATCCAACGAGTCCATTTTCAGGAGGATCTTTGTTGGGAGATAGAGTTAGAATGAATCAATATCATAATGATGAAAATGTTTTTATTCGAAGTATGAGCACCCATGGACATCTTGGAGGTTTATCAAGAAAGGCACAATATATAGGAGACATTTTAGCAATTACTGGAAAAGATGTAATTATTTTTGAAACCGTAGGTGTTGGACAGGGAGAATATGAGATAGTTAATGTAGCTGATTTGACAATAATAGTATTAGTCCCTGAAGCAGGAGATGAAGTTCAATTAATGAAAGCTGGATTAATAGAAATTGGAGATTTATTTGTAGTTAATAAATCTGACAGAAAAGGTTCAGAACAATTAACAGAAAAACTAAAATCTACAATTAATATAAATAAAGAAATAACTAGACCTGTTTTTAATACAATAGCGAAAGAAGGTAAAGGAATAGAAGAATTGTTTAATGGAATAATGAAAAAGTTTAAAGAATTAGAAGATTCAGGATATCTTTTGCAAAGAAGAATAGATCGTTATAAGGTGCGTGTTAAAAATATTATTCAAGAGAATCTATTAAGTAAATTTTGGACTAGTAATAAGAAAGAGAAATTGAATCAAGCAACTAATTCGTTACAAAATTTGAAAAAATCTCCGATGGCTGCAGCGGAAGAGATTATGGAGAGCATTGATTTATGAATACATATGAATCAAGCCAGATGTCATTTCTTGAGCATCTTGAAGAACTACGTTGGAGATTAATAAAGAGTATTGTAACCGTACTGTTGGGAGGGGCGATATCTTTTTTATTTATTGATGAAATTCTACAGTTTCTAATCTCACCCATAAAAGATTTATCAACCCCCCCTGACTTACAAGTATTGAAAGTCCAAGGTATGTTTATGATTAAGTGGGGCGTTGCATTATTAGGAGGGGTAGTCTTAGCGATACCAGTTTTAACATATCAGTTAACAAAATTTATAGGTCCTGGACTTCATAACAATGAAAAAAAGATCATGTTTCCTTTGGTGTTTTTTAGTTATTTAGCTTTCTTAATTGGAGTTGTATTTGCTTTTGTAGTCTTAATACCATATTCATTGAATTTTTTTACTTCAATGGGTATGGTAGAAGTAAATAATAATTTTTCAATAAATTATTATTTTAGTTTTATTACAATGTTGTTATTAGGTAGTGGAGTAATTTTCGAATTACCAATTATTGTATTCATATTGAGTAGTATGGGAATTTTAACACCTGCCTTTATGCGTCATTACCGTCGACATGCAATAGTATTCATTTTAATTCTTTCTGCGTTTATAACCCCCCCAGATCCCATTAGCTTAATTTTTATGTCAATTCCACTTGCTATATTATATGAAATAAGTATTGGTGTATCTTGGATGGTTAAAAAAGATAAGTAAAATAGAAATAATGAAATAAATATGTCTAACGATTTAAAAACATTAAAAGAGATCATTTATCCAATTATTGAGGATATTAAACTTTTTGATGTTGAGTTTCGTGATGCTCTTAAATCTGAGGTGCGGCTAGTAAATACAGTTGGCAAATATATTTTAAGACATAAAGGAAAACATATTAGGCCTATTTTAACTATTCTATCAGCAAGAGTCTGTGGAGAGCCATGTTTAAATAGTTATAAATCTGCAGCAATGATTGAATTGTTGCATATTGCTACATTAATACATGATGACGTTGTTGATGACGCTACAACTAGAAGAGGATTTCCATCAATTAATAGAATTTGGAAGAATAAGGTAGCTGTTTTAATGGGAGATTTCATTTTAAGTAAAGCACTTATTAATTTAGTAGGTATAAAAGATTTTGAGGCACTTGATTTAATTTCCCAAACAGCAGAAAAATTAAGTTCAGGAGAAATATTACAGATAGAAAAGAGTTTAACTAGATCTATGACGGAAAAAGTTTATTATGATATGATTAATAAAAAGACGGCTAGTCTTATTTCGACCTCATGTGAACTAGGTGCAATCACATCATCTAAGAAAAGTAATGACCGAAATAAAATGCGTCTTTTTGGTGAAAAACTTGGAATGGCCTTTCAAATTAAAGATGATTTATTTGATATGTTGGGTATAGAATCAAAAACTGGAAAGAATATTGGTGCTGACGTAAAAAAGAATATGATAACTTTGCCCTTAATTTATTCCTATTCTAATCTGAAAAAGCCAGAATCAAGATTAGTAAAAAAGATATTAAATATTAAAAATAAATCAAAAAATGATATTAGTAAGCTAACTCAATTAATTCATTCTTCAGGTGGTTTTGAATATGCAAAACAAAAAATAGATGAATTTAGTAATCATGCTATAGAATCTATAAATGACTATCCTGAATCAGTTTATAAGCAATCATTAATTGATCTGGTAGCATTTAATTCCAAAAGAAACTATTAGCATGGAAAAACTACGGACCATTTTGGTGTTCCGGTTTAGTTCTATAGGTGATATCGTACAATTAACCTCACCACTACAGACTCTAAGAGATCAGTTTCCAAATGCTAGAATAGATATTATCACTTTAGATGAATATGCAGAAATTTTGATTGGACATTCATTTGTAAATCGAATTATACAAATTTCTAGAAATTTTAGATATAGTCAGTTAAAAAATATAGGAAAGAAGATTGCTCTACGTAAATATGATTTGATAATTGATCTACATAATGTAATTCGATCTAAAATTATTCTAAAGCATATTAAAGGTAGTAAGAAAATTGTTTATAAAAAGCCAAGGTGGAAGAGGTTTAAGCTGGTTGAATTTAAAAGAAATGATTTTGAAGATAATTTTTCCCAGAGATGGCTTTATCATCAGTGTTTAGATAAAATATTGAATAATCAATATGAAATACCTTATAACAAATTAGAAATTAAAGGTAGTGAACAAAGTGAAGCCAGATTATTGCTTGATCAATATGGTGTGGATAACTCTTTCGTAACTATAATACCTGGAGCCGCATGGAAACAAAAAATCTGGTTATCAAAAAGGTATAGTGAAGTAATAGATTATATCATTAATGATCTAAGATATAGAGTTGTTATGTTGGGTGGGGATAATGATGATATTTGCAACTCAATCAGTAAAACCAATAGCAATGTAATTGATCTTCATGGAAAATTAACTTTGAGAGAATCTATAGCACTGATTTCCTGCTCAAATTTGACTATTGGTGGTGATACAGGATTGATGCACGCATCTGAAGCAGTTGGTGTGCCTGTAGTAATGATTATGGGTCCAACTAGTGTTCAAATGGGAGGTGGTGTAATGCTTGAAAAGTCATCAACCATAGAAAAAGATATCTGGTGTCGACCTTGCAGTCAAAATGGGCAAAGTCCTTGTTTTAGATCACAGCAATACTGTATGAACAAAATTTCTAGTTCTAATGTAATTGATATTGTAAGAGGCATCTTAAAGAGATGAGATACATATGGTATATCATCTATAATCTTTTCTTATTACCTATCATGGTGTTTATTGGAATCATAGGTGTTATTTTCAATAAGAAAATAAGAGAAGGTTTTTTTGGTCGATTCAATAATGATGGAGCATTGGATGATTTTATCAGCACACTAGATAGAAATAATCAAACTATATATTGGTTTCATGTCTCTTCTCATGGAGAATTTCTTCAGACTAAACCAGTATTAGCAGGATTAAAAGAAATAGAACCACACATAAAAATAATTGTTAGTTTTTTTTCGCCCTCTGGATATAATAATATTGATGATAATATAATTGACTGTAAAATTTATTTACCCTTTGATTTTCCTTGGTTAGTTAGGAAAGCTCTCAAAACTATCAAGCCCAAAAAGCTAATTTTTGCAGCATATGATATTTGGCCAAATTTGATTTGGACCGCTAAAGCAATGAATATCCCTACTGTATTATTTGCAGCTAAGTTTAAACGAAAAACAAAGAAATCAATGCCTTTAGTTAGAAGTTTTTATAAGCATATATATAATAATTTTTATTCAATTTATACAATAACAAAAAAAGACAATGAAAAACTCCGATTAATTTTAGATAAATCTAAAAATATTATTATTCGTGTTTTAGGTAATCCTAGATATGATCAAGTAAATAAGGTTTCAGATCAATACTCTATTGAACACGCAAAAGATATATTAAACCGAAAGAAAAGTATCATCTTAGGTAGCATGCATAATGAAGATAAAAAAAATATAATAGATGGTTTAATGGACTTATTAAATGATAATAATGATATATATATTATCTGGGTTCCTCATGATCCAATATCTAAAAATATTAATTCAGTTTATGAATATTTTTTAGATAAAGGATATTCAGTTGAACTCTATAGTGAGCAAAATAAACTTGGTACAGATCATCCAAGAATCATTATTGTTGATGTTGTTGGTGTATTATCTAAAATATATTGGAATGGTATAATTGCCTATATTGGTGGAGGATTTTCTACTGGAATCCATAATGTTATGGAACCTGCAATTGCAAGATTGCCAGTAATTTTTGGTCCTCGTTACGATAATTTCCAGGAGGCAATAAAATTAATAGATTTAGGAGGAGGTTGGTCGATTAACAACAATAAGGAATTTTATAATATTGCAAATAAATTAATAAATAATGAAAAGCTTTTATTAAATGCCAGTGAAGCTGCCACAGAAGTTATACATAATAATATTGGGGCGGCAACAAGAGTAGTAAGAGGAATTATTCGTGACTGAATTTTTGACTTTTATTAAGGAATATAAAAATAATTATATTTTATTCTATGAATGAAAAAAGATTAAAAACTAAGATCACAGATCCATCAAGGATACTAACTTTAGCTAATTTTATTAGTCTATTACGGGCAATATTAGCGATTCCAATAATATATACGCTTCAAGATGATCAGTATCTGAACTTTACTTTTTGGTTGATAGTAATCGCAATATTATCCGATGTTTTAGATGGATGGGTAGCAAGAAAATCCCACAATGTAACTCATTTTGGTCAGTGGTTAGATCCAATATCTGATTTTATTGTTATACTTGCCGTTACTGCTTTTATGGTTTATGAGGGAAGATTTCCTACTTGGTTCTTTATTTTTTACATTTTTAGATACGTTTCTATAGCGTTACCAGCTATATATCTATTAAACCATACTCATTTTGTTCTTCATTCAAATTGGTGGGGTAAATGGGGTGCAGGTATTACTACTATGGGAATATTTTTTCATATATTTAAGATTGAGACGATTCCTTATTTGCCGTTCTTATGTCTAGTTATTGCATCTTATTTATTAATTATAAGTTGGATAAAGTATTATAGAACGTTTATTGAAGAATATAAAAGACTTCAATAATATTATGATTAGTAAGTTATTTAATGCATTAGCAAAAACGCGAAAAAGCATATCAGACTCATTTAATATTTTACAAAAGAACAAAGTCTCAACTGAAACCTTAGATATCTTGGAGAGCACCCTGATATCTGCAGATATTGGTGTCGATACGACTTCAGAAATAATTAATTTAATAAAAACTAGTTCAGGGGATAATTATATCCAGTATGTGAAAGACTATATGTTATCAATATTAAATTCAAATAAATTGGATACTCAATCTCTTCCTTTTGTTAAATTAATTGTTGGTGTTAATGGAACAGGAAAAACAACCACAGCAGCAAAGCTTGCGCATTACTATAAATTAAAGGGAAATGATGTTGTATTAGTTGCTGCAGATACTTATCGGGCAGCTGCATTAGATCAATTAGAAATTTGGTCCAATAGAATTGATGTTCGATTAATAAGTAACCAATCAGCAAAGGACCCGTCTTCAGTTATTTATGATGGAATGAATGCGTCCAATAGTCAAGATTCAAAAATTGTAATTATTGATACAGCAGGAAGGCTCCATACAAATAAAAACCTTATGTTTGAACTAGAAAAAATGAAGCGTATAATTTTAGAGAACTTTAGTAATTATTCTTTGGGAACCATGGTTGCAATTGATTCTACTTTAGGTCAAAACTCATTATACCAAGCAAAAGAATTTCTTAACTATATAGAAATTAATTCAGCTACGCTTACTAAAATGGATGGTACAGCAAAAGGTGGGATCGTTTTTGGATTAAGTAAAGAATTAAATATTCCTATAGAGTTTCTAGGAATTGGTGAAAATATTGAAGATTTGGAAAAATTTGACTGCAACCATTATATAAATTCTTTATTAGATATTTAAAATGGATAGTGATAGAAAAAAATTACACCTCATAAGTCTTGGATGTGCGAAGAATCTTGTAGATTCTGAGATACTTCTTGGTGGCTTAAGAAACACCCAATATGATGTAACAGAAAACCCAGATAATGCAGATACAATTATCGTAAATACATGTGGATTTTTAGATATAGCAAGAGAGGAATCAATTGACACCATTCTTCAAGCTGCAGAGCTCAGAAAGAAAGGTTCAATTGATCAATTGGTTGTTATGGGTTGTTTATCAGAAAGATATCATAATGACTTAAAAAAAGAAATTCCTGAAGTGGATCGGTTTTTTGGCACCAATGATCACAGACAAATTGCTTCTTTTATAACAGGAAAAGATTATGGAAAAGATGACCCTTTATTTTTCAGATCTATTCTTACTCCTTCTCATTATGCATATCTCAAAATTGCTGAAGGCTGCGATAATGGATGTTCATTTTGCAGTATCCCTATTATGAGAGGTCTGCAAAAAAGTCGAACTATTCCAGAATTGATTTCTGAAACTAGTCGATTAGTTGATAATGGAATAAAAGAAATAATGATCATTGCTCAGGATACGACATCCTATGGTTGGGATCTAGATAAAAAAGTTTATTTAAGCGATCTAATATCCCAAATGGATCAAATTGATAATGGCCCTGAATGGATACGAATACACTATGCACATCCGGCTCACCTAAGTCAAAGGATTATTGAATCTATGGCAAAATCAGATAGAGTGTGTGACTATATAGATATGCCAGTACAGCACGCTTCTGACCTCATATTGAATTCTATGCGAAGAGGACTAAACCAAGAGGGGATTCGTAATAAAATTGATAGTTTACGAAATGCTATTCCTGATATTAGTATTCGAACTACCATAATAGTTGGATACCCAGGTGAAGAAGAAGAGGACTTTTTAGCATTAACAGATTTTATTTCAGAAATTAAATTTGATCATTTAGGTGTTTTTACTTATTCTGAAGAGGAAGGTACAATTGCTGCTAAACTAAAAGATAATATCCCAAGAGAATTGAAGGATGAAAGAAAAGCGATAATTATGGATCTTCAGAGTAATATAGATTTTGAAAGAAATAGTTCAATGGTAGACCATTCTTATGAAGTTATTATTGATGAAGTTGGTGATAATATTGCGGTAGGTAGAACTCAGTATGACGCTCCAGAGATAGATAAAATAGTAAGAATTAATGATTATGTAAAAAAGGGTGATATTTATCAGGTCAATATTGACGATTTTAATGAATACGAGTTAATTGGCTCACTAAAAAAATAATATATATTATAATTATTTCGCTGACACACTGATTGCATTTTTGTAAATTAAGTATAGTCCACATGCATTATTCACATACCAGATGGATTGTTAAAATAGTAATACTATTATTATTTACTACAATTCTTCCACTTCAATCATCAGAATTATATGCACAGAGATCAAGTAGCTCTAAATCAACTACTAAAAAGAAAAATAAGTCCAAGAAATCCAGTCGTACAAAGAAAAAAGCTTCTTCAATAAAGAAAAGTAAGTCCAAGAAAAAATCCAAAGGAAAGAAAAAGAAATCTTCAAAGTCCAGCCAGCAAGCGAAAAAGTATCTTGATAGGGCGAAAAATAGATATAAAGCAAAAAATTATAAGGCAGCATTGGGTGATTTTAAAAAAGCACATAAGTTAAGACCTTCAAAAACTACTAGTTCTTATATTTCAAAAATTAATGGAATATTAAAAAAAGGATCTAGTATTAAAGCTTCCAGTGTTAAATCTAAGAAACCAACTTTAAGTGCAATGCAATTAGCTGGTGAACTTTATGATTTAAATAATGATCTCTCTGATTCAAGAAGAAAGATGGGTAGAGCTATGAAATACATAGCGCCTCGTAAGGAAAGACAACTTACAAGGTTAGAGTCTAAACCTGCTTATAGTACAGTTGATTTTGAACAAGCAGCAGATAGTGCCCCTGATGATTTGCGTATTCAAAGACAGCTTGGTTTACATTACGAAGTTAATGGTAGTTGGTCAAAAGCAAAGGATGTGTATCTTCGGCAAGTTGCTAGACATTATAATAATCCTGATTCTCATTTTTATCTTGGATCTCTATATGAAAAATTGGGCGATTATCAAAAAGCAAGACAATCATATGAGGAAGCATTAGATCTAGATCCTAATCATAAGGGAACATTGGATGCTATGGCTATAAAAGAGGAAGGTTCTCCTGCTTTAAAGATGAGTAGGCAGGTCCTAGTTCGCACTGCTTCAAAAGCACCTGAAGGACCAGCTAAAAAGCTCATATTAATACACGAGAAGATTAATGAAAGTAAATTTGATGAAGCTATTTCTTTGGTAAAACAAGCAATAGAAAGTTATCCTGATCAAAATGGTTTTATTTATTTGCAAGCAATTGCATATATTGAATTAGGTGAAATTGATTTAGCAAAAGCTTCTTTTCAAAAATCAATAAAAATGGATCCTAAGCATACGCAGTCTTATTTAGGTTTAGCAAATCTATACTACAATATGGGTAAATACATATATGCTGCTTTAAGTTTTGGGGATGTAGTTTACCTTGATTCTCAACATCGTGATGCGAGATATATGCAAGGTTTAAGCTATTTTAACGCACAGGAATGGGGTCTTGCTGCATCAGTATGGGAAGATTTGTTGCACTATCAGAGTCAACACCCTCTTGTTAGGAATCTGTTGCCACAAGCATATTATATATTAGCTCTTGAGTATAATCGATTAGGTGAGCCAGGATTAGGCAGAACTTCTTTTGAAAAAGCACTTAGCGTAAACTCTAATTCATATGCTTGGTTGCCAGGCGCTTTTAGGACATTAGGAAGATTCTATCAAGATAAAGCTATGTATAAAGAATCGCTCTCTGCTTTTCAAGAAGTTTTGGAATTACGTCCAAATGACTCATATGCTTATACAGGTATGGGAGTAACATACTGGAAAATGAATGAGTATCAACTTGCAAAAGCTGCATGGAATAGAAGTTTACAAATTAATCCAGAAGATAATGATGCAAAGGGTTGGCTGATTTTATCAAAGCGTCTAGGCTCTTAGTCTGGATAATAATCTAGTCTATTACGCTTCTGTAGATCTTTATTATTTTTCATAGATGAAATTTTCTTATTTTAGTCTTTTATATCTTGTTTGTCTTTTAAATGCGCAATATTCTGGTGATGAAGTTATTTGGAAAGCTGTTAGATCATTTTATAACTACGATACTGGAAAAGCTATAACGATATTAAATAATGCGAGGATAGATTACCCTGAAAATCCTACAGTGCATTTGACTTGGGTAGCAGCAAGATGGCTTCATAGTCAAGCTCATGATCCACTGGATGTTACATGGCATACGTTAAATAAAGATATTGATTTAGTTATACCAATTTATAATGAATTGATAGATAAATTTCCGGATGACCCTAATTATAAATTATATCTTGGTTCAACAATCGGGTTAAAGGCTAGAGTCTCTTTAGGGAGAAAGGAGTGGCTGAATACATTATTATGGAGTTACAGGGGATTTAAGATAATTTTAAAAGTTGCTGAAAATAATCCGGAGATTATAGATGCACAATTACCCTTAGGAATTGTTGAATATTATTCTGGTATGTCTAATGCTCTTGTGCGTTGGGCTGCATCAAGAATGTTTGGTCTAAATCCATCAACAATAGCTGGTGAGAAAAAGATTTTAAAAGCAGCAGAGAAGGGTCGATGGTCATGGATTGAAGCTAAAGGTGCTCTCGTATTTATGCATCTTTGGATAAATCCTAAACCAAAATTTGCTCTTCTTTTTAGTCATGATCTTGTTTCAACCTTTCCTAAGCGTTATTATTATAGAGTACTTTATACTGAAAGTCTTCTAAACAATTCGTTAATGTCAGATGCCTATCAATCATTACAAATGCTTGATTCTATGTTCTCTGATCTAACTGATATTCATAAAGATTGGTATTTAGCATACAGAAAATACGACTGGGCTTTATATCATTATTTAAATAATGACTATCCTTTGGCCTTATCTTCTTTAGACGTTGCCATAAATAATTATGGTGCAGAATTAGATATTATCTTAGGCAATGCATTGCTTTTAAAAGGTAAAATTCATGATCTTCTTGGAGAAAGAAATACTGCAGTTGAATATTACCGTAATTGTATTCAATTGGATAATTATTCTTATGCAATTAAAGAAGCAGAACAATATATTAATAAACCTTTCATAAAATAGGTTTATAGATCATGACAATTACTCCAGATGATTATTGTAATAGCCTAACTGACTATTCGCGTTTTAAAACAAGAGAAGTAATAGTAGGAACAATAGGGATTGGAGGTAATAACCCTGTTCGAATACAATCAATGACAACAACAGATACAATGGATACTAAAGAAACTGTTGAGCAGTCAATAAGGATGATAAAAGCAGGATCAGAATTAGTTCGAATTACCGCACCAAGTAAACGTGAGGCTGAAAATCTAATAAATATTAAAAAAGAAATTCGTAATCGTGGATATAGTACACCATTGGTAGCAGATATACATTTTACGCCTAATGCTGCTCTCATTGCAGCTGAAATTGTTGAAAAAGTTAGAATTAATCCTGGTAATTATATGGACAAAAAAAACTTTAATCTCATCGAATATAATGATGAATCTTATGCGCTTGAATTAGATAGGATTAAAGATGGATTTATTCCATTAGTTAAAGTATGCAAAGAAAATGATACTGCTATGCGCATAGGAACAAATCATGGTTCTCTATCAGATAGAATCTTAAGCAGGTATGGAGACACTCCGTTGGGAATGGTGGAATCCGCTCTAGAATTTGTACGAATATGTCAAGAATTTGATTATTATAATTTGATAATATCAATGAAAGCAAGCAATACTCAGGTAATGGTTCAAGCGTATCGATTAGCCGTGGCGATGATGAAAAAAGAAGGCATGAATTATCCGTTACACTTAGGCGTTACAGAAGCTGGCGATGGGGAGGACGGTCGTATAAAATCTGCTGTTGGAATAGGATCTTTATTAGAAGATGGTATTGGAGATACTATTAGAGTTTCGTTAACTGAAGAACCTGAATTAGAATTACCTGTAGCAAAACAATTAATTGATCGTTATAAAAGCCGTGGTAAACATGCAAATATACCTCCAATTGTTGAACCCCCGTTCCAACCGTATAATTATTCAAAAAGAAAATCTTTATTAATAAATAATATTGGAATGAAACAGGTTCCACGTGTGATCCTTGATATTTCAAAAAGAGATGAATTATTATATAAAGATTTACAAAATGTTGGATATAAATATTCTAAAAATTTAGATAAATGGGTAATTGCAGATCAAGCTGTAGATTATATCTATATAGGTAATAAAAAATTAGATATTAGTTTACCTGGTTCTCTTTATGCTATTCAAAATATACAATACTGGGAAAGGGATAAGCAAACATTGCCATTATTTTCATTAGAAGAATATTTGGATTATGTAGGTGATAGAGGATTAATAAACTTTATTGATATCTCAACTAGCGAATTTTTATCTAGCGATATCTTAAAATTAAAAAATGATGATTCTATTGTTTTATTAATTAATACTCAGAATGATCATGTGGCGGCAGATATTAGGAGGATATTTTTTGAGCTTATAAAAATTGAATGGAAAGTTCCTGTAATCATTAAGAAAGAATATTATAATATAACTAAAGATGAGTTTCAACTATATAGCTCTACAGATATTGGTTCGTTATTATTAGATGGTTTTGGTGATGGTATTTGGTTGTCTTCAGATTTTTCTAATAATACAAATATAAAACTGAGCTTTGGTATTTTACAAGCAACACGGACACGTATTTCAAAGACAGAATATATATCCTGTCCCTCTTGCGGTAGAACTCTATTTAATCTTCAAAAGGTCACAAGTGAAATTAGATCACGAACAAATCATCTTAAAGGGGTTAAGATTGGAATTATGGGCTGTATAGTAAATGGTCCAGGAGAAATGGCAGATGCAGATTATGGTTATGTTGGTGCAGGGGTTGGGCAAATATCTCTATATAAGGGGTATGAATTAGTAAAAAGGAATATTTCTGCGGATATAGCAGTTGACGCTCTTATAGATTTAATAAAAGCGAACGGCGATTGGGTTGAATCAAATTAATTATTTCTCAAATCTTAATTTTAGATTTGACTTCTTTTAATAAGTTTTATTTGTAAAATTCAAACAACCAGTTATGAAAAAATATAATATTTTATTTTATACATTTCTATTTGCCTTATTTCTATCTATCAATACAATAGTTGATGCACAGGATAACAATTTAGATTTTGAAGAGAGAAATGTTATATCTATTTATTGGACAACTTTAAACCAAGAAGAAAAAAAGATATATTTATTTTCTTATATGACTCAAGTGTATGAAACTTATGATGCATTAAAAAAAGAAGTTGGTTATGAAAAAATAACACAATGGTACTATGCTAATAAAGCAGAGACAGTTTTTGGAATTTTTGATCAACTAGAAGAAGTAAATCTTGTAGAGTATATTGGATGGATTGATGAATATTATAGCCATAAAGAATTTCAGAATAATTCATTTATGGATGCTCTAGTTTTTGCTTTTCGTTTTCAACAGGCTTCTGGAGAAACTATTTGGGAGAAATACGAGAATATGAAATTTGATAAAATTAAACTTAAGAATGAATGAAAATATTAATTCCAAATATTATTCGTGAATGGAATAATATTAGGAAAGAAGGTGGACTAATTCATCTTTTTAAGCAAAAGGGTCCAGTTGTCCTTTTAGTTTTTTTTCTATTCTATCTTATTCGTGATTCAATTTTATACATTTTGATACCATTACTGATTGTTAAGGAAACTATTACTTGCATTTGAATGTTGACAAAAATTGTTAACATTGTAATTATTCTTTATAGCTTATCTTTATTCAGTTGCGCTCCAAAAACTCAAATTTTAGATAGATATGATAATGGTCGAATGAAACTAAGCCGTGAATACAAAGTAATGAAGGATGGAGTAAGTTTAGATTCAGCGACTATTAAATTGGTCAATTATTATCGCAATGGTATGAAATTTTATGTTCAAGATATAAAAGAAGGACAGCCAAATGGAAAATATCGTTCTTGGTATCAATCTGGGAGAAAATTTGCTAAAGGAAATTATGTTGACGGTGAATTATCTGGGAAATGGATTTGGTATGGTGATGATGGTGGACTTGATTCTGTGAGAACTTTTCATGAAGGAATGCTTAATGGTGAGTATATTGATTATTTTATTAATGGAAAACCTCAATTAATCATTGATTATGTTGATAACAAAAAACATGGTAATTATAAAGAGTTTGATATACTTGGCAATAAGATTTCTATCGGAGAGTATCTTGAAGATATTCCTCATGATCAGTGGGTTTGGTGGAATAATAAAGTTAAAACAAGAGAACTATCTTATAATAATGGATTGAAAAATGGCCCGATTCAAGTATTTAATAATCTAGGAAAGATAAAAATAAGAGGCGCTTATTATAATGACCAAAAGGATGGCCGTTGGAAATGGTATAGTGAAGAAAAAGGATTAGATTCATTAATATCCTATATGGTTAATAATTATAATGGTGAATATAAAGTTTGGTATAACAATGGCGAGTTATCTGTATCTGGTAATTATTTGCTTGGGAAAAGGATTGGAGAATGGGAATGGTTTAATAGAAAAGGGAAAAAAGATTCAACTAAAGTCTATTATGATGGACAATTGTATGGGTTAAGCACTGTTTATTATGATGGAAAACAACTATATAAATTAATGAATTATATTAATGATAAGTTGCATGGGGAAATGAAAGTATTTTATAATGATGGACAGATACAGTCTGTTCTTACTTTTGTAAAGGGTAAGCGTACAGGTGATTATAGATATTGGGATGAGAATGGAGTAAAGGAAGAAGAAGGAACTTTCCTTGAGGATAAACTTCACGGCTTAATTACTAGATGGTATGGTGAAGAACAAATCTCAAGTATTACCATGTTTGCAGATGGAAATTTACAAGGACTAATGCGTGTTTTTAGCCCATCCGGTTCGACAATGAAAGAAGGATATTATTATAATGGAAGCCCTGTTGCCCTATTTGAATATTATGAAAATGGAAGATTCAAACGTATTCAAGTCTTTAGAGGAGATGAAATCATTGAAGAGAAGCTATGGACGGAATCCGGTGTAAACATTACGAGCCCTACTCTTGGGTTGAGAACGAAATCAAATGTTCATTCTAACGGTAATCCAAAATATGAGTGCACATTTATGAATAAGAATAAACATGGAATTGAGTGGTATTGGGGTGAATATTTTGATTTGCAATCATTAAATATTTATGATCAGGGCAAATTAGTATTATCAAGAACCTGGACATTAATTGGTAAGCCAAATATTGACATACTTTTCCCAGGAGATAATAAAGAAGTGTTTATTGGTCCATATTCAAGTGCAGGTTTAGATTAATGATTGTAATTTAAATTATTCATGGTAGATAAAATAATTGATCAGTTAGTTATTTGGGTCAATCCAATCTTAGTTATTTTTATTGGAATTGTAATAGGTTGGATAATGAAAAAATATGTCCATAAACGATTATCTATATTAGCCGATAAAACAAAATGGCGTGGTGATGATATAATTTTAAATTCACTTGAGCCACATATTATTCTATGGTTCTTTCTTGCATCTTTTTCGATTGCTGCGGATAGTGTCATTTTATCTGAACCATTTGATCCTTATAAACAATCTTTATCTACTATTATTCTTACTATCTTGATTTTATCCATAACCCTATCTATAAGTAAAATGTTAGTTGGCCTTTTTAATCTATGGGCTGAGAAACAAGGCCAAGGTTTTCCATCAACAACTATGTTTACAAATTTTGTATATATAATTGTATGGGGTATTGGATTAATGATTATTCTAGATTCTTTAAATATTGCTATTACTCCAATCTTAACAGCTCTTGGTGTTGGTGGATTAGCTATTTCATTAGCTTTGAAAGAGACACTCAGTGATATTTTTAGTGGGTTACATATATTGCTAAGTGGAAAAGTGAAGCCTGGGGATTTTGCTGAGCTTGATTCTGGTGAGAGAGGTTATATAACTAATATTACTTGGCGAAATACAACAATGTTAGAACGCACTAATAACGTGATAAATATACCAAATTCAAGATTATCCAGCGCTATAATCAAAAATTATGATACAGGAGAATCATCTTTCTCTGTAAGAATACCTGTTGGTGTTTCGTATGATTGTGATCTAGAAAAAGTTGCTGAAATAACGAAGGAGGTAGCAGATAATGTAGCTAAAAATTTAGATGGTTTTATTAAGGATAAAGAGCCGATAGTGCGTTTTTTTGAATTTGGAGATTCAAGTGTTAATCTTAAAGTATATTTTAAAGCTGAAAAGTATGGAGATCAGCATAATATTATAGATGTATTTATCAGGAAGTTACACAAGCGTTATAATGAAGAAGGAATTGATATTCCATATCCTATACGTACTTTAATTCATCAAAATTTACCAAAATGAAAATATTTATAGTTACTGGATCTTTATTTATGGCTCTAACAGTTTTAATAGGAGCTTTTGGAGCACATAACTTAAAAGATAAATTATCCACGGAAAATATGAAAATATTTGAAAAAGGTGTTCAATACCAAGCATTTCATTCTATGGGGTTAGTAATAATTGGATTATTAGGTTTTAATTTTTCGCATCATTTATTATGGTTACCAGCACTATTATTTATTTTTGGCATTATACTTTTTTCTGGTTCTTTATACATTTTAGTGGTGAGCAATATTAAATGGTTGGGTATGGTAACTCCATTAGGAGGAATATCATTTGTTCTGGGATGGATATTTCTAGGTTGGGCTGTTTTTCGCAATTGATTTTATGCATTTAAAAATAATAACCTTATCAGAAAGTGCCCAAGATTTATATAAGCATCATGGACATTTTCACCAAGGCGATGCTGGGCTTGATTTATTCATAATTGATGCGTTAATTATAGCTCCAGGTGAAACTGCCGTAATTAAATCTCATATTGCTTGCGAAAACACAGATGGAATGCCTTATTTATTGATGCCTCGATCCAGCATATCTAAAACCCCATTGAGACAATGTAATTCTGTTGGTTTAATTGATGCTGGATATAGAGGAGAAATTATGGCTGCAGTAGATAATATAAAGGAAATTCCATTTACTGTTGAGCCAGGGCAAAGATTATTTCAATTAGTATCTATGGATGGTGGTCCAATAAGTTTTGAGATAGTATCTGAATTATCTAAAACCGATCGAGGACAGGGCGGATTTGGAAGCACTGGAAAATAGAAATTGTTTTATTAGCACTCTTTTTAAAAGAGTGCTAATAATATTTGTTTTTTTATCATTTACAATGATAAATTCCGCGCTGCTATAAATGCAGATTTTATAAAATAAATGTAGATTTTATAAAATATTAATATAACTAATAAATAAAATAGGAGAGATAAGAAAATGGCTCTTAAACTAAAACCTCTAGGAGATCGTGTGGTTGTTGAAGCTGCTCCAGCAGAGGAAATGTCATCAGGGGGAATTATACTTCCTGATACAGCTCAAGAAAAACCACAACAAGGAACAATTGCTGCTGTTGGACCTGGAAAAGTAAATGATTCAGGAAAAGAAGTTGCAATGAGTGTAAAGAAAGGCGATAAGATACTATATGGTAAATATAGTGGAACAGAATTTGCCTTCGAAGGAACTGAATATTTAATTATGCGCGAGAGTGATATTCTCGCTATCCTTTAAGGAGGGAAATAATGGCAAAACAAATTACATATGAATTAGAGGCAAGGAATGCATTAAAAGCAGGAGTGGATAAGCTTGCAAATGCTGTAAAAGTCACTCTTGGACCAAAGGGTCGTAATGTAGTAATTGAGAAGAAATTTGGATCACCTACTGTGACAAAAGACGGTGTAACTGTTGCTAAAGAAATAGAGTTGGAAAATAAACTAGAAGATGTAGGTGCTCAAATGTTAAAAGAAGTTGCATCTAAAACTTCTGATGATGCAGGCGATGGGACTACTACTGCTACAGTTTTGGCTCAATCCTTAATTGCTGAAGGACTAAAAAATGTTACAGCTGGTACAAACCCAATGTCTATTAAACGTGGACTTGATGCAGCTGCTCTGGCAGTTGTTGATGCTTTACAGAAACAGAGTAAAGACTTACCTGATGCAGAGCAAATTGCAAATGTTGGGTCAATTTCAGCAAATAATGATCGTGAGATTGGTGAAAAGATTGCTGAAGCAATGGATAAAGTTGGAAAAGATGGTGTGATAACTGTTGAAGAGAGTAAAACAGCAGAAACATTTCTAGAGACGGTTGAAGGTATGCAGTTTGACAGAGGATATTTATCACCTTATTTTGTTACAAATTCAGATAATATGGAAGCTGAGATGGATGATGCATACTTATTGATTTATGATAAAAAAATATCCAATATGAAGGACTTGCTTCCTCTATTAGAGAAAATTGTGCAAACTGGTAAATCTTCTGTTATAATAGCTGAAGATATTGAAGGTGAAGCTCTAGCTACATTAGTAGTGAATAAGTTAAGAGGGACTTTTAAAGTTTTGGCTGTTAAAGCTCCTGGATTTGGAGATAGAAGAAAAGCAATGTTAGAAGATATAGCAGTACTTACTGGTGCAACAGTTATATCTGAAGATGCTGGATATAAGTTAGATAATGCAACCTTAGATTATCTAGGAACTTGTAAGCGTATTGTTTCTGATAAAGATAATACAACAATCGTTGGCGGCAATGGAGCTGCCGAAAGCATAAAAGCACGAATTAATGAGATTAAAGTACAAATAGAAAAAACAAGTTCTGATTATGATCGTGAAAAACTGCAAGAACGTTTGGCTAAGTTATCTGGTGGTGTAGCTGTTATTAATGTAGGGGCTGCTACTGAAGTAGAAATGAAAGAAAAGAAAGCACGTGTTGAAGATGCTTTACATGCAACTCGGGCAGCCGTCGAAGAAGGCATTGTGCCAGGAGGAGGTGTCGCATTATTACGTTCTGCGCCTGCATTAGATAAAGTAAAAGTAGAAGATGATGAAGAGAATGTGGGAATCGATATAATGCGTAGAGCTCTTGAAGAACCGATTCGTCAAATTTGTGAGAATGCAGGAGTTGAATCTTCAATCGTTGCTCAAGCTGTTAGAGAAGGTAAGGCTGATTATGGTTATGATGCTCGGAATGGTGAGTATGTAAATATGCTAAAAGCTGGAATCATTGATCCTACAAAAGTTGCCAGAGTAGCTGTTCAAAATGCTACATCAATTGCAGGAATGATTCTTACTACAGAAGCTGCTGTAACAGAACTTCCCGAAAAAGAAGGTCCACCAATGCCTCCAATGGACCCAGGCATGGGCGGAATGGGCGGAATGATGTAAAATTAGGCTTTATGATGCTTATTATAAAAAGCCTCCCAATCGGGAGGCTTTTTTTTTCATCAATTGACTAGTCAGAAATCCTTAAAGTAAATTCAAAAGCCTATGGGAATAATTCGATTAAACAATATGAACTTTTACGGATATCATGGTATCTATGATTTTGAAAAGGAACAAGGGACTAACTTTGAGATTGATCTTGAGTTATTCACTCCTCTAACCAAATCTTCCAAATCTGATAATATCGAAGATACAATCAATTATGAAGATGTATATGAACAGGTAAAGAAAGCTTTTGGATCAAAAAGTTATTTTCTTTTAGAAAAATTAGCCGATTCAATATCTAGGTCAATATTTGAAGAGTATAAAATTGATAAATTAATTATTCGTGTAAGAAAAATAAATGCGCCACTTAATGGTGAATTAGACAGTGTGGAAATAGAGTTAAAAAGGAAAAGAACAGACTATGTATGAACTAGTAATACTGAGTCTGGGATCGAACTTAGGTGACCGAGAGGAAAATTTAGCATCGGCAATTACATTGTTAGGAACATTTAATGCAATAAGTAATATTAAAGGTGCATCATTTTATGAATCAGAACCGTTATACAATACAGATCAGCCTAAATTTTTAAATACAATTATATCTTGCAATTCGTCTTTAACGCCATTTGAGTTTCTTGATATAATTAAACATATTGAATCATCTTTGGGTCGGCTAAAAGAAAGAGATAAAAATCATCCAAGAATAATTGATATTGATATACTTTGTTATGGAAATTCATACATTGAAACAGATGAATTAATTATTCCACATCCACAACTTATGTTTAGGAAATTTGTTTTATTACCATTTTGTGAATTAATGCCTGAATACAAAATAGAAAAAATTGGCTCAACAATTTCTGAGTTATTAAGCTTATGTCCTGATAGAACAAAGGTAATAAAGCATATTATGGAAAAAAACGCATGAGAAATTTGAATTATATAGCTATTGAAGGTCCAATTGGCGTTGGGAAAACTAGTTTAGCCAAGTTGTTATCTAAACGATTGAGCGCCAAATTGATTCTAGAAAAATTTGAGGATAATCCTTTTTTATCTGAGTTTTATGATGACCCAGCACGATTTGCATTTCAAACTCAATTATTCTTTCTTTTACAAAGATATCAGCAACAGCAGGATATTCGTCAGGTAGATATGTTCCATAATCTTCTGATATCAGACTATATGTTTATTAAGGATCGTTTATTTGCATCATTAAATCTTGATGATAAAGAAATGAATTTATATGATAGTATAGCTAATATGATGGAACGGAACGTTATAAATCCTGATCTGATTATCTATCTTCAAGCAGATACTTCTACTTTAATGAAAAATATTGATAAGAGAGGGCGGGATTTTGAGAATAATATTTCCTATGATTACATTAATGCTCTTAATGAAATTTATACTGAGTATTTTTTTCGGTATAATAACACGCCATTAGTAATAATAAATACAAATAATATTGATTTTGTAAATAATGCTGAGGATCTTGATCAAGTTATCGAATATATTAGGCAACCTGTATCGGGTACTAAATTTTTTAACCCCAGTGCTAGTGTCTAATTAAAATGCAAATTATTCTAAGTGCGCTCTTTATTTATCTGGTAATTCAGTGCGTTAGATATATATTTAAAATAAGTATTAAAAGATCAGGGAAACAAAATCATCAAAATATCAAGAACTCTTACAAGAATTTGGATATTCAAGATGCAGATTATGAAGATATCGATCAAAAATTATGAAAAGAATAGAACCTATAGCATCATATTTATACCCAAATAATCTTTACTTATCCCATTCATTATTAATTTTGCGATTTATTCCTAGTATAATGATGATTTATAATCATGGATGGAGTAAGATTACAGCTGGCTATGAAAAATGGGAACGTCTTGGCGCAGCTTTAACTGATTTTATTGGATTAGAATATTTAAATGTGTTTTTTGGTTTTATGGCAGCATTATCTGAATCTGCAGTAATGATATTCGTGGTAGTTGGTCTATTTACGCGTCCTGCAGCACTTTTGTTGTTATTTACCATGTTTGTTGCTTCAGTTAATCATGTAGTTGATGGAGAATTTCCTGAATTAGCTATATTGTATTTTCTTATTATGCTTGTATTATTTATTTGCGGCCCAGGAAAGCTAAGTTTGGATTATCACTATTTTTCGAAAAAGGAATAATTTAGATTAGGATAATATTATATGAAGGCAGTTAGAATTCATGAACATGGTAGTGAAGAAGTTTTAGTTTGGGAGGAAGTTTCATTACCTGAGGTGAAGGACGATCAAGTCTTAGTTGAAATAAAAGCAGCAGCAATTAATCATCTTGATATTTGGGTTCGTAAAGGTATTCCAGGTATATCTTTACCTATGATCATTGGAAGTGATGGTGCAGGTGTAGTTGCTGAAGTTGGGAAAGGAGTAGATAAATTTAACATTGGAGATGAAGTAATTATAAACCCACTTTTATTCTGTGGTACTTGTTCATCCTGCTTAGATAGTCAAGAGAATCAATGTTCTTCAATGGGAATACTTGGTGAGACAACTAATGGAACTAATTGTGAATTCATAGCCTTGAATCAGAGGAGTTTAAATAAAAAACCTACGAATATAAGTTTTGAATCTGCAGCTTCTTTTCCTCTTGCAGGGCAAACTTCTTATCAAATGCTCATAAATCGGGCAATGTTAAAAAAATCTGATATTGTATTTATTTGGGGTGCAAGCTCAGGCGTTGGTTCATTTGGTTTGCAAATTGCTAAATCATATGATTGCAAAGTCATAGCTACTGGAGGGTCAAAGGAAAAATGTGAGTATGCTTCTAAACTTGGTGCAGACTTAAGCTTAAATCACTATAAAGATGATATTGTCTCTAAAGTTAAAGATTTTACTAAAGGAAAGGGTGTTAATCTCATTTTTGAGCATTCAGGTTTTGAGACATGGAGTACTTCAATGAAAATATTAAGTAGATATGGTAGATTAGTAACTTGCGGGTCAACAACGGGTCCAAAAGTTTCCATTGATTTACGTTATATTTTTTTTAAACAACAGTCAATATTAGGCTCTACTATGGGAACGCTTTCGGCTTTGGATGGTATAATGAATCTTATTTCTGATGGAGCAGTTACTCCAGTTATAGATAAGGTATTCCCAATGGAAAATATAGCTGATGCACATAAATATATTGAAAATAGTAACCAATTTGGGAAAGTAGTACTTGTGCCTTGAGTAAGTATGCTAAACATATATTTATTTGTGTAAATGAGAGGGACTCTAATAATCAACGTGGAAGTTGCGCTAAATGTGGAGGCATGGATATTAGGATGAGATTCGTGAAACTAATAAATGAACATGGATTAAAAGGAATCGTACGTGCTAATAAAAGCGGTTGTTTAGATGTATGTGAATTAGGTCCAGCTGTAGTGGTTTATCCTGATGGGGTATGGTATACAAATGTTCAGTTAGATGACGTAGATGAAATTTTTCAATCAAATATTATCAATCATAAACCTGTAAAAAGACTTATGGCTAATAAAAATACTTGGAATGAACTGCAATTATTAAAGGAATTAAAAAATTGAGACAAATAATTATTATAGTTTTTTTTATGGGTTATTTGCTTGGACAAGAACTTTCATCATTAAATTATAGTGGCTTTGGATTAGACGTTGGTGAAAGTGGAGCTGGTCTATCCTATAATCGAGCATGGTTTAAGAATAAGAAATTATATTTTATTGGTGAGCTAAGAATTTTTGATGCTAAACACCCTGATGAGATAATTATGCAAGACTATTATACGGGCAGAGCATATAAGTTTAACAATATTAATTTACTACTACTGCCTTTGTTCTCTGGATTTAAATACTATCCGTTTGTTGGTAAGATTGCAAATAATTTTTCACCATTTCTTAGTATAAAATTTGGTCCAATATTAATCTTAGATGGTGCAGAAAGCGGCTCTTTTAAGCAAAAATGGCATGACAATGTTCAGTATTATCATTCCTGGGGTGGTTTTATTGGTTTAGGTGCAGATGTAATAACTTCTAATAATGCCATACTAACAGTAAGAGTTGGATATGATGAACTACCAATGCCTCAAGAAATTGATGGTAGGAAAAAATATAGTGGCGCATTAGTACGTTTTGGTTTTAATTGGAAGAAATAGTCTTTGTCTGATTTTCGCTCCTTTTTTGTAAATCCTAATAATATTGATAATAATTATTTTTTTTTGGATGAAGTAGAATCTCATCACCTTACAAATGTTTTAAGATTAAAGATTTATGATGATATCTACTTGATCGATGGAGAAGGTATTGCATATAAAGCTATTATAGAGAAAATATCAAAAGAAAAAGTTTCTGGGAAAATAACTGAAGTCTTTCCAGGATTTGGCGAGCCTATATGCAAAATTGATCTTGCTGTTGGTATAATAAAACCATCAAGAATGCAATGGGCAATTGAAAAGTCAACTGAGTGTGGTGTCGATAATATTTTCCCAATCCAGATGGATAGGTCTATTAAACGTTCATTCAATCTTGAAAGATATAAAACAATCATAAAGTCTTCAGCTAAACAATGTGCTCGCTCAAGGATTCCAAATATTAATCAACCTCAACCTCTATCAGATTGGCTTGATACACAAATCAATATGCCTATAATTGTATCTTCACAGAGGTCTAAAAATAATATTTTTGATTTGCGAGATTTACTTCCAGTAGATTGTGATAAACTAAGTTTAATAATCGGTCCTGAAGGGGGTTTTAGTGATAATGAGATTTCGTTATTTAATAATTATAAATCAATCTTTATTTCGTTAGGTAATCGTCGCCTCAGGACGGAAAGCGCAGTTGTATCAGCGATATCTATTATTAATCAACTAATAACTGGAGAATAAAGAATGGATAAGTGCTTATTTTGCAATATAGTTAATAATAATATTCCTTGTGATAAATTAATAGAAAATGATTCAATTATAGCATTTAGGGATATCAACCCTCAAGCGCCAACACATATTCTTATTATTCCTAAAAAACATATATCGACAATTAATGATTTAAAACCTGATGATTCTATTTTGATAGGAGAATTGTTTTTAATAGCTAAGGAATTAGCTCAAGTTGAAAATATAAATAATAGCGGATTTAGGACGGTATTTAATTGCAACGAAGATGGAGGTCAAACAGTATTTCATATTCATCTTCATTTATTAGGAGGTAGGAAATTAAGTTGGCCTCCAGGGTAAAATTTTATTTAAAATAATAGTTTTCACGAGGGATATTGATTAAAATTATATTTCATAATACCTCGGAATGTATATATCAGAATTAACAATGCATGGTTTTAAGTCCTTTGCAAAAAAGGATGTTGTGCATTTTGGTGAAGGGATTACAGCAATTGTAGGACCTAATGGGTGCGGTAAAACAAACATCGTAGATGCTATTCGATGGGTTCTTGGCGAACAAAAACATAGTATTCTTAGAAGTGGAAAAATGGAAGATATTATTTTTAATGGTGCAAGAAATGTAAAACCCTTAAGCGTCTGTGAAGTATCATTAACTGTACATAATAATAAAGGTAAACTTCCTCTTGAATATAATGATATTGAAATAGGAAGAAGATTATATAGAAGCGGTGAAAGTGAATACTTTATGAACCGCACTCCATGTAGATTGAAAGATATTCATGACTTATTTATAGATACTGGGATGGGTTCAGACGCCTATTCAGTAATCGAATTAAAAATGATTGAACAGATATTATCTGAAACGGGTGATGATAGAAGAAGAATGTTTGAAGAAGCATCTGGGATAAACAAGTATAAAATGCAAAAAAAATCTACATTAAGAAAATTCGAATCAACGCGCTCTGACCTACATAGGGTAAATGATCTAATCCTTGAAATAGAGGCAAAAGTGAAGTCTCTTTCATTGCAGTTAAAACGTTTTGAACGTCATTCAAAATTACTGGATGATTTGAAAACAAAAGAAATTTCTTTAGCATTTTTACAAACACATGCATATAAGACAGATTTACAACCTTTAAATACACGAATTGCTGAATTAAATCACTTGAGAGATTCAAATCAGACTGAAGAATCTGAAGTAGAAAAGAAATTAATATCACTTCAGTCTATCTTCAAAGGTCAACAGGATGAGTTGGATAAATATAGAAAGCAATTAACTGATTATAATGATAAGCGTGAATCTTTACAAAGTGATATTATAATCTGGAAAGAGCAGTCACGGTCTGCGCATATTTCTTTAGATCGTTTATCTTTAGAGGAGGAAAAAAGTAACCAAAAATCTAAAGAGCTTCATAGTCACCTGGCGGATTATCGCAAATCAATCAAGGGATTGAAACCTAAAATTGATTCTTGTTTAAATCTTTTTAAACAAAAGCATAGTGAGTTTAATAATATTGATGATCAATTAAAAAATATGCAATCAAGTATAGATATTGAACAAGATAAGCGTTGGGAAATTCAGAAGAAATTATCTGATAAGAAATCAATGTATGATACAGCTGAAGTAATAATTAATGAAAAGAAAAATAATACTATAGATCTAAATGAAAAAGTTAGTGGGACACGGAAAGAATTAGATAATATTTTAAAAGATTTAAACAAGAATCAATCGAACAAAAAAGGTATTCTTAAAAAAATAAACAAAAATAAAATTGACTTAAATTTAAATGACGAAGAGTTAAATAAATTAGAAAAAGAAAAATATAATATAGAAGCGAAAAAAAATAGAATATTAGCATATTTAGATGCCCTTGATTCAAAACATACTTTTTATGAGGAATTAGTAAATGCGGGGGAAGGTTATCCAAAAGGTGTAAGAGATGTTTTAAACAATAAAAATATATTTAAAGACGCTATGGGGACTGTAGGCGATCTTCTAAACGTTGATGCATCGATTTCTTCTTCAATTGAAATGGCCCTCGGGGATTATGCAAAATGTATAGTTGTTAAAAATAAAAAGAATGCAATTAGTATTTTAGAAATGATTCGCAATCGTAAATCAGGAAGAATTATGATAATTCCCCTTGACAGCATTCCATCAATCAATGCTGTGAGCAAATCGATTCAGCCAAACAAAAATGTTATTGGTCGTGCTGTTGATTTAGTTAAAGTGCTACCAAAATTTAAACCGTTATTAGATTTCCTTTTAGGTAATATTGTCTTAGTGAAAGATATAAAAGTTGCGATGTTGGATAATAGCCTTAAAGATTTAGACCTAATTGGCCAAGATGGAGTTTTATTAATAAAAGGAATGATTATTGATCGCATCTCTAGTAAAAAGAGCTTAGGGCTGATCGGAAGAAAAGAGAAATTGTCCATAATAAAAGATAAGATCAAAACTGACAATTCATTGTATAGTAAGTTGGATAAAAAGCTAATTAAAGTTATTGCGACTATAGAAAAGAAAGAAAAGTTTAAAAAGAAGCATCAAGATGCTTCAAGGGATTTCTCCAAAGCTCTTTCAGAAATTGATGATTTGTTAGATAATCTTGAGATCCAAAAATCTGTTCTATCGGAGTCTATTGCTGGGTCAGATGCAATTATTTCACTAAATAAAAAAGATATTAAAAGTCAAACAATTCTAAGAAGATCTTTAAAATCAGCTATCCAAAAAGAAGAGAGAGAACTTAGTAAGTATTTGAAAGAAATTATGAATAAAGGTGAAGAATTATTAAAAGTTCAATCTTCTAGAGATAAGCTACATCAGCAATTACAAGATGCTAGGATAAACCACCTTAACTTTGAAGGTCAAAGAGAGAATTTAGCCTTTCAAGAGTCTACTGCTGAAGAAGCTATAAAGGAGTTTGTAAAAAGAAAGTCTGAGATTAAAGGAGAAATAAAAGATATAAGGGAAAGTGAAAAGAACTTAAGAAGATTAGTTTCTGTTGCTGGAAAAAAATTATCTGATATTAATGCTAATGTAAACAAGCAAAAATCTGTTCTTAGTCTAAAACAAGAAGCTGCAAATGATTCATATGTAATAATTGAAGAAATGCAAGCTCAAATCAGGTCTGAACAGAAAAATAGAGAATCTTTACTTGAAGAATTAAAAAATTGTGAATTAAAGGTTGCAGATTTAGATCAGCGCATCAACTTTGTCTCTGAACGTATTCTTGATAGTTATAATACCAATATTTCTGATGAAATGATTGTTGATCAAACTGAAAATGCATTAAATGCTTCAATAGAGCGGATTGAGAAAAGTATTGAAAATATAGGACCAATAAATATGGCTGTTCAGATTGAGCACGAAGAAGAGAATGAACGTTTATTAATGTTGACCGATCAAAGAGATGATTTGATAAAAGCAGAGCAAAATTTATTAGATACAATTCAAGAGATCGATAAAATAGCAAGAGAGAAATTTCAAGGCACATTTGAAGATATTAGTAAAAATTTTGAAAAATTATTCACTATGTTTTTTGAGGGTGGGCGAGGTTCACTTAGGCTTGAAGGAGACCCCGACCCTTTAGAAGCGAATATTGGAATTCATGCTCAGCCTCCTGGAAAGCGTAATCGATCTCTACGTCAATTATCAGCAGGTGAAAAAGCTTTAACAGCTATTGCGTTATTATTTTCTATATATCAAGTGAAGCCTAGCCCGTATTGTATACTTGATGAAGTTGATGCTCCATTAGATGATGTAAATATTAGAAAATTTTCTAGAGTTTTGAATAATTTTTCTAATGATACGCAATTCATTGTTGTAACACATAATAAATTAACTATGGAATCTGCTAATTTTCTTTATGGAGTTACGATGGAGAAGAAGGGTGTGTCACAACTCGTTTCAGTAAAATTAGACTGAGGATTGTTAGTCTTTATGTCTGGTCATAGTAAATGGTCTACAATAAAACGTAAAAAAGCGGCTGTTGATGCAAGGCGTGGTAAAATATTCACAACTCTAATTAAAGAAATTACAATTGCTGCGAGGGAGGCTGGGGGAGACGCTAGTTCCAACCCTAGATTACGTCAAGCCGTAAGTAGCGCTCGCGATTCAAATATGCCGCACGATAATATTAAAAGAGCCATAATGAAGGGAACTGGTGAGCTTCCTGGTGTTACTTATGAAGAATGCACTTATGAAGGATTTGGTCATGGAGGAGTGGCTATATTTATGGAAGTTTTAACAGATAATAAAAATAGAACTGTAGCAGAAATCAGGCATCTAATAACAAAATATGGAGGTAATCTTGGTGAGAATGGTAGTGTATCTTGGATGTTTGATAAGAAAGGCCAAATTATAATTTCCAAAGTAGATCAAAATGAAGATAATCTTTTTGAAGACTCTATTAATGCTGGGGCAGAAGATTTTGATGCAGATGAAGACAATTATATAGTTAAGACAGATCCACTAGAAATGATGAATGTAAGAAAAATTCTTGAGGATAATGGTTATAAAATAGATTCAGCTAAAGTAGAAATGTTGCCCAAAAATTTACATAGAATTGATAAAGATAAATCAGAGAAGGCTATCATGCTTTTAGAATCCATTGAAGATCATGAAGACATTAAATCGGTTTATACTAATCTTGACTTTGAAGATTAAAAATGCGTGTTATAGGCGTTGATCCAGGTATTGTTGTGACAGGTTTTGGTATTATTGATAAAAATAATAATAACATAGTTGCTCATAGTTATGGTACAGTAAAGCCACCAAAGAATATGCATCTATCAGATAGGTTAGGCTATCTCTACGATGAAATATCTTTATTATTAGATAAATACAAACCCAATATGCTTGCAGTTGAGGACACATTTTATTCTAAGAATTTTAAATCTGCAATGTTGTTAGGTCAGGCAAGAGGAGCTATTATTCTTGCAGGTTATTCTTCAAAAATTTCATGCATTGAGTTTTCTCCTAAAAAAGTTAAAAAGTCAGTTGTTGGTAATGGAAATGCTAGTAAAGAACAAGTTCAATATATGGTAAAGAATATTTTACAGTTAGATCAACTGCCGTCTCCTTTTGATTCTTCAGATGCTCTTGCTATAGGATTATGTTATTTAAATCAAAATCAAGTGGAATAATCTATGATTGAATCAATAAAAGGAATACTTAATAAAAAAGATCCAACTATTGCAATAATAGATGTTGGCGGTATTAGGCTTGGTGTAAATATTACATTGTCTACCTATGAAAAATTAGGAGATATTGATGCTTCAATTGAGTTATTGACTTATTTAAATGTCCGTGAAGATATTATGGAGTTATATGGTTTTTTTGATAGTAGCGAAAGATACTTATTTAAACAGTTAACATCTGTCAATGGAATTGGTCCTAAATCTGCTTTGAATATTTTATCTGGTACTAGTCCAAATAGTTTTAAGAAAAATATAATTAATGATGATATTGGTTCGTTGACTTCAATTCCTGGAATAGGTACGAAAACAGCTAAAAGGATTATTATAGAATTAAAAGATAAATTTATTGATGGTGGCGAGACTGTTGATTTAGGGTTTCAATTGGATTCTAATGAGAAAGATACAATTGATGATGTCGTTAAAGTTTTATTATCGCTAGGATATAATAGAAATTTAATTGATAAAGCTGTTTCAAAGATTGCAACGAAAGAAGTCCTTAAAGATGATCTAGAAAATATAATTAAGATGACATTAAAAAAATTATGATTATTATGGTATTTATAGATTGAAACGTACTTCTCTATATGATAAACATATTTCATTAAATGCTAAAATGGTTCCTTTTGCAGGTTACTCTATGCCGATGTCTTATACTAGGATTATTGATGAGCATAATGCGGTCAGAAATATGATAGGAGTATTTGATGTTAGTCACATGGGCGAGTTTAAAATCTCTGGAAAGGGAGCTGAAAGTTTTCTTCAATTACTCACTATAAATGATGTAAAGAAAATTTCTACAGGTCAAGCTCAGTATTCTGCTTTGTGTTTAACTAATGGTGGTATAGTTGATGATATAGTGCTATATCATTTTGAGGAATATTATATGATGGTGGTTAATGCTGCAAATATTAAAGATGATTATAATTGGTTGTTAAAAAATTCGAATGAAGATGTTTTTATAGAGAATATTAGTGAAAATTTGAATTTAATTTCAGTTCAAGGTCCTAAATCAGCAGTTATATTAAATGATGTATTAGACTGCAATCTCAATCAATTAAAATATTATAATTTTATTCAATTAATATTTAACGGTGATTCATTAATTGTATCTAGGACTGGTTATACAGGTGAGCTTGGTTTTGAAATATATGGCAATAGTGAATCGATTGTTTCTTTGTGGGACAATATTTTTGATTATAAAAAATTAAAAGTTATGCCGGTTGGTTTAGGTGCGAGAGACACGTTACGTTTAGAGATGAATTATGCGTTATATGGTATGGATATAAGTAGATCTATAAACCCAATAGAAGCTGGTTTAGGTTGGATTACTAGTTTTAACAAAGGTGATTTTATAGGAAGAGATGCTTTGTTGCTTGAAAAAAATGAGAATCATAAAAGACGCATTTCATTTGAAATGTTGGAGCGAGCTGTACCAAGGAATAATTATGATATAATTGTCAATGGTAATATTGTTGGTAAAGTAACTAGTGGAACCCAATCGCCAACTTTGGATAAAGGAATAGGTATTGGGTATATCCATGTTAATCATTCTTCTCCTGGGACTGAAATTTCTATTGATATTAGATCAAGGGACAAATTAGCTGTTATTGTAAACCCTCCTTTCTATAAATATGGAACGGTAAACAATAGTATTTAGGATATATTAATGAAAGAACGAAAGCTTGAAATATTAGGAATTCTGAGTATTGCAATTTCTTTTTTAGTAATTATTAGTATGCTTGGATACAATTCATTTGAAGACCCAGGAATTTCTCCAAATGTACAAGTGGAAAACCCTATGGGAATATTAGGTGTTTTCATTGCTTATTTCTTTATAAAGTTTTCATTCGGTTATAGTTCTTATGTCTTGCCTGTTTTAGGTATGGTATGGGGATGGTCGATTTTTAGCAATAAGGACAGGTCTTTTCTTAGAAAGATAAGTGCATATCTGCTTTGTGCCATGATTTTAATATCAATCAGTCTAGGCTTATTAGAAATTAGTGTATTTACTAACTCTGAAATTGATTTTAATTACAGTGGGCTAATAGGAGGAAATTTAGCAAACTTTCTAGCTAGTTTTTTTGGTGTCACAGGGGCAGTAGTTTTAATTTTAACTAGTTGGTTGGTGTTGATAAGAGGATATTTTTCTTGGAGTTTTTATGGTCCATTTGAATCTCTAACTAATCTTATCAAAAAGAAGAATAAAGATCGGAAACTTATTTCAATTGAGAAAAAGACTGAAAAGGAAAAAAGACTTCATACAAAAGATTTGATTAAAAAGATTGAAGAAAAACAGGAAGAACAATATCATTCAATATCAAATAATGAAGATGAGGATAATAAAACTAATGATGAAGATATAGATAATACGGAGTTTGAAAGTGAAGTAAATGAAGATAATGAAGAAAATGTTGATAAAGATGAAAACACAGAAAAGGTTGATGATGATTCTTTAAATGATGTTCAGCATCAAGAACTGGAATCAGAATTAAATAAGCAAGTAGATGTCGAAGTAGATGCGCAGGTGTCTTCAGATAAAAATATTGAAGTTGGAGAGATTGTTAAAGAAGAAGAAGTAAATATTGATGAGTTACAAGAGAGAAAAGCACCGAAAAGAAGATACCAGCTTCCAGGAAGTGATTTATTAGAAATGCCAATCAAAATACAAGAAGGAATGTCAAAAGACGAATTAGTTGATCGTGCAAATTTTTTAACACAAAGCTTAGAAACTTTCGGTGTTGTTGGTAAGGTAGTTAATGTAAGTCCTGGGCCAGTTATAACTTTATTCGAAGTAGAGCCTGCAGAAGGAGTTAGGGTAAATAAATTTGTTCAACTATCAGATGATTTAGCTAGAGTTATGGAGGCAAGTCGTGTTAGAGTCATCGCTCCAATACCTGGCAAGTCTTCTGTCGGAATAGAAATACCAAATATGGATCCTGATACTGTATTTTTTCGATCAATAATAAATTCAGAAAAATTTGCTGAATCAGATGGTGAACTTACTTTGGCTATTGGGAAAACCACTTCTGGTGAAATTTCAATATTAAATTTAGCTAAGATGCCTCATCTATTAATTGCTGGTACTACCGGTTCTGGTAAATCAGTATGCTTAAATACTATAATATGTAGTTTACTTTATAATTCAACCCCAGAAGAGTTAAAGTTTGTTATTATTGATCCAAAAAAAGTTGAAATGACGCTTTATAAGTCTCTAAAAAGTTATCATTTATTAGGTATGGAAGATTTTGATGAATCTATTGTAACAAAGCCAGATAATGCTACTTTGGCTCTACGTGCTGTTGAAAAAGAAATGAGTAGAAGGTATGATATTCTTGCTGATGCTGTTGTAAGAAATATTCAAGAATATAATGCAAAGAGAGTCGCTTCAAATGAAGAGATAATGCCATATATTGTTGTGGTTATAGATGAATTAGCAGATTTAATGATGTTGAATGCAAAAGAAGTTGAGCAGCCTATTGCTCGTCTTGCACAATTAGCAAGAGCGGTGGGAATTCATTTAGTTATTGCTACTCAACGACCATCTGTAGATGTAATTACTGGACTTATAAAAGCAAATTTTCCATCAAGGATTGCATTTCAAGTTGCTAGCAAGATTGATTCAAGAACTATTATTGATATGTCAGGTGCGGAGAAGTTAATTGGCAGAGGAGATATGCTATATTTGGGGTCAGGTTCTTCTGAGCTTGTTAGGCTGCACAATGCGTTTCTTTCAATTAATGAAGTAGAAGCAATTATGGATCATATACAATCACAGCCTAAATCTGAAGAATTAGTGTTAGAATCAGTAAGAGAGAAAACAACATTTGATGCTGATTCGGGAGATAGTGCAGATGGTGATGATGAATTATTAAATGAAGCAATAAAACTAGTAGTTATTCATCAACAAGGATCTATTTCATTAATCCAGCGCCGAATGAAAGTTGGATACTCAAGAGCTGCCAGATTAATTGATCGGATGGAGCAATTAGGTGTTGTGGGGTCATTTACTGGAAGTAAAGCACGGGAAGTCATGGTTGATGAGACTTATTTAGAGATGATTGATGATGATTAAATAAGTATGATTTCTGTTTTACTGGCAATGCTATTGTTGGTTTCTCTGAGGCAAACAGATCCAAACCAAAAATACCTAGATTATCTATCAAAATCTCTAGTAGATCATAATGGAGTCCAGATGAATATCAAATGGTCACAAATTGATGGAGATAGATCTTGGAATCAAGTTGGGATTATTGAACTCCTTGGCAATAAGCGATTTTTCTTAGATACAGATCAGCAAGCTATTAAAATAGATAATAATCTAATTATAACTTATTTCAAGACTGATGATGGAAAAATCATATATGATACGTTGATTGAAGGTAGTTATGATATTTTTGATTTTTTATCAGGTGATTTTTCAGGTTTTACTATTACTAATTCAACAGCTAATAGAGCATCAATTCAATTAGACTATCATATGGATGCTTTTAATATCAGAGGAAAAATATGGATTAAACATAAATTATATGAACCTATTAAATTTACTTTTGGCAATAACCCAGAAAGACCAGAGCAATATATTGAAGTAGATATTACAAGTTATGTTCCACTTCTCGAAGGCTCTTTATTCAATTCATTCAATCCTAATGCTGGGGAGATTATTGATCTTCGTGAATAGGTATATAAAATTAATCTTTGGAATATTTATAAGTATTGCTGGACTATATTACGCTTTTAGGGGTATCGATTTTGTTCAATTTTGGAAAATTATAAATCAATTGGATCTATTTTATTGTACTCTATCATTAATCATACTTCTTATAAGTAATGTAGTAAGAGCTTTAAGATGGCAGATTCTAGCTCATCCTATAGATAGAATTTCTATCAAGCCAGCATTTTCATCAATAATGATTGGTTATTTCGGCAATTCAGTTCTTCCATTCAGGATGGGTGAGTTTTTACGCGCATATGTTTTAGCAGAAAAAACATCATTAAATGCTCCTACTGCATTTGGAACAATAGTCACTGAAAGAATCCTCGATTTTGTAGGTTTATCATTATTAATACTATTAACCATTTTAGTATATCCAGCAGCTTGGATAAGCCAAAAAATTATTATTGGTGTTGTGGTATTATCATTAACTGCGTTTGTGTTTGTTTTTTGTTTCAAAGAAATCAAAGAATTTTTCTTATTTGACTTAAAAAAAATAAAATTCTTCCAAAAATCAATGGTACTCAAAATAATTGAAATTCTTGAAAGGTTAATTAATGGTGCGGTAGCGATTAGATCAACAAATAAAGTAATGTTGATTTTTCTTTATACTGTACTAATCTGGATAATGTACTGTTTTTCGACTTATTTTGCTCTTATTTCAACCGGAATATCAATCAAATGGTATGAAGTTTGTGTATTAATGATATCTACTGCACTTGCTATTTCTGTACCAGCTGCTCCTGCATATGTTGGCACTTACCACGCAACAGTAGTTTATGTTCTAACAACTTTTTTCTTAATTAATCAATTAGATGCTCAGGCATCTGCAATAATAATTCATGGTATTGGCACAATTCCTTTTATTATAATTGGTGCATGGTATTTTATTAATAGCTCTGTTAGTATTAGAGAGATTAATAGTAAGGAAATAATTAATAATTGAAAAAATATAATACAATTTTTCTTGATAGAGATGGAACTATCAATCCTGATCCTGGTTATATTTCTTCATTAGATCAATTTGAATTTTATGATTTTACTTTTCCTTCATTAAAACGTTTAACTAAGGATGGTCATCGTTTTTGTATAGTCACTAATCAATCGGGAGTTTCTAGAGGATTAATTAAACTAAAAGAACTTGATCGAATTCATGACTATGTTAAAAATCAATTTATGGATAATTCAATTCCTTTACTTGGAATATACGTAGCGAACGATCATCCTAATAGCGCTACAAGCAGGCGGAAGCCTGGTGATGGAATGTTTATTGAAGCATCTAATGATCATTTTATAGATTTAAAAAATTCACTTATAATTGGCGATTCAATAAATGATATTCAGGCAGGTAAAGATCTTGGAATGGATACGATATTGGTTCTTACTGGTCATGGAAGTCAAACAGTTTTAGATTTTCCAGATTTAAAGCCAAATGCAATAGTAAGTAATTTGAAAGAAGCAGCTGATTGGATATTAAAATGAAGAAACCAAATAAAATTGCAGTATTAATGGGTGGTCCAGGTGAAGAAAGAGAAGTATCCCTTAAATCTGGAGAGGCTATTAATGAAGCATTAAAAGATAATGGTTATGATGTATCGACTATAGTAATGGATACTGAATTAGTAGGTTTAGTCGAAAAATTATTAAGTGTTGATTTAGTTTTTTTGGGATTGCATGGGAGTATTGGTGAAAATGGAACTATACAAGGTTTTCTTGATGCCTTAGGGATAATTTATACTGGATCTGGCCCATTATCCTCTGCAATATGTATGGATAAAAATATTAGCAAAGTTATTGCTGTAAAAAATAATATTTTAACACCAAAATGGAAGCTTTATAATAATAAGAGTATTGATAATGATGAATTTAATTATCCTGTAGTTGTGAAGCCAAACGGGCAAGGAAGTACTGTAGGCTTGCGGATCGTTCATAATAAGGAAGAATTAAAGCCTGCAATAGATTATGCTTTTAAATTTGATTCTAGCATCTTGGTTGAAGAATATATTGAAGGTAGAGAGTTAACTGTAATGGTGTTAGATGGCACAGCGTATCCTGTATGTGAAATTATCCCTTCACACGAACTTTATGATTTTGAATGTAAGTATACTGCTGGAATGAGTAAATATATCTGTCCGTCTAAGTTAACCTCTGACGAAACACAGAATATTAAGAAAGTATCAAAAGATTTATTTGATTTATTAAAATGTGAGAATTATTCAAGAGCAGATTTTCGGATGGATAATCAAAATAGATTCTGGTTTTTAGAAATGAATACACTGCCTGGCATGACAGATACTAGCTTAGTACCTATGTCAGCTTTGGCTGAAGGAATTACCTTTAACGAATTAATTGATAAAATAGTTATGCAAGCTTGGAAGAAATAATGAAAAACTGGATAGCAGTTTATACAAAGTCAAGACATGAGCAAATTGTTATTAATGAGTTGAACAAAAAAAACATTGAATCTTATTGTCCAATGTTCAAAGAAAGAAGACAATGGAGCGACAGGAAAAAGTGGGTTCATTTTCCGCTTTTTCGTAGTTATGTATTTGCCAATATTGAAATAAAAGAAAACATTTATGTATTGCAAACAATAGGCGTAAATAAAATTGTGCAGTTTCAAAAAAAAATTTCAATTATTCCTAATCAAGTTATTGATAATATAAAAAACATCATTAAAGGTGGATACAAGGTCGAACAAGCAGATTATTTTATTAAAGGAGATGAAGTATGTGTAGTTAGTGGACCATTAAAAGGTTTAGATGGAGTAGTTTTAGATTTGAGAGGGGCTAATAAAATAATTATAAAAATTGAAGCTATACAACAGGCGTTTTCTGTGGAAATCAGTTCTGGCCGACTTAAATCAAAAAAGAAAAATGTCTCTTCAATTTTATAATACGATTACCCATAGGAAAGAAAAATTTAATCCTATTTCTGATGAAATAGTGAAGATTTATACTTGTGGGCCCACTGTATATAACTCAGCACATATTGGGAATTTTAGAACTTTTCTTTTTGAAGATTTGTTAAAAAGATATCTGATTTATAAAGGTTATAATGTGTATCATGTAATGAATATTACAGATGTTGATGACAAAACTATAAAACGTGCAAAAAAAGATAAAAAACTATTTGAAAAACTAACATCAAAATACTCAGCCCTATTTATGAAAGATATTGAGTTTCTTAAAATTATCCCAGCAGATATTTACCCTAGAGCTACAGATCATATAGAAGAAATGATTCAAATGATTGCTAATCTTGAAAAAGATGGAATTGCATATTTATCTAAAGATAATTCTGTCTATTTCAGGCTATCTAAAGATAAAGATTATGGTAGATTGACAAATCTAAATCTTTCTGAATTAAAAAGTACCGACAGGGTGATTAATGATGAATACTCTAAGGACAACCCTCAAGATTTTTCTTTGTGGAAATCTTGGGATAGTGAAGATGGTGATATATTTTGGGATTCGCCATGGGGGCGAGGACGTCCTGGATGGCATATTGAATGCTCAGCAATGTCAATTAAATATTTAGGAGAGCATTTTGATATTCATTGTGGTGGGGTTGATAATATTTTCCCTCATCATGAAAATGAATTAGCTCAATCTATATCTGTTACAAATAAACAATTTGTTAATTACTGGATGCACTCTGAACATTTGCAATTAAAAGGCGATAAAATGAGCAAGACACAGGGAAATTTCTACACGATATCCGATTTAATATCTAAGGGATTTTTAGCGGAAGAAATTCGTTTCGTTATACTAAGTGCTCATTATAGAACAAAATTGACTTTTTCAATTGAACAATGTTCAGAGGCCAGATCTGCTATTCAACGTATTACGAGTCTCTACAATCGATTGATAAATATTGCTAATCGTAATTTATCTAAATTCAAGCTTCCATCGGAATATCAAGATTTTATAACAGCCTTAGATAATGATTTAGATACGCCCAAAGCATTAGCTGTTTTTTTTAAATGGATAAGATCTATAAATACAAAGCTTAATAATGATCATGATATGAATAATGGAGAAATTTATGGCGGAATTGAATTTTTAAATATAGTGGACAATGTTTTTGGATTTTTAATTAAAGAAAATTTTGCACCTCAAGAAGTTCATAGTTTAACTGTAGAGAGAGAAAAATATCGTAGAACGGGAGATTGGGAGGCAGCTGACCAGATAAGACATAAAATATATGAACTTGGATGGATAGTTGAAGATGGATCTGATGGTCCTAATATAAAACCAAAAAAATAACATTTTTTAACTTCCTATTTTTAAATCATAA
>JAPYRG010000047.1 GCA_029936965.1 Fidelibacterota bacterium
GCAATGCTGACCCAAGATTGGCTACTGCAACAAAAGGGGAAGAGTATCTTCAGTTAATATATAGAAGGTTAAGCAATTTTCTTATTGAGTTAGCTGAAACTGAAGTTGATAAATATTTTCCCCACCAATCTAAAATTGAATAAAACCTAGAAACAAAAAACCCCACGAATGTGGGGCTTGATGGTATGGGGCGGCAAACTAAAAGTAAATACAGGTATTGCCTTGGCAATTTTTTACATTTTAATATTTCCTGGGAACATCAACCAATATGTAAACGGTATAGACGCTTTTAATTTAGACACCTACACCAAGCGATTGGTCCGTTTGTTGTTTCAGCCTCTACTAATACTCTGGGCATTATGGTCTACGGGAGGATTATGCTTTTTAAGAAACAGAAAAAAAACAAACTAAACCATAGGCACACCATCTACTTTTAATCCAGTAATTCTTATATTTAGATAAGGACCCACACTAGCTAATTGGTAGAATTGAAAGATTTGCAGGAATAGTTCGCTCTAACTATATTCGCACCTTCTTTTTTTTATAAAAAGAAATTATTAATAATCATTTTTTAAATATTTGTAACAAAAAGGATACTTGATCACACCTCTAAAAAGGAAATATCTTATAATATAATTATTAGGAATGGCACATTGATATCTACAACAAACATAACTATGCAATTTGGTTCCAAACCATTATTTGAAGATATATCAGTAAATCTTGGTAATGGTAATCGCTATGGACTTATTGGGGCAAATGGCTCAGGTAAATCAACATTTATGCAAATACTCTCAGGTGCCCTTGATCCTACATCTGGTTCAGTTAAACTGAATTTAAATAAACGTTTGTCTAAATTAAATCAAGACCATTTTGCTTATGAGGAAATAGCTGTTAATGATTGTGTTATTATGGGACATCCGGAATTATGGCACATTAAAAAAGAAAGAGATAGAATCTATGCTCTTGAAGAAATTAGCGAAGAGGATGGAATGAAAGTCGCTGATTTAGAAATAGAATTTGCGGAAATGGATGGATATACTGCCGAATCTAGCGCTGGTGACTTATTATTAGGTGTTGGAATTCCTTTAGATAAACATGATGGCCCAATGAGCTCATTGGCACCAGGATTAAAATTGCGTGTACTGCTAGCACAAGTCCTATTTGGAAACCCGGATATACTTCTATTAGATGAACCAACAAATAACCTTGATATAAATACTATACGCTGGCTAGAAAATATTTTAACATCTCGTAAAAGTACAATGATTATCATTTCCCATGATCGATATTTCCTTAATAGAGTCTGTACTCATATAGCTGATTTAGATTATGGTGATCTTCGTATTTACCCTGGCATCTATGATGACTTTATGATAGCATCCACTCAGGCGCGGAAAACTTTGCTAGATGAAAATGCTAAAAAAGTAGCTCAAATTGCTGAATTAAAATCTTTTGTGGATAGATTCTCAGCTAATGCATCAAAAGCAAAACAAGCAACATCAAGAGCCAATCAAATTAAGAAGATAAAATTAGATGATATAAAAAACTCTAGTCGCGTGTACCCATTTATCCGTTTTCAACAAAAGAATAAAATTCACAATAATGCACTTGAGATAAAGAATTTAACAAAAAGTTTTGGCGAAGATTACCTATTTAAAAAATTAAACCTATTAATAGAGTCTGGTGAAAGACTTGCTATAATTGGCCCTAATGGTATTGGAAAATCAACTTTATTACGGTGTTTAATTAATGAACTAGAACCAAATAATGGAAATATTAAATGGTCAGAAAAAGCTGAAATAGGGTACTTTGCACAGGATATAGGTACAGAATTTAATTCGAATATTTCATTAATTGATTGGATGGCCCAATGGTCCCAAAAAGGCGATGACCTTCAATTTATTCGTGGAACACTTGGACGATTATTATTTACACAAAATGAGATAGAAAAACCGGTTAACGTTATTTCAGGTGGAGAGCAACGCCGCATGATATTTGGAAAATTAATATTACAACGTCCAAATATTATTATTATGGATGAGCCTACAAACCACTTGGATATGGAATCCATAGAATCGCTCAACTTAGCATTGAAGCAATATGAAGGAACTTTAATTTTTGTTAGTCATGATAGAGAATTTATTTCTTCTCTTGCAACCCGAATAATTGAGCTAACTCCAGGTAGAGTTTTAGAATATAATAGTAATTACGACGATTATCTCCATACCCAAGAAATTAAACAGTAAATTAATTTTTTACCTATTAATACTGAATTTGCTAAATGTCAAAAAATAGCATAACAATGTGTGTGCCTCTTTTATTCCGACCCCTACCCTCCCCCTTGATTAACTGTTGGTTGGTGCAAATTAGGTTGAAAAATCCGCTTTGTCTTTTTTAGGTTGATTCGGATACCGCGAACTCTCAATGAGTGACGTTTACAAATCTTTGGTTTTGACAGTTTGGAGGTATGGGGGTATTTGACTTTGTTGCAGTGTGCATCATCCACGGGCGCGGTGACGTATTTCTAACGTCATGTGACGTTCTTTAATTTATACTAATTAGTCACTCCCCGGTCCTAATGGATATACTCTACGTTGAGGAAAATCTTGATCAATAGTAGATAACGATAAAATAATGACAACCGTTATAATTTCACAACAAGTGAGAACTATTCCTTAAATCACTACCTAATCCTATATTATTTATAGCCATACCAATTGCAACGCCTATAGCAACTAATACTATGAAATCAACTTCCCTTTAGTTTCTTTATTCTGACCTTCTTTATAATCACGTGATCATTATCATCTATTTCATCATCAATGTCGATCACCATTACATTGCCACTCTTTGATTTCCATTTAAAGTTGCCTTCTTTCATATTATAATCTTCCGCATCCACTTCTTCGCCATTGATCATCACCTTCATTATCGTATCTCCATTCACAATTTCCTGTTCGACTTTTACATCCATTTTATGGTCATCACCGACAAAAATTCCGTCATCATCCCCGAAAAATACCATTTCATGATTTCCATCATGCCCAAAATGCTTTGGCGCTAAATGAGGTCTATGAGTGAATTGAAAAATCCCTATGGCCACTACAAGAAGGAATAGGTATTTCCAAAGCAATTCCAGTTTTTCTTTTGTATTCATCTTTATAATCCTTTATTAATTAAAATCGCTTCATAATTGCAATATTACAAAGCAGTAGTCCTAAATGTCTAGAAATAAAAAACCCCGCTACTGAGTGGGGCTTGAATAAATTATAATAACCTCTTATAATTACTGAAAGTTAACGATTAGCAATTCATCTCCTAATTTCCATTGATTATATT
>JAPYRG010000026.1 GCA_029936965.1 Fidelibacterota bacterium
GAAATTGCAGATTATATGAAGAAATTAAATTCTGATATTCGATTTCTGATTATTGGTAAAGGCAAAGAAGAAGAAAAAATATTTGATTATGCAAAAAAACTAGGAGTACTTGATAATAATCTATTTATTATTAGAGAATTAACTAAAAATTATCTTGTTAATATTTATTCTGCAGCATCAGTATGTACGTCATTATTTATGCCTTTAAAAGAAATGGAAGCAAATAGTGCAAACAAGTTTTTTGATGCACTTGCTGCTGGAAAACCTTTAATGATTAATTATAATGGATGGCAAGCTAAACTTATAGAAAAATATAATGCTGGTATTGTAGTCCCTTCAGATAATGTTAGTGTCGCTGCTAAAGCACTAGAATCGCTCATTATTGATGAAAAAAGATTATTTTCTACTGGCAAAGCTGCTAAGGAATTAGCCATAGAACACTTTGACAGAGACAAATTATATAAATCATTTGAAAAGGTCTTCCTTAGTGTATCAAATTAAATATTATTAATATATGTCATGAAAAGAATAATTGACATTTCAATTTCTAGCGGACTTTTATTGATTCTTCTACCATTGTTATTACTGATTTCCATGATAAATATATTATTAAATAAAGGAAAGATTCTTTTTGTACAGGATCGCACTGGTTATAAGGGTAGGGTATTTAAAATTATAAAATTTAAGACAATGAATGATAACGCTAATGAAAAAGGAGAATTACTAACCGACGGTGAAAGGTTAACAATTTTCGGACGTTTTTTAAGATCTTCTAGTTTAGATGAATTACCAACACTTTGGAATATTTTAGTAGGACATATGAGTTTGGTTGGACCGCGACCTTTATTGGTTAAATACTTAGATCGTTATAGTGATAATCAATTAAGAAGGCTTGAGGTAAAACCTGGGCTTACTGGATGGGCGCAGATTAATGGAAGAAATTCAATTTCATGGGAGAAAAAATTTGAATATGATGTATGGTATGTTGATAATAGATCATTGAAGTTAGACTTTATAATTATATTTAAAACTATTGGTCAAGTGATAACAGGAAAAGGAATTAGTCATAAAAATCACTCCACAATGGAAGAGTTTATGGGTACAAATAAATGAAAGTTAATGTACTATTTACCAGCATTGGTAGACGAGTAGAATTGATTAAAGCCTGGAAAATAGCATATGCTGATTTAGGTATAAATGGGCAAATTTTTGGTACAGATATAGATCCTCTTGCTGCTGCATCTAATTTTGTTGATTCTTTTCATATTGTCCCACCAAGCAAACATGAAGATTTTATACCTTCTATTCAAAATATATGTGATGAAAACGAAATCAATTTAGTATTTCCTCTTAATGATAATGATCTGACGCCTCTTAGCTTGGGAAAATCAATATTAGAGCAAAATAAAAGAATAGTTGCTATTTCTAAAATGGAATCTGTAGATATAACAGTAGATAAATGGTCAACATATAAATTTTTCAAAAATAGTGGCATAAAAACTCCAAATACATGGATTCCTAATGAGCATACTAAATCTAATTTTCCTATACTAATTAAACCAAGGCATGGCAGTGCTGGAAAAAATGTATTTAAGGTACATGATCAAAAGGAATTAGAATTTTACGTAGCAAGAATTAAGGATCCAATTATTCAGGAATTTATCAATGGGCCTGAGATTACAACAGATGTTATTTGTGATTTTCAAGGATCTATTATTGGGATCGTTAATCGTGAGCGTTTAGAGGTGCGTTGGGGAGAAGTTTCTAAAGGTAAAACAATTTTTGATAAAAATATTATGAAAAATTGTGGAAAAATTGTGGAAAAATTGGATGTTGTTGGGCCAATAACCATACAATGTATATTAGAAGGTAATGATGCTTATTTTATTGAAATCAATGCAAGATATGGTGGGGGAGCCCCTTTGGGTTTTGAAGCGGGTGTTAAGTCTCCACATTGGTATTTAAGTATCGCATCTGGAATTGAATTAAACTTGCCACCGATAGGTTCTTATAAACAAAATTTATTTTTATCTAGATATGATAATTCTCTATTTATGGATGAAGGAAAAATTAAAAGCAATTCTATTTGATTTAGATGATACTCTTTACTTGGAAAAGGACTTTGTAAAGAGTGGATTTAAGGCAGTTGCTTCATTTATTCAAAATGATAATGGAATCAATGAAGAAGTTGTTTATGATAGGTTATGTTCCATCTTTAATAGTGGTGAGAGAAAAAATATTTTTGATTATTATATCAATGAATTTGAGGAAATTAATTATTCTATAAATGAACTTGTAAATCTATATAGAACGCATTCACCTAATATCAAATTAATACCAGGAATAAAAGAATATTTATTATCGTTAAGTAAAGAGTATAAGTTAGGTATAATAACAGATGGGTATATACAAACACAAAAAAATAAAATTAATGCATTAGGATTAAATAATATATTTGATCAAATACTTATAACGGAAGAACTTGGTCGAAAATTTTGGAAGCCTAGTATAGTTCCATTCTCAACAATATGTGATAAACTTGGAGTGATTCCAACAGATGCTATTTATATTGCTGATAATCCTAAAAAAGATTTTAAAGGACCAAATCAATTAGGGATGGATTCTATGCGGTTACGATTGAGAGATGGAGAGCATTATAGATCTGAACCTAGTAATAAAGGATTTGCGCCAGCTATAGATGTTTATAGCTTAGATAATCTTAAAATAGAAATGAACAGATATAATGTCTAGAATCTATCTCTCTCCACCTCATTTAAGTGGATTAGAAAAAGAATTTTTACAGGAAGCTCTCGATTCGAACTGGATTGCACCTTTAGGTCCACAGGTTGATTCATTTGAGGAAGAAATGGCTGAATATTTAGATGTTAAAGCGGCTGTTGCTTTAAGTTCAGGTACTGCAGCATTACACCTTGCATTAAGAAATTCAGGTGTTAAATCTGATGATATAGTGCTTTGTCCAAGTTTGACTTTTTCATCTAGCGCAAACGTTATATTATATGAAAAAGCTATTCCAGTTTTTATTGATGCTGATCCAAAGACATGGAATATAAACTGCGTTTCTCTTGAAAGAGCAATTATAGTTTGTAAAGAAAGAGGTAAACTTCCAAAAGCATTGATCACTGTTGACATCTATGGGCAAAGTGCAGATTATGATAATATTTTGGAAATTTGTAATAAATATAATATAGTTGTTATTGAGGATGCTGCAGAGGCTCTAGGATCAGAATATAAAGGTGCAAAATGTGGGACTTTTGGAAAAGCAGGTATTTTTTCGTTTAATGGAAATAAGATTGTAACAACATCAGGAGGAGGGATGCTTGTTAGTAATGATGAAAAATTTGTTGAGCAGGCTCGATTCCTGTCATCTCAGGCTCGTGAGGATGAAATACACTACGAACATAAAGAATTGGGATATAATTACCGTATGAGTAATCTGCTAGCAGCTGTGGGTAGAGGTCAGCTCGCAGTCTTAGATGAAAAAGTAAAATCAAAACAGGAAATTTTCTCAAGGTATAAATCAGCTTTGGGTGATATTGAAGGGTTAGAATTTATGCCAATGGCATCATATGGGATAAGTAATTGTTGGTTAACTACACTAGTAATTAATGAAGATATAGCAGGGTTTAATAGGGATTCGGTTATTGCCGCACTTGAAATGGAAAATATAGAATCAAGACCTATCTGGAAGCCTATGCATTTACAACCTTTATATAAAGAATATGATTATTATTTATCGGATGAGGGTGATATATCCCAAATGTTATTTAATAATGGGATTTGTTTGCCATCAGGAACAAGTCTTTCAATTGATGACCAAGAAAAAATTATTGATATTATTCTATCTATTAATCACTAAACCTTTTTAATTACTATCTAATTAATTTTAATGATTTATAAACTCCTATTGGTTTTTCAATTCCTGCTTTATCATAATATATTTGCTAATAATATTATTTTCCCATCATCAGACCCAATATATATTAGTGTTCGTCAAAATTTTTTACGATTCCATGATTTTTCTATTTATAAGGAATATTCATCTCTAAATAATCAATATATAAAGAAACATATTGATAATTTTCCCCATCATTCTTTAATAGATAAAGGGAATGTTTTTTTCCGGTTATTACCTAAAACAAAATTGTGGAATAATAAACCCCAATCAGAGATTAGAATTTGGGCTTCTACATATTGGAAGGATCTTTCTATTATGGTTGAGCCAGTATTAGTATCAAACCCCTATGGATCTTCGATTTTGGGCACAAATGATACAAGAATTTTTTCAAGTTCTGGAGTAAGTGGTCGTTTAATTAATTCTCTACTAAGATATCAGAATGATATTTTATCCTTTCAGTTAGGTAGAAGCCCAATTTGGTGGGGGCAGCCTTGGGGAACATCAATTATTCAATCTAGCGGAGCACCTTCATATGATCATTTAGATATGCGATTTAATTTTAATAATTTTCAATTAGAAGTTCTTGCAGGTCAGTTGGGATCAGAAGAATCTGAAGAGGGTGATCGTATTAGGCGTAATATTGCAGGTCATCGTTTAACTTGGATTCCAGAACATCATAAATGGGTGATAGGAATTGGAGAGCAAGTGCTGTATACAGGAATTAATCGTAGTATGGAGTGGTGGTATCTTAATCCTACAGTTCCATATTTTTTTACAGCTCTTGAAGGAGATGAGGAGAGATTGGAAGGAGAGAGAGACAATGATAATTCGATTTTATTCATTTTTGGTAGATATATAATTAAGCCAAATATTTCTTCTTATTTTGAATTTATTGTTGATGAATTTCAAACTAAAAAACAATCCATGGAGAAATACCCAAATAGTTTGGGTGTAAAAATTGGAATAGATGGATTATATACAATATTAGCGAGAGATATTTACTTTAATATAGAATATAATAAGTTGGATAATTGGACATACATCCATGGGGGACAGTATACAAATTGGCAAAATAGAGATCATTCCATTGGTTATCCTTACGGATCTGATCTGTGGTCATCTCAAGTGCAGCTTGAAACGTGGGTATCGAAAAGAATACTATTGTCTTTTGATTGGTTATACTTAACTAAAGGTAACAATAATTTATCTACTTATTGGGAAGCAGAAGGAAGTACGGAATTGAATTTTCCATCAAAACCGGAATCAAATTATAATTTGATTGATTTATCAACGAGTTTATATCACACCCTAGGGTGTGTAAAAATGGGTTTATCTAATAAAATTTTCCCTAATGATATAGCTTTTGGTAATACGAAAAATTATGATCAAGATATTGCTCTCTATCTTGAAATTCAATTGATTAAAGGCCTTGGCGTTAATCTTTAATAATAGTTTTATTAAAATTTAGATTATTTGATAAATATATAATATATTAGCCTAGACTAAACAGAAAAACCTATTATGGCAAACAGAATAGATAGAAATAGAAAATACTTAGTGTTTATATATGATACTTTGGCAGTAATAGCTAGTATTTCTTTAGCTTATATATCACGATTTGATTTCCATTTCACCCAAGAAACATTTATCATCTTAGGTCAATATCTATTATGGACTTACCCTGTAAAAATAATTGTATTCTATTTTTTTGGTCTTTACAAAGGTATGTATCGGTATACAAGTATTTGGGATCTTTTAAACGTTGCAAAAGCCACTATATTATCTTCTCTTGTTATTAATACTGTTTTTGTAACTATTCCAGCACTTCGAGCGCTTCCACTATCTGTTTTATTTTTAGATTTTGTGTTTACATCCACCTTAATCTCTTTAGTGCGTGTTGCAATAAGACTCTATTATTCTCGATCAATTATAACAACACCTAATAAAACTAAAACTGCTGGAAGCATTATAAAATTATTGCTTATTGGTGCTGGTGATACCGGTGAGAAAATAGCACGTGATATTCTTAGTAATAGTAATAAGGAATTTAACATTATTGGATTTTTAGATGATAACATTGAAAAAATTGGTTCAAGCATACATGGTATACCTGTCATCGATCGTATTTCTACTTTGAATAATCTATCTATTGATTATGATGAAATATTAATTACTGCTCCAGGAGCTAATGGTGATAATCTTAGGAGGATCATTGATATATGTAAACTCTCAGGAAAGACATTTAAAACTGTCCCTAGTTTAAATGAGATGATTAATAAAGATGTTACATTAAAATCTATTCGTAATGTTTCTTATTTGGACTTGTTGGGGCGCGATGAAGTTAAATTAGATGTTAATGCAATTGAAAACTTTATTAAGGGCAAGAGGATTTTAATTACAGGAGCTGGAGGGTCCATAGGGTCTGAGTTAGTGCGACAATGTCTTGAATTTCAACCTGGGTCACTCATTTTACTCGATAATAGTGAACAAAATCTATTTAATATTGAACAAGAAGTGTCTTTTTTTGAGACTAAAACTTTAATACGATCAGTCTTAGCCAATGTTCGAGATAAGAATTTATTGGAAAATTCTTTCCAAGAATTCCGTCCACAAGTTGTGATTCATGCTGCTGCATATAAACATGTTCCCATGCAAGAATTGCATCCTTGGTCGGCTGTTTCAACTAATGTTTTAGGGACTCTTCACCTGGTTCAGTTAGCTAATCGCTTCAATGCAGAAAAATTTGTTCTCGTTTCAACAGATAAGGCAGTACATCCTGTTAATATTATGGGTGCAACAAAACGTTTAGCGGAAAAAGTAATTCAATCGGTTGATTTAAAAGAAGATAAAACAGATTTTATAGCTGTTCGTTTTGGTAATGTAATTGGCAGTTCAGGAAGTGTTATTCCTATCTTTAGAAAACAAATTAATCGAGGAGGACCTGTAACAATTACTCATCCTGAAATGTCCCGTTATTTTATGTCTATTACAGAGGCCAGTCAGCTTATTCTGCAAGCTGGTTCTATGAATGGTATATCTGGACAAATATATCTTCTAGATATGGGTAAACCAGTTCGTATTAAGGATATGGCAAATGATTTAATACGTCTTTCTGGTCTTGAGCCTGAAAAAGACATACCTATTATATATACAGGTTTACGCCCAGGTGAAAAACTTTATGAGGAACTAGTTTCAAAAGAAGAAAAAGCTCTGTCTACAGATCATAAAAAGATTATGGTACTAAATAATGGAACCAACAATATGCCTTGGGAAATTATGAAACGTGAGATTCAAAGTTTAGTTGATATTTCGTTAAAATTTGATAAAGATGAGATCAAAAGGAAATTACAGCAAATGATACCTGATTATACTCCACAGGATTTCTATGCACTTGGAAAAAATCTAAATCTAGATGTTACTTCAATTAAAGGAGAAGCCTGAAAATAGGGTAGGTTATAATATATTTTTATATCAAAAGACTACTCTAGCGGTCTTTTTTTTATTTTTCAATGAAACTATATCGAAAACACGTCCATGCAGCGACTAATCCATCACGTAAGCGAAGTTTTTTCCCTGATTGTTTTCCTCTCTTTGAATATTTAATTGGTATGTCTTTAATTGATATATTATTTCGTGCTAGTTTTGCAGTAATCTCTGCATCGATTCCAAACCCATTTGATTGTAAGTTTAAAGATTCTAAAAGAGTAGTAGGCATTAATTTATAGCAGGTTGGCATGTCTGTTATAAATACTCCATTAAAAACATTTGCAAATAAGCTAATCATTTGATTAACTAAGTAATGTAAACTCCATTCTATTGGTTTTTCTAACCATCTACTACCATAAACAACTTCAACCTTACTTGAATTCATTGCTTCTACAAGTTTATAATAGTCTTCTGGGTAATATTCTAAATCCGCATCTTGTGTGATTACATAATTATATTTTACATGAGCTAAACCGCTTATTACGGAAGCTCCTTTACCCATATTTTTATCATGTTTTATAATATTTATATTATCAATATTATTAAGGATTTCAAAAGTAGAATCAGTTGATGCATCATCAACAACAATGATTTCTTTAACAAGATCAATCTTTTTGACCTTATTAATTATTTCATGGCAAGTTAATTCTTCATTATAAACTGGTATAATTACTGATATATCCATTTTTTTATTCATAATGTTTTTGTAAAAAAAAAAGGGCATTTTACAATGCCCTTTTTTATGTAATTGAATTACTAGTTTTGTTGGCCTAAAAAGGCATCCCAACCATTAAAAAGCCCATTCCTGTATAAGTTTTATCAGGAGCATTATCATGAACTTTAGTCAAAATATTAGCCATTCCTCCAACAGTTACAATAACTGGTAGATCGGGCATAAATGCATTTAATGGTACTCCAGCGCCAACTTGCATACCCATGCCAGAACCACCAGTTCCAACACCTACCCATGCTTGTACAGGCATTCCAGGAAGAAAAGCACCTGCATTGACAGATACTTGCGTTAGATCAACTTCTTCTCCACCAGCCACCATGCCATTACTCATAAGTAATGAGACGCTAAAATTTACATTTAAAGCACCAAGATCCATTGCATATGGTGTATTCACAACTACCCCAAGACCACTTGGATCAGTAGTAACATATTCACCAGACATTAATGCAGCTCCCAAGCCTAAATTAACTCCCCAGCTTGGTACAGGTAATTTTGCTGTTTCAGCTGGAGCTACTTCTTGAGCAGCAGCTTCATCACCCCAAACGGCTTCTTCTTCAACTGCAGCTTCTTCAACTACTCCAGCTTCTTGGGCAAATACAGGAGGCATTACCGCAAGAATAACAAAAAGTAGAGATAAAACTATATAACGAAAACGTTCCATGTTTCCTCCGATTTTATTAGTTATTAATTAGAGTCACTGCGACCCTAATATCTGATATTAAATAGTTGTTCATGACAATACAACTAATTTTTACAATTAATCAAAAAAATATAAATCTAAAATTTTACTTATTCTACCTGCAGAATTGCCATCCCATAAGGTTGGAATAGAATATTTATCACATTTATCTTTGATTGTATCTTCAATTTCTTCAGGAATTTTGTCGTATTCTGCGCCAATAAGCTTATTAGTGCCGTTAGATATTGTTATTGGTCTTTCCGTATTTTCTCGTACTGTAATACAAGGGACGCCAAAAAAAGTTGTTTCTTCTTGTATTCCACCAGAATCTGTTAAAACTATACGAGCATTCATTTGTAAACACATAAAATCAATATAGCCCATGGGGTCAATAAGTTTAATTCGTTTATTATTAAGTAGCTCATTATAAAGTTTGGCTGATTGTAATTTCTTTTTAGTTCTAGGATGAATAGGGAATATACATGGAATTATTTTGCTTGTATTTTGAATAGAATTGATCAATTTTTTTAGATTATTTCCATTATCCACATTAGAAGGTCGGTGTAGTGTAATTAATGCGTAATCACCTTGGATATCCAAATTTTCCCTAACATTTGATTTTTCAAATTTATCTTGAAATTCTATTAGAGAATCAATCATTGTATTACCAACAAAATGTATTTTCTCAATTGAAATACCTTCGTTGATTAAATTATCTTTAGCCTCTGGGCTAGTAGTGAATAAAAATGTTGAGAGCCTATCAGTAAGTACTCGATTTATTTCTTCTGGCATTTTCCAATCAAAACTGCGCAAACCGGACTCAACGTGGGCAATAGGAATGCCTAATTTTGCAGCAGCTAAAGAACATGCAATAGTAGAATTAACATCGCCGAAAACGATAACCATATTCGGTTTATCTTTGATAAGCACTTTTTCATATAATGAAAGGATTTTTCCAGTTTGTTCACCATGAAGACCGCTTCCAACCTCTAAGTTTATATCAGGTTCTTTCATTCTTAATTCTTGAATAAAAATGCTAGACATATTTTGATCATAATGCTGACCAGTGTTAACTAGCTTAAGTTCAAATTTATTTAACTGATTTAGACTGCGATAAACTGGGCTGGCTTTAATAAAATTAGGTCGGGCACCTACAACAAGATGTATTTTTGGCTTCATAATTATTATTTAAAGGAAAAATATAATTAATTTATTCAGACTTCCCTACGCCTAGTCGGTATATATTATCATCATTATTCAATGGGTACACATTGCGAGTATCAATAATAAGAGCAGCATTATTTTTAATAAGTTCATAGTCTAAATTTGAATGATCTGTTAAGATAATAACTGCATCAAATTTTTTAAGTACTTCACTATTTAGATCATCTAGTCTTCTGTATTTTCTTTTATCAAAAACAAAATCAGGAATATATGGGTCAAAATAATCCACTTTTGAATTGTTTTTATTTAGCAGGTATAGAATATCCAATGATGGTGATTCACGAATATCATCTATATCCTTTTTATATGCCATTCCTAATATTAGTATTTTACTATTTTCTAGCTCTTTTTGATTTTTATTTAATGCTTTTTTTAACATATCTATTATGTGCTCTGGCATAGAAGCATTTATTTTTGACGCTAAATCAATAAATTGGGGATTGTAATTTAAGTTTTTCATTTTCCAAGATAGATAGAGTGGGTCAATAGGAATACAGTGACCACCTAAGCCTGGACCTGGTGTGAATTTCATAAATCCGTATGGTTTTGTATTGGCGGCATCAATGACTTCCCAAACATCTATGCCAAGTTTTTCGCACATGATAGCAACTTCATTAGCTAAACCAATGTTAATTGAGCGAAATGTATTCTCTAGGAGTTTTACCATTTCTGCTGTTTCTGGCGAAGATACGGAGATTACATCTTTTACTATTTGACTATAAAGTAATTGGCCTACTTTTGTGCATTCATTTGTAATGCCTCCAATAATCTTTGGTGTATTAGATATGTTGTAATTTTTGTTCCCAGGGTCAATTCTTTCTGGTGAAAAACATAAATAGTAATCTTCCCCAGCTATTAATCCAGATTCTCTCAGGGCGGATAAAACAACTTCTTTAGTAGTCCCTGGGTAAGTAGTGCTTTCAAGTATAATTAATAAATCTTTATGCAAATATCTTTTTATAGCATTAACTGAATTAATGATATAGGATACATCTGGTTCTTTTAATTTGCTTAAAGGCGTGGGAACACATATTGATATAGCATCTAGTGTTGTAATAATGCTTTTATCTTTTGTTGCTTTTAGTTTGCCCTTCTTAACTAAATCCATTAGTAATGAATCATCAATATCTGATATGTAATTATTCCCTTTATTTATAGCTGCAATCTTTTTATCATCAACGTCAATTCCTGATACATTAAACCCAGCTTTAGCAAACTCTATAGCAAGAGGGAGACCTACATACCCTAAGCCTATGACTCCAATATTCGCTTCCTTACTGTTAATTTTATTATATAAAGACATTATTTTTATTATAAGTTATTCAAAAATTGTATAATTGACGGCGAAGTTAAATCTATACTTCTCTAAATCAAAATTTGTTAGCAATATTTTATAATTGTAATTTATACCATAATAAAGGAAGACAGTTGAAAATAATCATTACATTTTTGTTTATTATTTTTACCACAATTCAAGCTGAAGAGGTCCCTTATAACCCTACACCAGATCGATATGTTGATATCCATCATTCAATAATAGATGTTCGTGTAGATTTAGATGATAGTACAGTAGTTGGCAATGTAACTCATATTATGAGTTCTCTTCGCACGGATCTATATATTATTCAGTTAGACTGTGAAGACACCGAAATAAAAAAGGTTCTAATTAATAATAACCGACCTTTAAAATATTCACTTAATGGTCCAAAACTTAATATTGAATTGGATAGAACATATGGGTTTGATGATACTTTAACTTTATCTATTGATTATGTTGCTAGACCAAAAAAAGGTCTATATTTCGTTCAAAATGATCGAAGTTATCCAGATAAGAATGTTCAAGCTTGGACTCAAGGAGAAGGAATGGATAATCATAATTGGGTGCCTTTATGGGACTATCCAAATGATAGGTCAACTTTTGAAGTTATTCTAACTGTAGATACGCCTTATACTGCAGTCTCTAATGGAGAATTTATTGGTATGGTAGATAATGGCATTACTAGGACCTTTCACTGGCATGAACATTTTCCTATGGTGTCATATTTGATATCCTTTGTAATTGGAGATTTTCGTAGAATAGAGGATAAATATGGTGATTTATCTATTGGTTATTGGGTTACATCTGAATATAGCGATGAAGATGCGTTAAGATCTTTTAGTCGTACTCCAGAAATGGTAGCTTATTTTAACGAACTTACTGGCATTCCTTATCCATATGAAAAACTAGATCAAATCATTATTGATGATTTTATGTGGGGAGGAATGGAAAACATTACTTTAATTCACCAAAGCTCCGGAACAATGCATACAGAAAAAGCTAGACCTGATCATACTAGCGACGGGTTGGTTGCGCATGAAATCGCACATCAGTGGTTTGGAAATATGTTAACTACCAGAAATTGGGCTAACGCATGGTTAAATGAAGGATTTGCAACTTTTCTTACTTATGTATGGCAAGAATATGATAAAGGTAGAGATGCTGCAGAATATGGCCGTAGATGGATGTTATCAAGCGTCAGATGGGCTGATGAATCTAGTCCAAGGCCTATGGTTCAATATTATTATGTATCAGACATGGATCTTTTTGATTCAAATATTTATGCAAAAGGCGCTCTTGTGTTAAATATGTTACGTCAAATGTTAGGGTATGATGCTTTTTGGAGAACAGTTCGTCATTATGCTAAAGAATATCAGCATAAGAATGTTGAGACAAAGGATCTAAAAAGGATTTTTGAGGATGTTACAGGACAAAATCTAGACTGGTTTTTTAATCAGTGGGTATATACTGCAGGGTTACCAGAATTAGATATAAAATACAAATATAATCGTCGCAATGAACATGTAAAGCTTACTATCAGACAAACTCAGAATATTGAAAATTCATCATTGTTTCGATTGCCTATCACGGTATTAATCGATAATGGAGAGATTATTAGACAAGAAATTTGGATTGAAGAAGAGGAATCTACATTTTTGATACCATCAATGAGGGCTCCAAATATGGTACTAGTTGATGAAGGACATATAATACCAAAAAGAATGATTTTTAATAAGAAACATAGTGAATTGATCTATCAAGCCAAAAATGCACCTCATGTATTAGATCGTATATGGGCCATAGAGCAGTTAGCAGAAGAGCCTCATAAGAAATCAATTGAGAATACTTTAGTTAATATATTAAAGAATGATTCTTTTTATGGAGTTCGTATAGCAGCGGCAGAAGCGCTTGGAGTATACAAACCTAGAAAAGGTGAAGATATTTTAATGAATGCTATTCATCGTCAGGATAATCGTGTAAAAAGAGCATGTATTCGTAATCTACGAAATTATAAAGGATTGAAAATTAGAAACTTTTTATTAGAAATTATAATGAACTCCAGCAATGATTATACGATGAATGATGCATATAATACTTTATTTTCTATTGATTCTGTTGCTGCTGATTCATTATTTGATTGGGCAATGAAACAAGAATCGCATAATGATATTATTCGGAAATCTGCTATAAGGTCTTTATCTAAGTATAACAAGATTAACTATAAGAGACTTAAAGCATTACTTAAATATGGAGAAGCCCCTTGGACTTGTCGATCAACGGTCTTGTCAACGATAGGAAAACATGTGAAAAAACATCCTGAGCTAATACAACAATTTGAAGAATTATTATTTGATCCTAGTCGCAGTGTTAGAACTTCAGCTGCAAACTTATTAGGTCGATATGGAGATGAAAGTCAAATATCTAAATTAGAGAATCTTGTAATACGAGATCCTATAACGGATCGATGGATAACACCGTCAATCTCACGTTTACGAGGAGAAAGCGATGTGGAAAAGATATCTCCATCAATAAAGAATGACTTATTGGATATACGTGATCGATTGGATAGGCTTATTAAATCACAGCAGGAATAATCGTAATTGATATCTATCTGGCTTTGCCCTGATTATAACAACGAATTATATCTTCAAAATGTAATTAATTCTCTTTCAGGTATTCATAATAGCCCAAGGTTTTCTCCTCATTGTACATTAGTTGGCGGCATTAAATCAAATAAACATGAATTAGAAAATATTATTGATAATTCTATTGATAATATTGGGCCCATAATTGTCAAATCTAAAAGAATTAGTTATACAAATATCCTTTGGAAAACAGTATTTATTGAATTAGTTGTTAACAAAGATCTAAAATCATTACAAAATAGTATTTATACTGAGCTAAAATCAAATATAGACTATAAATTTGATCCACATATAAGCTTGATATATAAGCTCATGCCTAATAATATAAAAAAGGAAATTATAAATTCTTTACACTTAAAAAATTCGTTTAAAATGGATAAGATTGTTGCTGTTAAAACCGGTCAAAATATTTTGGATTGGAAAATAATTGTAGAAAGAGAATTTTATGCTTGACCAAAAAAGCACTGTCCTTGTAATAATTGATGTTCAAGGGAAACTTGCCCAAATAATGCATGATAGAGATACTCTATTTAAAAATCTTCATATACTCGTTAGCGGGGTAAAGCTATTAAATATTCCAATTATATGGATGGAACAAGTTCCAGATAAATTAGGATCTACAATTCCTGAAATTAAGGATGTACTTATTGATCAAAAGCCAATAATAAAAGACGTTTTTAGTTGTATGAAAAATGAAGAATTCAATAATCAAATAAAGAGAATTAATCCAAATGATATCATTTTAGCAGGAATAGAGTCCCATATATGCGTTTATCAAACGGCAATGGATCTACTTGAGAAAAAATATAACGTACATATTGTTGCAGATGCAATATCCTCTCGAATATCTGAAAATAAAGAATTAGGAATCGAACGAATGCTATTGGAAGGCGCAATAAAAACTAGTGTAGAAATGTTACTCTTTGAAATACAAGGTGAAGCTAAAGGGGATCGTTTCCGTCAAATTTCAAGATTGGTTAAATAATTATGATTACAAGATTAATTTTATTTTCATTATTCTCCTCATTGCTTTGGGGTCAGTGAAATCTTTGAAGTAATCCTTCCTTGCCGGTCGGTGAGTCAGATAAAGGTTTCAGTGCCCAGCCTGGGGTAGCATATTTTGGTGTGCAGAGTAGCATTACCACAATTGATTGGTGGCATGAAGCATTAGGCGCTGAACAATTTGAACATTCTGGCTTTTTAAATACATATCTTCTACAGCCAAAATTAGTATATGGTATTTCGCAAAAGTTTAATCTGGCACTTAATGTTAATTTTGGTCTTCGGCAGATGCATTGGAATGTTTCTGATGAATCAATTCATCATCGAGATGAGACAACTTTGAGTAATTTTAGAAATGCAATTGGTAGTATTCTTGGAGATAGTAAAATTATTGTAAGATATTTAATTAACGAATCAGGATCTGAGCTAGGTAAGCGTTTTTATTTAGGAACAGGATTAGTTATCCCAGGAAGTAGTGTGCTGACATCAGACCCTTTTTTTCTTGATAGTGAACTTTTTAAAAGTCATAGGCATTTTAGTTTAAGTAGTGGGGCTTATAAAGGTATTATAGAAGGGCAATTATTTGTAAAAAGAAATATAAACCCTGTTTTCTTAGGTGGATTTATTATTGTCGAACATCCATTTTCCAAAAGTAAGTATGGATATTTACCTTCAACGATGGGGATAATTTCATTATCTGCTTCTTTTATGAGGTATGATCAGTTGATGAGTTCTTATGATATTGGAATTATGTTGACTTATTCCTCTATGGCGAAATGGAACGATATATCTGAACCAAATAGTGAGTCATTTGCAATAAGTCCCAGTATCGGTTATTTATTTAATACTAATTTTGGAGCAGTATCAATTAATATTCAAAAACCAATAATGATATTTGGCGCATTTGCTGATAATGAGGGAGATATAGATCAACGAAGTAATGTGTGGCAAATTTCTTTAGCGCTGAGATTAAAATCTCAAATAAAAGAAAAATAGTATTTATTACATTTTTCTTTGGTTAATTACCTAAATTTCACTCTAGATATATATTATATAAAACTTCAAATTAGGAGAAAATATGTTTAATTGGCGTCTAATTATTTCTATGTTATTTATATTACTGATTGGTTGTGGAAACCAAGCGGAAAATAAAACTGTTGAAATCTCTTTGAATACTATTCAATGTGGGATGTGTTCAAACAAGATTGCTGATGGTCTTAATAAACTTGAAGGAGTAAAAAAGATTGATGTAGATCTTGAGAAAAAAATTGGAACAGTTATATATAATGCAAGTGTTGTAGATATTAAAGCGATTGAAAATACAATTGCATCAATTGGATATGATGCTAATGATACTCCTGCAGATCCCAAGGTTTATGAAAAATTAGATTTATGCTGTAAAGTTCCAGGGGAATAATATTTTTCCCTCCAAACTCAAGCTATTTTAGAGAGTTTGTTTAAAATTGTAATTCTTTTGTCATTGGTTGTTGCTACTATTAACTTCCGCGGCTTTATTTTAATCAAATTAAATATATAAATGTATGTTTGACCAAATATCAGATCGTTTTAACTCACTGCTGCGTGATTTACGCGGTCTAGGAAAAATTACTGATAAAAATATACAAGACACTTCTCGTGAAATTAGACGTATTTTATTAGAGGCTGATGTTAATATTAATGTTACCAGGGATTTTGTTAAAAGAGTCAAAGAACGATCAATTGGAACAAAAGTTATCAAATCAGTTAAGCCTGGTGAGCAGTTTATCAAAATTATTCATGATGAACTGGTAAATTTATTTGGAGATCAAAATTCTGAATTAGATTTTTCTAATCAAAACTGTACCGTTATTCTACTTGCTGGTTTACAGGGATCAGGTAAAACAACTACTTGTGCAAAATTAGCAAAAAGAATTCTTAACCAGGGAAAATCTGTTTTATTAGTTGCGGCAGATATCTATCGTCCTGGAGCTATTAAGCAATTAAATGTTCTTGCACAAAAAATAGATGTTCCAGTTTTTGATTCAGACACTAGTGATCCAGTCAAAATTTGCGCTGATGCAGTGGAAGAAGCAAAAGAATCCAATATTGACTGTGTTATTCTAGATACAGCTGGTAGAATGCATGTTGATGGTGAGATGATGTTAGAGATTCAGCAGATTTCTGAATCTGTTAGTCCTTCAGAAACACTATTTATTGCTGATGGAATGACCGGACAAGATGCTGTGAATTCAGCTAAAGCTTTTAATGAAGCTCTTGAAATTACAGGAATAATATTGACTAAGATGGATGGTGACGCGAGAGGTGGAGCTGCTGTATCTATTACATCGGTAATCAACAAACCTGTCAAATTTATAGGAGTTTCTGAAAAAATTAATGGTTTAGATATCTTTGATGCAAAGAGGATGGCGGATCGTATTTTAGGATTAGGCGATGTTGTCGGAATTGTAGAGAAGGCTGAAAAAATTATAAATGAATCTGAAGCAAAAATAATGCAGGAAAAAATCCTGAAAAATCAATTCAATTTAGAGGATTTTAAAGATCAACTTTTTCAGATTCAAAAAATGGGAAATATCAATGAAATTATGAATATGATTCCAGGAATTCCTGGAAAAATGAAAAATAAAGTAAATATGGATGAACGTCAAATAATTTGGACTGAAGCAATAATTAATTCGATGACAGAAAAAGAACGAAAAAATCCTCAAATTATTAATGGAAGCCGAAGAAGTAGGATAGCTTCTGGTTCTGGACGATCTGTACAAGAAGTAAATCAATTATTAAAACAATTCATAGAAATGCAGAAAATGATGAAAAAATTTGGTAAAATGAAGACACCTGAATTAGGTGTAGGATCGTTTTTTGGATAATAAAGAAGAAAAGGAGTAATTCGATTGGCGACGAAAATTAGATTAAAACGTATTGGTCGTAGAAATAGACCGTTTTATAGACTTGTTATTATGGACTCAAGAAAGCGTAGAGATGGAGCTGCAATTGAACAGGTTGGTTGGTATAATCCCATTTCAAAAGATGATAGTTATTATCTTGAAGAGGATAGAATCTTGCATTGGTTAAAGGAAGGCGCGCAGCTAACAGATACTGTTCATGATATATTACGTACTTCAGGTTTGGCTCATAAATGGCATTTAATTAAACAGGGCTTAAATGAAGCCGATATAGAAAAAGAAATGAAAAAATGGTTACTTGAGCGTGAAGATGTGCTTTCACGTCGTAAACATCGTGCTGAAGCAAAAGTAGCCAAGAAAAAAGAAGCACCAGCGGAAGAAGAAGCACC
>JAPYRG010000027.1:0-12598 GCA_029936965.1 Fidelibacterota bacterium
TGTAGATAAATATCCATAAGGCATTTCAGGCGCCTCATCTTTTGGCCTTAATTTCCAAAACTCTAAGCTACCCTGTTCATGATGATGAGAATGGCGAGTCACATTATACAATAAAATACTACTTATCCATTTATTTGTATTCCATGAATGATGCAATTCAACAGGAGTTCCTTTTATACGAACCAACCCATAGTGCTCCACATAGTTTATGGATTCCAGAAAAAATTTGGCAAACATGGCAATGCCAATAAACATTAATACCCCATACCATCCAGCAAGAAGAATTGCTACCACAGCAATAATAGAACTTTGCAAATAACCAATAATCATTTTATTATAAAGACTGAATACATAGTGTCCTCGTTTTTTTAATCGCTTTAGTTCAATTTTCCATGCATCGCGATGTTCTTTAATAGAACTTTCAATAAAAAATCTATACAGACTTTGTCCTCGTTTTGCCGTTGCTGGATCCGAAGCTAATCCGACATGTTTATGATGGCCATGAACATGCTCTACTGCAAAAGCATTATCTATACTAAAGGAAAGCATCAGATTACCCATAATCCAATCTAATTTATTTTTCTTATGATGAACTAATTCATGTCCAGGGATTGTAGCACCTGGTCCCATCATTAGACCAACAGTAAAAATGTATCCTGCTAAATGCCAGGGCTCAGTACCAATTCTTGTCAAAGAAATATCATGTCCAGTTAAAAACATGATAACTTGTTCAAATACAGGATATGATAGATGCCCAGCCATATAAAAAGCAATACTCACAAGAATTGCGATTAAAGGCAAATTAATAAATAATAGCAATCGTAATACAATAGGATATTTGTATTCAGGCGTCGACCTATCATTACCTAAAAAAGAATCACCGAAAATGACAAAAATGTTAAAACCTATGAGATATATCCATATCCACTCTTTGCCCATAGCAGCAAAATAAATAGAAATAGAAACTAATACTGGCGTAGCAAAATATCGTAAATATTTCAGCATAATAGAATGTAAGTATTTTTTAGATTATAGTCCAATTAAGGAGAAAGGATGCTATTCCATTTCCTTTAATTCTTGCTCAATCTGATCAATATTTGGAATATCATTATATTCGTTTTTTACAGGTTCCCCTATAGATGATATATTAAGATATCGATACCAAACAATAATACCTATTATACCAATAATTATAGGTGCAATCCATGCCAATAAATTGAAACCAGCCATTACTGGAACGGCAAGCACTCTTTCACCATATTGATTAACAAAATGATCTATTATTTGCGATTTCGTATTTCCAGACTGCACCATTGTTGCGATTATCGTTTCCATATCTGAATTACCATGATCAAATACCGTCCCACTCCAGCAACATACAGCCATTAAACTTTTTTCGATATCCATAATCAGCTCATCCTGATTATTACCAAACAAAATCGTGGAGAATAACGTAATTAGATAAAATTTCTTCATATTCGTTAACAAAAAGTTACAATATATATACTATTAATCTGTAGTGTGGTAGTTCCAGCTTTTATTTTATGCTAGCCTGCACCACCACCACCGCCACCGCCAGCGCCGCCGCCGCCAGCACCGCCATCTCCTGCAAATCCAGCGCTCATTGCTGCGCCTGTGTCAACCATACTTGAAATACTGGAAGAAAAGGTATCCATATTCATTGAACCATCACCTGAACCTCCAAACCAAATAAATGTATCTTCACCTTTAGGTCCATAATTTTTTAAGATTTTCTTTAAACCGTTCACGGCATCAATGACAATAGAATATTGCAGTAACTCATTCATATCTAAATGATGATTATCGGGGATTTTTTTTCTCTTGATGAATGAATGCATTGTTTTCCAACTTTTCTGATATCCTTTTGCTTCTCTTGATAATCGTGATATAGCAAAAGCACCAACGATTCCCATGGCTAGAAGGATACATATTGCTATAAAAGAAACGGGTCCATTAAACATGTACACTTCTAGTCCAATCATAAGTAAATGTCCAAATAAAAATATAAATGACCAAAACAGTGGAGGAGAATCCTTCCAGTGATTCTTCTTTATATTTCTTTTTATTTCTTTTTTCCATGAGCTCATAAAGGTGCTATCGTATGAGAGGGATGCAAACAATTTATCCAGTGTATTTTCTCCCTTGTTTAAACAACTATTCACTTGCTCTAAAAGAATTTTATCCCAATGATCTAAATTGGATTGTGGAGAACTATCTCCTTTACTGATTTGTATATTTTTCTTTTTCTTAGTTCGAAAAAAAGATTTCTTTGTTGTTTCTATTTCCTTTACTGTAATGCATCCTTTTTGCCCAAGCCTCATCAATGTTGCAAGTATTGCATGCCCTGTAACTTCTTGCCCTGAATAAAAATATGATACCAATGCAGGGTGGTGTTCTGTAGGCCATTGAATATGATCTGGATCTATATTCTCCGTTTCAATTTTATGTTCTCTTCCATGTTTAAGATATCGAGCGATTAACCAAAATATTGAAAAGATAATTACTGCAATAGAAACAATGTTTGATAAGGAACTTTTCTTTTCTTTTTGTTCTAAATCATTAAAATGCGAACTCCTGGAAAAATTCTTATCATTTACATTTAATACTGTAAAATAACTGCTGGGAAATATTGTGTTTATTCGAACTTTTCTTTCATGAGAGACTCTACCGGTTGCTAGAGATAATTTGTTACCACTATAACTTAAATTTCTATTTTCCTGTTTAATCCCTGTTGCTTCAAACCATAATTCTTTCTTAGGAATTACTTCTTCAAACCTCTGTTCAATACGGAGCTGATTAGCGCTTTTGTCCCAATCAGACCCTAAATATGTCCAGTGGAATTGTGCATCTTCTGGACCAATCCGTATTGCATCTCTTAGCTTGTAGGAAACAACAAATTCTTTTGTTTCATCCTTTGAATGGTGATACCAGCGAATCTTGATTGATTTTTTTGAAGGAATTATCTTAAATGTATATGGATCAGAAGATTTATCATTTATATAGTCACGTCCATTTTCTGAAACCTGAATATCAAATATTTCTTTAAAATTTTTTTTATCAATAATTTGATATACATACGTAAAGTTACCTTTAAAGGTAAATACTCTCTTTTCCGTAATACGCACAATACCATCTTTTCCTATGGTTGATTGAATTTCAACATTATCAATGGTATATGACTTACCAAAAACAATGGTAGTTATTAGAGTAGCATATATAGCTAGACGATACATCATAGTTTAAACTTTTGTTTTGGGTTATTCATTGAACTATATGGATGATTAGATCTATTGTTGAAGAAATTATATTTCTATAAACTACAAACAATTTTCTTACCATGATACTCATTCGCATGTATTACATCATGTACTTGAACTAGATTTTCATTCGTAATGGAACCTGCAGCAATAATTGTAAACCGTTTTCCGAATTTATTAATCATTTTAGTTATCATGCTGGCACCCTGAAGTGCAGTATTCTCTCCACCTGAAGTTAAAATACTTGATATATGATCGATTTTGGATAATCGATTTAATTCAAATAGAATATCTTCCGTATAATCAATTGCTTTATGAAATGTAACTGCCATTGGGTGGGCTCTTGTAGCAAGTTTGTCTGTTAATTTGATATCAATATTTGCACTATTCGTTAATGCGCCAATAACAACCTCGGGTATATTCAAATCTTTACAAAGATCAATATCTCGTTCCATTTTTTTTACATCATCATAATGATAAATGAAATTCCCAGCTCGTGGGCGAATCATTACTTTTATAGGTATATTTACAGAAATTAATGTATTCTTAATAACATTTTCATCTGGAGTAAGACCATCAAGCTCAAGGTCTTTGCACAATTCAATTCTATCCGCACCATCTTGTTCAGCTTGAATAGCCTGTATTGTTGAATCAACACAAGCTTCCTTGATTATTTTATTTAAGTTTTTCGTGCTGATATAGGTTATAAAGTTTCAACAATCACTTTATTGAGTCGTTCAGTAAATTCCGCAGGATTATCAAGCTTTACGCCTTCCTGAATCAGAGCTTGTTCATATAATAGAAAGGCAATATCGTTAAATGACTTTTGTTTTATTTTATCCTTTAATTTTTTGATAATCTTATGATTAGGATTTACTTCCAATATTGGCTTCACATCAGGTAATTCTGCTTGCCCCATGGACCGCATCATCTCCTGCATTTGAGCTGTTGGATCATTTTCATCTACCACAACACAAGAAGGAGAATCGCTCAAACGACTGGATACTTTTACATCCTTTACTCTGTCCCCTAAGATCTTTTTTATTTTCTTCAGTACCGGCTTTAAAGCTTCTTCTTTGTTTTTATCTTTATCCTCAGAAAAATCATCTGCAGCTCCACTACGATTCACGGATTTAAGTTCTTTCTCATCATATTTTGGGACAGATGAAATGACTATTTCATCTATTTCATCATCTAATATGAGAACTTCTATGCCCTTTTTTTCATACATTTCTAATAGAGGTGAATTACGTAAAGAAATCTGATTTTGTCCCGTAATGTAATAAATAGATTTTTGATCATCTTTCATCCTATCAACGTATTCTTTTAGGGATACAAGACCATCCTCCTTTGTTGATTCATATCGCAACAAATCAGTTAACGCATCTTTATGTTCAAAATCTTGATATACACCTTCTTTAATCAATCTACCATATTGTTCATAAAACTCTGCAAATTTTTCTTTATTCTTTGCAACGGTTTGCAATTTATCCAGCACTTTTTTCACTGAATTTGATCGAATATTTGCCATAACGCGATTCTGCTGAAGGATTTCACGGCTAACATTTAATGGTAAGTCAGAAGAGTCAATAACTCCCTTTACGAAGCGCATCCATGGTGGAAGGAGCTCTTTATCATCATCCGTAATAAACACACGGTTTACATATAATTTTACGCCGGATTGATAATCTGCTCTATAAATATCAGGCGAAGCTTTTGAAGGAATAAAAAATAAGATAGTATATTCTAAACTACCTTCCGCACGATAATGAACCCATTCGAAGGGATCATCCATATCATTGGATAATGATTTATAAAATTCTTTGTATTCCTTCTTTTTTACCTCTTTTGGTGAACGAGTCCAAAACGCCTTTGCATTATTTACTTGATCTGTCTTAGATGTTCTGCTTTTTTCTTTCCCTTCATCATCATACTCAATATCAGGATAGGTTAGAAATATTGGGAAATCAATATGATCTGAATATTTTTTTACAAGATTTTCAATCTGCCATCGGTTCGCAAATTCTTTTCCTTCATCATTCAAATGCATTGTAATAATCGTACCATTATCCTTTTTAACATCTTTTACAATTTCAAAACCTGATTTTCCATCACTAGACCATTTCCAGGCTTCTTTATTACCTGCTTTTAGACTCACTACATCAACATAATCTGCAACCATAAAGCTAGAATAAAAACCAACTCCAAATTGACCAATCAATTGAGCATCTTTTTGCGCATCACCAGACATCTTACTTAAAAAATTCTTTGTTCCTGACCGTGCAATGGTACCTAGATTATCTTCTAGTTCCTTCTTACTCATCCCAATGCCAGTATCACTGATTGTTAATGTGGGAGCATCTCCATCCACAAATTCCATTGAAACTTTAGGATCAAAATTCAATGATTTAAAATCATCATTTGTTAATGTTAAATAACGAAGTTTATCTAACGCATCAGATGCATTAGATATTAATTCACGAAGGAATATTTCCTTATGAGAGTACAAGGAGTGTATTATAAGGTTAAGTAGTTGACTAACTTCAGTCTGAAACGAATGTTGTGACATAGATTGCTCCTTTAAATTTTATAAAAATTTATATTTATTGAATTCACTATAATTTATAAAACAGAAATTAAAAATATGTTATCAATTAAATCCATATTGATTATATCATTTAATTATGTTTTTCTTTCCTCTTAATAGATAATCGTTTATTCTGATTCAACTCCATTTTTCTTAGTCGAATATATATTGGTGTTACTTCTACCAATTCATCTTCCGCAATAAATTCAATACATTGATCCAATGATAAATTCCTTGGTGGACGGAGTGTTACTGTATTATCTGACCCTGAAGCACGCATATTCGAAAGTTTCTTTTCTTTGGTAATATTAACATTTAAATCTCCTTCTCTATTACGCTCACCAATAATCATTCCGTCATACACATCTGTTCCAACATCTAAAAATAATTCTCCACGGTCTAGCATTCCGACACATGCATATGTCGTTACTTTACCATTACGATCGGAAACTATCGCACCAGAATTCCTTTGAGGAATTGGACCAAACCAAGGGGCATACCCATCAAATAATTTGTTCATTATACCTGCACCCTTTGTGTCTGTCATAAATTGCGATCTGAATCCAATAAGACCCCTTGATGGGATGGAAAACTCAATATTTACACGACCCGTTCCATGATTTTGAAGATTGGTCATTTTTCCTTTTCTTATGGAAAGTTTTTCAGTTAATACACCAACATTATTTTCTGGTACATCTAAAAATACTTTTTCCATTGGTTCAAGAACTTTATCGCCTTCTTCTTTAGTAATTACTTGGGGTTTTGAAACCATAAATTCAAACCCTTCTCGTCGCATGGTCTCAATTAAAATAGCCATTTGAAGTTCTCCTCTTCCTCGAACCTCAAATACATCAGTTCTATTTGTAGGGATAACCTGAATTGCAACATTACTTAAAGTTTCCTTATTTAATCTCTCAGATAAATGTCTAGTGGTTAAAAATTTTCCATCCTGTCCAGAGAAAGGACTATCATTTACATAAAAAAGCATTGAAACGGTTGGCTCATCTACCTTAATTCGAGTTAAAGGTTCTGGGTTTTCATTATCGGATATCGTATCACCAATAGAAATGCCTTCTATGCCAGCAAAAGCAATTATATCTCCTGCTTCCACTTCATCAACTTGCATCTTATTTAACCCTTGAAAAGTATAAAGCGCAGAGAACTTTTGATTTGGTTTATTATCATCAATAGTACATAGTGAATACAGTTTATTCATGGATAATGCACCATTATTTAATCTGCCAACAGCTATCTGTCCAACATAAGAATCATAATCTAGGCTTGTAATTAAAAATTGCGGTGTGTTATTATCAGAGACTTTCGGTCCTTTGATATTATCAATAATAGATTCAAATAATGGGGTAAGATCAGTTGATCCGTCTTCAAGGTTATTATGCGCTATTCCCTGTTTAGCATTTGAATAAATAATTGGAAATTCTATTTGCTTATCGGAAGCATCAAGATCAATAAATAAATCATATACTTCATCAAGAACTTCACTAATTCTTGCATCCGATCTATCAATCTTATTAATGGCTAAAATAATTGGTAATTCTTTTTCTAAGGCTTTTTTTAGCACGAAGCGTGTTTGAGGTAACGGGCCTTCACTAGCATCAACAAGGAGTAAAGCGCCATCAACTAGATTTAAACTTCTCTCTACCTCACCTCCAAAATCAGCATGACCTGGAGTATCAAGAATATTTATCTTTATTTTGTTATAAAATACTGCCGTGTTTTTTGCTGTAATGGTAATCCCGCGTTCTTTTTCAAGGTCCATTGAATCCATAATTCTATCCGCGACATCTTGATGCGCTTTAAATGTGCCACTCTGTTTTAACATCCCATTAACAAGGGTTGTTTTGCCATGGTCAACATGGGCAATAATGGCGATATTTCTATAGTTATCTTTTCTCATAATCAATTAAGAGGATAATTAAAATATTCATCCTAAAGGAATGAAAAAACCCCTACAAGAAGTATTCCAGGAGGGGTTTTTAAAGTAGCGGGGGCAGGATTTGAACCTGCGACCTCCGGGTTATGAGCCCGACGAGCTACCAGACTGCTCTACCCCGCGATCGTTAATTTTATATAAAAAAGCGCGGGCAAAGTTAGAACACAAATTGCTTATGGTCAATGCTGAGTTTTAATTAAAAAATTAAACGGAATTCTGTAGAGAAGCGAACTCCCTTAGCACTATCAAGGAAACCTCCATTTTCTCCAAGACCTACGTTCCATTGAAAACCGCCTAAGTTAAGGGAAAAACCGCAACCCCAAGTAAATCCATACAGTCCACCCGTACTCATACCAAGATATATTGGGAATTTTGGAAGAGAAGAAATCTCTAAACCAATTGAAATCTTTGGGTCTGTTTGTGAAAAGTAATCATTTTTCAAATATTGACTTAATGCAAGATCCAAAACAAATATGCTAGATATTTTATATGATCCACTTAACACTGTTTTCCCTGGGTATTTCGTATTTCTAGATCCCAAATTATATGTTGTATCATTAATCGTAAAACTATCTGTTAATGAATCCATTTCAGTGCTATTATAATCACTGATATCTTCTAATTCATCCGAGGCAATACTTATGGAGAATTCATGGAAATTAGTATATGTCTTAGGCCAAGTAATTGAACCAAACAGATTTTGCATTGCCAGGCTAACATTTATTTTAGGATTGATATTAGCAGCAACACCTAAATCAATACTAAAACCATTTCCAAAATTTATATTTTGATCATTATCAATATTAGATATCAAACTATTTTTACCTTTTATAAATATACTATCTGATGATGTGCTCACATACATATCATCTGACTCTAAATGAATATCAGTTATACCCAACAAAATATTGATACCTACACCAACATAAAATTTGTCTACTTTACCCATTAAAGCAGGTATCTGTAATTGTCGACCATACGAAAGTGACAATGGTGCTACAGATAATAAATTTAAAGATAGATTAGATAAATCTTGAGGTTGATCAAATTGTAAACCATTAAATAATACATCCATAATTCCTTTAGGCAATGTTAATGAACTGTATATTTTAGGTTGGAACATTGATATGGCTAAGTTTCCCATACCAAAATTGAGCCAGTTTATGCCTCCTTGAAAATTGATATCAATCCCATTTGAATTAAATATGGAAAGAAAATTTTCTTTTTCAGAGTAACCTCGCAAATCCAAGCCACCAAATAATTGATTATTTATCCATTCAGGATATAAAGTATTATTCCCTAAATCTCCTTCAAGACTAGCAACCGTCATTGTGAAATACGGAGTCATCTGGTCTTTCAATGGCAAGGGCTGATTAGAGGTAACTACCCAGGCATCATCATAACCTGAGACAATAAGTGAATCTCTATATAGATTGACGGAGTCTCTTGATAGAAAATCGCCTACACGAAATTTGTACATGGATTCATCAGCAATTATTACGGAATGAATTCCCCTTCCATACTTTGAAAGATATTCCTTTTTTATTCTTTTTACCATTTTCCGATTAGGATTGGCAATTAATTGCACCGAGTAATAGTTAATCAATGAATCGATGAAAACAATATTGCTATCATTTTCTTGGGTATTTGATGAGTCAGGAGGTTCAATGATCAAACTATCTGTTCCAACAGATCCAAGTACAATTTTTTCCCCAAATTTTCCTAGAAATGCAGGATTATTTTGAATAGCGTGATTTCCAAATGACCTTGCATGGAAAGCACCCGCAGTAGCCGTTTGCATAGGATTATTTTGTGCAAACATAATTGAAAAAAGCAATAGTGATGGATAAATACACTTCATCATTCGGAATCCAATATATTAGATCCATCAATAAAATACTGCACTCGTCCATAAATGTTTAATTGCATAGCATCCGTACTCAAAAACTTTGATGGAACAGGATTGCCATTATTATCTTCTTGACCAATGACTTTTATTTCTACCCTTAGATATATGCTATCCTGGTTAAATAAGCCCAATCGGTTATCATTTAATTCAATTGAATCAAGACCACTTGATGTCGACCCTATCTGTAATTCATCAATCAAGAGATCCGCAGTGCCGGATTCAAAATCTAAAGTATCCTGACTCATTGATACAGTAATCATGCTTCCAAATTCAAAATCATTATCATATTGAACAAATAGTACAATGTTTTCAATCTCTTCAGGAACCACCTCAGATTCATTTTCATTTAATAACGTAGGGTCTGTAGTAATTAATGCATCTTGACCTATCTCAAATTCAAGTGGAGCTCTAACAGATAGCTCACCTAAGATAATTTCATCCGATGTCACAGAACCTACCGTTCCATCTCCACCCACTCTTGCAGATCCATATGCTAATATTTGATCTGGCTGAACATTGATTAACGTACTTGCATTCGGAACAATTACTGTTGAACTATCTGAGATATTCCAATTGGAAATAGAAACAGTTTCAGAATCACCATTAGAATTACTTGCTTCTAATGTTAAGTCTAAAAATACAGGAATAGAAATCCCTGATTCAAAATCGATTGAAATTTCTACATTTGCAAAATCAAACCCATCCATATCTTCAGGAAGGGCGGAAATTTCTTTTTTAACTGTATCAATTGAAACATCCACGGTATCAACTATTCCAGTTATGGAACCAAACCACAAGGTGTCAATTAATACATCTATGGCAATAGAATCATTAAGAGTTAATGATAATAATTGATCATTTGGAATTGATAAAGTTGATGTATAATTCACACTCTGTGAATCTAATGGTAGACTTAAGGTATAACCTGATAAATCAATTTCACGTTGAAACGGATCGAGAGATGAACTTATTTGAAATGAAGTTTCAAGAGGATCACTTCCTTGCTTTAATTCCTCAATTGAAAATATAACATCCGCTTCTAATCCAATAAAATTTTGAATAGTAAATAATATTTTCCCTGAATCAATTTCTGCAGTTTGAATCTTTGTATCATTATCTAAATCAATCCTATCCATTTGAATATTATCGTCTTGATTCAAATAGCCTGAAACGGCATCAAATGTTAAATCGGAAAGATTTATCGTGATATTTATAGAATCCTGCAAATAATAAGTATTTGTTTCAACTAAAGTCGTTGTATTTGTATTATACGTCAGTCGTTGATCGTCAATGCTTACTGGCTGTAGTTCATAATCAGAAAGAGAAATTGCAAAACCATTCTCTCCAGAATCAATAAACAATACCGTGTCCAGTATAGTATTTCCTTTAATTAATTCCGGTACTGTTAAATGAACATTCGCTGATCCACCAATACTGTTATCCACAATTAAATTCATTTGTCCATTCGAGATGCTGGCACTTTGAATTCTAGATTCAGATTCAATGTTAATATCCCCAGATTGCTCTACAATTTGGGATTCAATTTGCCCCGATACTGAACTAAAGAATATCTCAGAAATATTCAAATCAAGTTCTACGTTATCTGTTTGTGAAATTGAGATACTATTGGGTTCTGTATCATCAGTGGTGATGGTATAATTATAGTCCAAATATTGATTATCAAAATCCATTACTAAAGACCATCCATCTAAGTCCACTGTATTTAATGAAAATGAGCCCGATTCTAATAAAAAGTTTAATTTTAACGTTGAATCAATTGACTCATAATATAAACTTGGTATCTTGAGAAGTATATTGCCTGTTAATAGCAGATTATTTATTACAGAAATATCCAATGCTCCATGTGTAATAATAGCCTGTTCCACAATTGTTTCCGATGGATTGATTGTAATGAAACTTGTGTCTTCAATGGTCTGTGACGGCACCATAGCACTTGCCTCTGATACGTTAAAATCTCTTGCAAGAACATTAATAGTGAAGGTTGAGCTTAGATCTGCAATTGTAACAGCAACTTGTTCGCCTTGTGAGCCATTTGATGTGCCTGAAACCTCTACCAGCATATCACCTGGTAACGTCATTCCACTTACATTATGAGAAATAGCAGAAGAATCACCTGCAGCAATTTCTGAGTTCCAAACTAACTGAAATAACTCGGTACCAATACTATTCTTGATATCAACATATATTGGCGCTCCAAGAGGAATAAATAAATTATTATATATTTTCACATCAATGAATCCCGAATCAACTGTTGCCGAAGTAAATGAGTCAAAACTAATCGTTTTTTGCTGGGGAACAAGTGCAACCGTATCAACCATAACTTCAGCACTGCCTCCTGAAGCAGTTATAGCTGCTTCAATTATATCAACCAAAGATGAAGGCATCACATCGGAGAATGATATTGGATCCGTATTTTGACTCCCAATATTATCTAAATTAATTAATCCTATTTCCGCATCAATTAGCTCAGATATATCATCTAGGCCTACAGAATCGTATCCTATAGCAAATCTTGTTTGAGAACTATCAATATCTATGGCACTAGCATATTGAACTATTTTTTTCTCTATTGGCTCAATTTTTAGTTTATCTCCAACTCTAACAGTATCCAATTGAATAGTTTTGTTGAAAACAAATATCGAATCGCCTCCTTCTCCTAATGGATAAGTAGTAATTAAAGAGTCTTCAAGAAACTCATTTAGATCTATGCTAGTCTGGATAATGGGTATTTCCAAAGTTGTGGACCACATTGGAAGCCTATTTATATCAGGAGTGTCTAAGGCACACCCAAAAAAGAAAAATATAAATAAAATATATAGATTGCTCTTCATCTAAACAAAATAATACAAAAA
>JAPYRG010000027.1:12698-18051 GCA_029936965.1 Fidelibacterota bacterium
AATGTAAAAGGATCATTAAAAAATTCAATAAAACTTGGAGCACTTGCATGACCAGGATAAGGTGCAAAGTGATGCTCAGTATTGTGATTTCTCCAAACTAAAGCCCATACTGTCTTGCGTGAAAATTCATTGTAATTTATAGCCTCAAGCAGATATTCAGTCCACCAATTAGCAATAGGAACATTTTCAATACCAACTTCTGTCAATGCAGCAACTTTTCCACGTTCATAGGCAAGCTCATTAACAATACTTAACGCTTCTCCGAGATTTGTAATAGCTGCTAGATTCCATAAGCTATACGAGTCCATGCCAAATATATCAACCCATTCATCCCCAGGATATCTAGAAAGATATTCATCAGCACTAGAAATATCTTGAGGAGAAATTGTATATAAAATATGGTGTAAATTAGATTCATCTCGTAAATATTCTACAGTCATACGCCATAAAGCATTATACTCATCTATAGTACAACTATTCGCACCCCACCATGCCCAAGAATGATTATGTTCATGGTAAGGACGTAAAATTACAGGAATATAAGTACCATCTTTTGTTTTAATTTGATCCAAGAATTCAGCAATATACTGAAGTATAATTCTGTATTTCATATTATCGGGTTTTCCTGGAAGAATTTTTGATACAGCCTCTGAATTATCCCAAGCATTCTGATTAGAGATAGGATTGTCTAAATGCATACTAATTGTAATAATACCTCCCATTTGATGAATTGATCTCATCCAATTAATCATATTATCAAAATTGACACCATCAAGATTATCTTCTCTTGTAATATCTCCTAAATCCCATCCAAATACCGCAGGATAATCACCACAAACATCTTTTACATCAGAACGACCATCTTCAGCCCACCATCCTATTCCATAGGCTAAATCATCTTGATGCCCAAACATCGTACCATTTCCTGAAAAATCTCGAAGAAATTCATATAATGCAACTGTCTGCTCAGTAGCATTATGATCTACCAAAAAATCATTCGTTAGGGGATAAAATATTTCTTGTGTTTCTTGTTCCTCTTTTTCTTCACCGCAAGAAGAGAAAATAATCAAAATTATTAAAAGATTATTCAGACTACGATACTTGCTCATTTTATCTATCAATAAATAAAGTACAACTGACGGCTAGATGGTCAGAATATCCTCCTAAAAGACGATTTCCTGCCCAAAATCGAAAAGGGTAATGCGCATATTTCCCTTCTTGCTGACGGTATTTTGGTAAATCAAGTATTGTAAGTGATCGGGGAATTATTTTTAGTGGGTCAGCATTAATCAATCCAGAACTAATTATGATTTGATCAATTAGATTATCTTTACCACGATATACATATGTTCCAACTTTTTCTTTTCCAACAAGAGGATCCATTAGATTAATAAATGACTTGGCATATCTATTGTCATTTTTCATATCTATAAGTTCAATAATGTTAGAATCTGTAGGCTCTTCATTAAAGTCACCTATTAATACTATATTTGCATCTGGATCATCCTCTAAAATATCTAAAAGTACATTCTCAAGTAAATTGGATGTTACAGCACGTTTTGGTATCGCCTTTTCTCTTCCTCCATAATTTGACGGCCAATGATTTACAAAAATATGTAATAACTGATCATGATATGATCCTTTTACGTGAATAATATCCCTTGTTGGGAGATTACCTGGCAAGATATTTTCAACAGGATTTGATTCTAAAAGCTTAAATACTTTTGCATCGTATAGCAATGCGCAATCAATTCCTCGATTATCTGGAGAATCATAGTGCACGATAGAATAATCTCGATCTGTGTATGTTCGATTTAACTCCTCTAGCATAAATCTATTTTCAACTTCACAAATACCTAATATATCTGCATTTAAATCTTGAAGGACTTCTCCACAATTCTTGAGCTTTAAATCATATATTTCTGTAGTAACATTTTTTCTTCCCCCTATAGAAAACTCATCATCATTTTTATCAGGGTCATTATCTAAATCAAATAGGTTTTCTACATTCCAAAATGATACTTTTAATCCTTTTGTATCCTGTGCGTTCAATAAAGGATTAGATACAAAAATTAATAGGACTATTTGAAACGAGAGGATTGCCATAACATAATATTTCGGGAACTTTTTCATATTTAAATCATTTATTTAAGTAAGGGAGCGGGATTATTACCCAAAGTTCACCCTCCACTTTCCTCCTTGGTTTGGCTACCACCCGCTCCCAAACCTTTTTAATATACTTTTCTTTATTAAATAGTAATTCCATTATTTATGATTTTCGGAACGCTAATTTGATGGGAACTCCATGAAAATCAAACGATTCTCTTAACTGGTTTTCAATGTATCTACGATAATGTACAGGTACTAATTTCGGATAATTTGTATGAAGAACAATCAATGGAGGAGAAGTTCTAACTTGATTAATAAATTTAATTCGTATCATTCTCCCTTTGATAGCGGGGATAGACATCTTCTTTACTGCATCATCAAGAAAATTATTTAATAATTTTGTACTAATTTTTTTCATTCTTGAATGATATACTTCATCAGCTATTTTCAAAATATTTGATACACGCCTTCTTGTAAGTGCAGAAATAAACAATATTGGATAATGATCCAGAGCTTTAAATTGTCGTTGAATTTCTTTTTTCATTTCAGACATAGTATTTGTATCTGCCTCAATAAGATCCCATTTATTTACTAATAGCACTAACCCTTTCCCTTTTTTTATCACCAGATCAACAATTGCTTTGTCTTGCTTACTAAATCCCTTCTCCGCATCAATTAACACCAAAGAAACATCTGCCTGTTCAATTGCGCTATGTGTTCTAAGATTACTATAAAACTCAATATTATCGCTTACTTTAGCCTTTTTTCGCAGTCCAGCAGTATCAACCAAGGTAACTGTTTTTCCGTACCATTTAAAGGCTGTATCGATTGAATCTCGGGTAGTTCCTGCTATAGGCGTTACAATTGTCTGATTTTTTTGGAGTAATGCATTTGTAAGGGATGATTTTCCAACATTAGGCATGCCAACGATAGCTAGTTGCATATAGGAATCATCGCTATCTTTATCAGAAATATGCCCTAATGAAGATGAAATCTTTTCTAACATATCTCCAGTTAGTCTCCCCGTTAATGCAGATAATGTTATAATGGGTTCAAGGGCTAATTCATAAAAACGGAATTGTTGATTATCTAAATCTATTGAATCGCATTTATTCACAGCTAATAAATGAGGTTTACCTGATTTACGTACTAGATTCGATAAATCCTTATCACTCGAGGTAGGATCTTGTTTCCCATCAACAAGAAATAAAATAAAATCTGCTTCTTGTATAGCTAACTCTGATTGTTCACGAACCGCTGCATTAAATACGTCCACATCATCAGGGATATATCCACCTGTATCAATAATATCATATAAACGATTTTCCCACTCAAGAGTTCCTCTGATTCGATCCCTAGTTATGCCTTCTTTGGCATCTACAATTGCTTTCCGTTTTTCTACCAAACGATTAAATAATGTCGACTTCCCTACATTTGGGCGACCAATAATTGCTATTGAAGGTCTACTCATATCTCTAATGCTAAGAAAAAATCAGCTGGTGAATCATCGACAACTCGAACTGGCACATTTAAAGAATTAGATATCTTTTCCAAATTCATATCATCTAATGTTACCGTATTATCTTCATTTAAAACACGGTTAGATAATAAAACTAAATCTCCTAATTCTTGTCCCCGTAATTGTGATATAATATCATGACCAGTTAAAAGCCCACTTACCGTTACTTCATCTTCACCAAAAAATGTATTTACTAGGGTTTTTAACTGAATATCTAAATTTGAAAAGGATTCAAAAAGAGGTATAAAATTTTCTTGAAAATAGTTTGAAACTAACGTTCCGGTACAAATTGTAACTTTTTTTGATATTCCCTTAACAGAATCGTAGTTATTTATCTCCTTTTTCCAATTATCCATAAAATGCGCTACCTGACCAACTCCGTTTTCAATTAAATCATGTCCAGCATAATAGTCTAAACTTGGCACTTCATTACCTACTTTTAAAAACCATTCATCGCTAAGCAGAACAAAATTATTTCCATCTTTTTGGAGATATTTTTTAGAGAGTTTCTGAGCTATTGGAATAAAGCTTCTAGCATATTCTTTCGTTACTTGAGGAAGCTTAGGCAAACCTTCTCTATGTTTTGTCAGGCCCACTGGAACGATAGACATAGATAATGCATTTGGATAAAAAGAATAAATATCGGCAACTGTCTTTTCTAAGAACTGTCCATCATTCCATCCTGGACAAAGAACAACTTGCGCATGCAACTCAATTCCATTCTCCGTAAGATATTCAAATTTTTTCATTAAAAAATCATCCTTGCCATATAAAAACATTTCTAGTCTTTTATCAGGGTCTGTCACATGAACAGATACATACAAAGGGGATAATTGTTGCTCAACTACTCGTTTTAATTGTTTCCACCCCATATTAGTCATTGTGATAAAATGACCATAGAGAAACGACATACGAAAATCTCCATCACGAAAATATAGACCTTCTCTCATTCCAGGAGGATTTTGATCAGCAAAACAAAAAACACAATCATTAGCACAGGCACGAATATTAAAATCATCAAATCCTATTCCCAAATTGTCGTCAATATCTTTTTCAATTTCGTATTCGATAAGCTCTACACCTTGTTTAACCTTAATGACAATATTCTCATCTGCTACCTTAAATCTATAGTCAATAACATCTTTAACTCTCGAACCGTCAATTGAATACAATTGATCTCCTTTTTTCAGACCAATGGATTCGGCGATACTATCTTTCTCTATATGATTAATTTTCATAATTAAAAACTACGTTATTGAATCAATGCTATGCCTTTGATTTTTTTGAAATTTACAAACGATATAAACGGCGAAGATCATCGTTGTATAATAAAAGCCCGCTTCCAACTGCCCATAAAGAAAGGAATGAAAATAATATTACCACCATAAAATAATTACCATTCGGATCAATTATATAACTTATATAATGCACACCAGCTCTTATCCAGACAATAATTCCAAAGAAGGTTGTCCATTGAACAAAAAGCAGTACTGGTCTCCTCATAACTAAAAGCAGCATTGGAATAACCAAACTAGCTACCATCAATAATTTATTTCCATTCATATAATTTTGAGCTGAAATCAAAATCCAGGAAATAATAAGAGGTATAAATCTATAAATAACCATACTTATTTTGAAGAGCGGGCGATGAGAATCGAACTCACGTCACGAGCTTGGGAAGCTCGGGTAATAGCCATTATACGACGCCCGCAAAAATCTTTCTTT
>JAPYRG010000009.1:0-54309 GCA_029936965.1 Fidelibacterota bacterium
CAGGCCACGGATGATTTTTTGATCCAATCTGAATAATACGACCATCATCTAACCATCGAAATTCGTGTAATTCAGTTCGTACATCTTGTAACGGTATAATCTGCGAACCTTCTGGTTCAAAGTTGTCATCCAATAGGTTCGTTTTACCTAAACCTATGGCATATTGGATATACTCATGAATGATGCCATAATGGAAGCCATATTTATATGGTCGAAAGGCTGAAAAGCCAAAACCAGCCATCTGATAAAATAATGGTGTTCCATATTTATCAAGAACATACATATAAGGAAGGTATGGGCGTGAAGGTTCAGGAATTGGTGTGTCCGTCTGCTTCGAAGCCTGTTCAGGAACTGTAAATCGTGAATATAATGTATTAAAAAAAGCATCCCACATGCCCTCGCTCCCCCATTCTTCATACGTATCACGAAAGATCATGGACCAGTCTCTAAATTTAGGAACAGTAAAATTTCCTGAAAAAATGAACCCATCACCTACCATATCTATATCATGAATCTTTACTTGTAAGGGAAGAAAACTGGTGGGAAGCACAACAACCACATATTCTGCAGCTTTATTTTCATCTCCACTCCGCAAAGAAATTTTATATTCCTTACCAGCTTTATTTCCTGGAATTTTAATAGGACCTGACTTTGGAATTGTGCGGTCATTCAATGAAACAGCGATTACTGCATCATCATATTTTGGGACAAGAGTTAATACATCATTTTCTGATTGAGGAACCCATGAATATCGGCGTATTCGATTATCAAATTCAGGACACAACGTAAATGGTCCCTTTTTTCCAGGGATAAGACTTGCTAAAAGACTGGTATCTCCAGGGGCGGTAATCAAAACTTGTGGTAATTTTATATCAGGTGATACATAATTTGGAATATCCCTCTTAGACATATTTACTGTCCAAGAAATAAGAAAGACAAAGGATGATAATAATACAACTACAATAGCTTGAAAGATCCTTTTGCGATGTTTTAATAATAATGTAAAAGTATCAGTCTGTTCCTCAATGCCTTCATTGCTTAATCTATATTCTTCTAATTGTTGAAAACTGTTATAACCAATGATCAAAAAAGGAGCTATTAGAATAAAGGAAGCGATAACTGTAAGCCAAAGAAAAAATGAAATTGGTACGGAGCCCATTAAAAATGAATGCCCAATCATACATATAAATGAAAATAAAAAAGAAAAGATGCTGTAAAATGTTATTCCATTCCGTAAAGCAGCGCGAACCGATCCTTCTTTTTTATAATATGATGCATTAAAAACAGTATAAAAACCATCTTCTATTGATAGTACCATATATAATAATCCAAAAACTGTACCAACTACAATCAGCATCAACACCCATTCGAGCTTTCCATTGAGACTATTGGTAAACGGTAAAGAGTTACCTAAACAAAATAATAGAAGCTGGGTAAACCCTCCATAAATCAGACCGACAGTTGATTGAAAACCATCCTGGCTATAATTAGTGCGCCAGACTGAAAGCCTCCAATGTTTATTGGACCAATATTCAAATGTATAACCAAACAGAACGGGCGGTATTAAAGTAAACAAAAAGAAATAAGGTGCATGGGATTGGATTACCCATTTATAAAGCCCTAATAATATACCAACTATAGGCAAAACCCATGTTAGCCATAATTCCACACCATCAAGGCGATATTGTACTCTGTTTTCACCTTTCATTGGATCAAATGTTCTGTTGCGTTATTTTCTTTATAATTAAGACGGAAAATTTTTTCGAACTTAAATTGAATAAATAATGGACACAAGCAAACAGGGAATATTAATTCAAACTGTTTTACCAATATTTTCAGGCCTCTTATTTAGTTTTCTAATTTTTTTTCAGTTTACCTATACCAACTCATTGTCCCAATTTTTTCTTGGAGATGTTAAACGTAATCAATGGATTGCTCACTTTGACCAATCAATGAAAGGTCAAAACCCATGGTTGAGAAATTATGTAGCATTTACTGGACTATTAGGGAGTGTACGCCCTGAAATCATTTACTTGGAAGCTATGTATGATGATTCAAATACACCGCTAATAGGTACCAAAGATTATATATTAAAAGGTACTGCTCCCGATTGTAGATATTGGAGTTTTGTTACATATGATTTTCAAAATGGAAGGATTGAACCCCACCAACAAACCGTTGCAAGCTCGCACAGGACAACACTTAATAATCTAGGTGAATATGAAATTATTATAACAGATGATCCAAAAAAGTATCCAAATAAACAAACCATTATTCATGCAGGGAAAGACTTTAACATTGTAATGCGCATATATGGTCCTAAACCTTCTTACTATGAAAATAAAAACTCTGTACCAATCGGGTCAATTTTACCATTACAATAAAATGAAAATTTTGATAACAAAATTCCTTATCTCTTTCATTATTTCTCAATCATTTTTTCTTTGGATTGGTCCAAGACTTGTTATGTCTAAACTAGATAAGGATCTGGAAGAATCACGTATAAATTTTCGGGAAGAATGCGGTCAACGTTGGGTGGATGGTGTAATCTATTCTGATCCAATTTGTATAGGCGATGCTGCTTCATCAAGGAAACCAAATCCTGATTTTATTTATACAATCATACCATATGATCTAAGAAAAGGTGATTTATATGTAAGCATGCCAGTCCCATCTAATGATAGATATTGGTCTATTCATGCTCATAATCGTAATACAGATGTATTTTATAAAATAACTAATACAGAAATAGATAATGATACATTCGAGTTTATTATTTCAAAGAATGAAGGATTAAAAGACAATCTGCCTATTGCTTATGCATCTTCAAATAAAGGCATTATTTTAGTTCGATTAACAATGAAGCATTTTAAAGAATATGATGAATTAGATAAATTTAGAAGATCAACAACGAGGAGATATTTATAAATATTATGAATGAAAGAATTTTTATTACAGGTGCAAGCAGTGGAATTGGAGAAGCTCTTGCAATTGAGTATGCAAAACGAGGGGCTATTTTAGGATTATCTGCAAGAAGAACTGAAAAACTTAATCAGGTTTCCAAAAAATGTGAAGAGCTTGGTGCTAAAGAAGTATTAGTATACTCTCTTGATGTTACTGATGAAAACAAATCAACTAAAATTATTAATGAATTTTTGGATCACACTCAGGGTATTGATATAGTTATAGCAAATGCAGGTGTTGCCTATTCAGATAAAATCAGTTCCGGTGATCCAACACAGATCAATAAGGTAATTTCTACAAATGTAATAGGTGTAACGAATTCAATCATACCTTTTGTCCCAAAAATGAAAGAGAAAAAGTCAGGTAAAATTGTAATTATTAGTTCTATAGCCAGCTTCAGGCCAATTGCTTTTCATGCAGGCTATTCTTCATCCAAGGCAGCCGTAAGAATGATAGCAGATAGTTGGCGTATGGCGCTAAAAAAATATAATATACAGTTAACTTCAATATGTCCAGGATTTATAGTAAGTGAAATGACCGATACAAATAAATTTCCTATGCCTTTTCTTCTTCAGACAGATGATGCTGCAAAAAAAATGGTTAAAGCAATTGATAAGGGGAAAAAGACATATATTTTGCCATGGCAAATTAAAATGATCCTCTATTTAACTCGCTGGCTACCAACACCACTTTATTATAAAATCTTCTTTTAATCTGATATTTAATTAATTTTAATCAAATAGGGACCAAGCTTTAAACTGTTATGGATGAAACACAATTGATTAAGGATATTCACGATCGTATAATTCATTATCTTGAAAATCAGAATAAAAATATAGGGCTTACAAAGCCAGAAGTCTCTAAAGAATATCTTGAGAAAGAATTTGATTTTAACTTAGATACCTCAACCAATTTTGATGGTATTAAGGAAATAATTGAAAAATATTTAACACTATCTGTTAAAACTGGCAGTACAAATTTTTACAATCAGCTATTCTCTGGGTTTTCTGTCACAGGATATTTGGGAGAAATCCTTACAGCAGTGACAAATAGCTCTATGTATACTTTTGAGATGAGTCCGGTAGCAACGTTAATGGAAAAAGAATTAATAAAAAGAATGTGTTCATTAATTGGCTATCATAATGGATTTGGAACCTTTGTAACTGGAGGCAGCAATGGAAATCTACTAGGTATGCTTGCAGCAATCTATCAATTTGACCCTACATTGAAAGAAAATGGTGTTTTTGGAAGTAAAGTATTGACTGGTTTTATATCAGAAGAATCACATTATTCCTTTCTTAAAGCTGCCCATCAACTTGGTATTGGAACGAAACAAATTATAAAAGTACCTTGTGATAATAATGGCCGTATGGAACCATCAGCTTTAGAAAATTCTATTCAAAAATCTATTAATAACGGAAACCAACCGTTTTTTGTTGGTGGTACGGCAGGGACTACAGTTCAGGGCAGCTTTGATCCATTTAGTACATTGGCTGATATTTGTGAAAAATATAATCTATGGTTCCATGTTGATGCATCTTGGGGTGGATCAGCAATCATCTCATCAAAACATAATCATTTGATGAAAGGAATTGAGCGATCTAACTCTCTTACTTGGTGTGCTCACAAAATGATGGGAATGCCTTTAATGTGCACTACAACTTTATTTAAAGATTCTTCTATATTAAAAAAAATCAATACAGTTGAAGGGACAGATTATTTATTCCATGATGATACCAATGATAATATAAACCTCGGAGAACATTCTTTACAATGTGGTAGAAGGACAGATGCGTTGAAGCTATGGCTTAGCTGGAAATATCTTGGGGATAAAGGTTTTGAAAAAAATATTGATCATATTTTTGATATGGCTTTATATGCAAAAGAAAAAATTGAATCATCAACATTATTAAAACTAATTAATACAGTAGAATCATTAAATGTATGTTTTCAAATACAACCAAATTCTTTAGAAAGTTCAGATTGGAATCAATTTAATATTTTTGTAAGAGAAAAATTATTATCCGAAGGAAAACTAATGGTTAATTATGCGAATATTAATAGTACTACATGCATTAGGCTTGTAACATCAAATTTTAAACTAAAACAGAAGGATTTAGATTACTTCTTCTTTGAATTGGAAAAAACGGCAAATGATTTATTAACTAATTAATTTTATTTATTGTTTCCAATAATCATATACTCGATTTGTATCTCATCATTAATTTTTTTAAACAGTAAAGCAGGTCTTTCTATTCCAAAATCAGATAGCAAAATATTAAATGTACCAGATGCAATAAATCCATCAGCTAATGACAATTTTGCTATAGTATCAATCTCTTTAATAACGCCATGAAGAGATAACTTTCCATTAATAAATGCATTTTCACCTTTAATAGATATATCGTTAGAAACAAATACAACATCCGGATAATTAAAAGCCTCAAGGTAGGTTAACATATTTGAATCTCGATTTGAATTCCCACTATCAAAGGTTGAAAGGTCCACTCTCAAAGAACAACTATTTACTTTATTATCAGTAAAATTATAATTAATTACTCCATTAATATTATCAGAATGACCATCCCAATTTTTGGTATAATGATATCCATAGTATGTAATCTTACTTTTATTATTTATATCATAAGTTTGACCATAAATAACGAACGGAATGATCAGAAGAAAAATATTTTTGTTTATCATGTTAAAATGGCAAGAATGTAATTAATGCTGAAAGGGTCATTGAGCTAATTGTTAAAATAGCTGTATTGCGATGAAGTTTAAGTGCATCATTGTATGTTATATTATACTTACCAGGGTTAGATACCCTTTTACCTAAAAAGGGCAATGCTATCATGCCGCTAAAATGAATAATTGATAACCAACGATGAATTCTAATTGAATCAATTTTTTTGTTATATCGAACTGCAGGTGGAGCAGTATAGCTTAACATTGCAGATGCAAAGTAGGACCCAATTGCAATGTTACCAAGCAAAGCATGATTATTACTCATTTTAGAATAATTTGAACCTGCATTTTTTAACTTAGACCCTAAATAACCTTGGGCAAATAATAAACCTAAAGTACCTAGAGCTAATTTCTGATGTAACTGCAACATATTTTTTCTAAGGATTAATTCTCGTGGACGATCAACATTAAACAATTTTGTTTTACGTAATAAGCCATTTTCAGACCATAACAGCTTCGTTTGCAAAGGCATATTCTCTGGGAGGTCATATAAAGAACTTTTTTCATTAATATCAGGACTATCCTGACTACATAATGGAGACAACTGAAAGATAAACAAGAAAAATAAAAGTGTTTTATTATCTATTTTCATAACAACTCATATTAAATTGGATCAAACAATAATAAAAACACTTAAGGAATACAATGAGCAAAAAATTAATGTTATATGGAGCAAATGGATATACATCAAGGTTAATTATTAATGAACTAATTGGGCAAAATATTAAACCTATACTGGCAGGTAGAAATAAAGAAAAAATAAATAGTTTAGCAGATAAGCATGGATTTGATTCTTCTATTTTTTCATTAGATAATCCTGATAATATTGATAATATTTTGAAAAACATTGATGTTATAATAAATGCTGCTGGGCCATATTCATTAACAGCAAAATCTCTAATTGATAGTTGTATCCGAACAAAAACTCATTACATTGATATCACAGGAGAAATCGATGTGTTTGTTTATGCAGAGAGTAAAAATGAAGAAGCTACAGATGCTGGAATAATAATTTGTCCTGGCGTTGGCTTTGATGTAATTCCCACTGATTGTATATCTTTTATGTTAAAAGATAAACTTACCGATGCTAACGAATTAAATATTTGCTTCTTTAGTGAAAATGGAAAACCAAGTATTGGAACTGCAAAGACTTCTATTGAAGGATTAAGTAATGGAGGGAGGATAAGGAAAGATGGGAAAATTGAACAAGTCCCTCTTGCTCATTCAGTAAAAGAAATTGATTATGGCCAAGGGCCAAAAATGGCAATGAGTATTCCATGGGGAGATGTAGCTACGGCTTACTATTCTACTGGAATACCAAATATAACAGTATACACACCAAGATCAGAATCGGGGATAAATAAAATTAAAAAACTACGTAAATGGCTTTTTATTTTAAAATTGAAATTTGTGCAGAATTATATAAAAAACAAAATGGAGAAAAAGATTATTAATGGCGGTGATAGTGATGAGCAAAGAGCCAAATCTAAAATGTGGGTTTGGGCTGAGGTAAAAAATAAAAAAGGAAAAATAGAATCAGGATATTTTCAGGTAGCAAATGGATATGATGTTACTGGATATGGTGCAATGTTTTTTGCCAAGAATATAATGAAAAATAAATTCGCTGGAGGATATTATACTCCTTCATTACTGCTGGGCTCAGATATTTTAGAATCATTACCGGGCTTTTCAGGAATAAAATTTTCAGATTCTTAGGATAATAATAATAATGAAAATCGGCAAATATTTTTTAGTTATATTTTTAATTTTATTTCTTTATCTAGTTGCTTGGCCAATACCAATTGATCCTGTAGCATGGACACCCCCCTCTGCCCCAGATTTAAAAGGTGAATATGCAATAAATGATTATCTGGCTTCATCAAACATAATTCATGTAAATGAATCTATTGGTCCAGAAGATGTTGATATTGATGAAAATGGGCTTTTATATGGTGGATTTTTAGATGGGAAAATTATACGATTCACTCCAGAAGGTAAAAATTTAGGAGTATTTGCTAATACAAAAGGGCGACCATTAGGTTTAGACTTTGATAATTCAGGTAATTTAATTATTGCAGATGCTTTGAAAGGACTCTTATCTATAGATATTAATGGTAATATCAAAACATTAGCTACTGAAATAGATGGTGTTCCTTTGAATTTTACTGATGATGTGGATGTGGGGCCTGATGGTATGATTTATTTTTCAGATGCTTCCGAAAAGTTTAATGTTCATAATTATAGGGGCGATCTTTGGGAACATCGTCCTCATGGTAAATTGATTAGTTACGATCCTTCAACAGAAAAATTAACTCTTCTTTTGGATAATTTATACTTTGCTAATGGTGTTGCAGTTAGTGAAAATGGTGAATTTCTTTTGTTTAACGAAACATATGATTATTCTATTAGTAAATATTGGCTACAGGGGCCAAAAGCTGGCACTCGAGAAAGAATATTTACTAATACACCGGGATTCCCAGATGGTATATCAACCGGGTCAAATGGAGTCTTTTGGATTGCAATGTTTACTCCTAGAAATGCAGAGGCAGATGCTCTCGCACCAAAACCATTTCTACGTAAAATTGTATATCGACTTCCTCTTTTCATACAACCGGCTCCAGTAAGACATGGTTTTATACTTGGAATTGACTCAAATGGAAATGTGATATATAATCTCCAAGATCCATCTCCAAATTCTTTCTCTCCTATCACAAGCGTTGAAGAAGAAAATGGAGTGTTATATTTGGGAAGTTTGAACTATCCAGGGTTTGCAAACATTAAGCGTCCGCAATAAGATCTAATCCATATTTTGATACAAGATCTATCATATTGCCAAATATGGTAAACCGTTTATCCTTTGTTTGTCCTCTAAGAAAACGTATATAAATCTGAGCTGCAATACCTATAAGCCGGTATAACCCTAATATATGATAAAAACGTATGTTAGAAATATCATAACCACTGATAGTTGCGTATTCTTCAACTAATCTATTCCTAGAATAAAAACGTTCGTCTACAGGCATTGTTGATGCTTGTTGAAATAAAACAGGATCTGAAGGTGTGCACCAATAACTAAGTAAAGATCCTAAATCACAAAGTGGGTCTCCCAGAGTACACATATCCCAATCAAAAACTGCTATAATTTTTCCTGGATCACCATCATCAAACATCACATTGTCAAGTTTATAATCATTATGTATAATACTAAACTGATTAGTATTAGGAATGTTTTTAATAAGCCAATTATATATTTCCTCTACTGAATCAAGATCTTGATGTTTTGCATTATCCCATCTTTTTTTCCACCCAGCTACTTGTCTTTCTAAAAATCCACTTGGCTTACCTAAGTTATCTAGGTCAAGATCAGAATAATCTACCTGATGAAATTCTGCTAAGGTTTTTATTAATTGTTCACTTATTAATTCCGGGCCATTTTTTTTATTATAAAAATTTTCTGGTAATTCTTTTCGTATTACTGTTCCAACTTTTCGTTCCATTATAAAAAAAGGGGAACCTATTATGTCCACATCTTCACAAAAATGCAATGCCTGTGGGGCATATGGGAAACTTTTGTGTAAAACGGAAAGAACTTTAAACTCTCTTGACATATCATGTGAAGTTGGAGCTAATGGGCCTAAAGGTGGCCTTCTCAGTACATACTGGTGTGATCCATAATCAAGAAGATATGTTAAATTAGCCTTACCTTCACCAAATTGACGTACTGAAAAATCATTTGAACTACCCTCAAGTTCACCAATTAAATATTCTCTTAGATTATTTTCATCAAAAGCCTCATCAGGTCTTACAGAAATGGTATCAGAATTAGTCAATATAATTTTTGAGTATTATTCTAGCTATTAAGTTTTTATGAATCTCATCTGCCCCATCATATATTCTTGCACCACGTTCATGGCGATACCAATATGCAAGAGGAGTATAATCTGTTATTCCTAATGCTCCATGCGCCTGAATTGCTCTATCAAGGACATTCATTAAAACATTAGCAACACAAAGTTTAATCATAGAGATTTCTTTTCTTGCTCCCTTAGTTTGAAATTCTTGTACTTTCTTTGCACAATCTATTACCATTAGTCTTGCGCCATAGATTTCTGCTGCAGATTCTGAAATCCAATTTTGGATTGTTTGCTTTTCAGCTAGAAATTGATTTGGGTTAAGCTCTCTTGTAGATACTCTTCTACACATTAGGTCTAATGCTCGCTCACAAATTCCAATCCAGCGCATACAATGATGAATTCTTCCCGGGCCCAATCTCTCTTGTGCTAGCATAAAACCTTGGCCAATATCTCCAATCATATATGTTGAAGGTATCCTGCAATCTGTAAATTTGGTTTCAGCATGGCTGTTATAATCTTCACCCTCATGACCCATGACAGGAATATTCCTAACAATTTCAAATCCTGGGTTATCCATTGGAACTACAAACATACTTGCTTTAGAATATTTATTTTCTGCATCTGGGTCTGTTACTGCCATAACAACACAAATGCTTGCTCCATCTGCTGAGCTTGTGAACCATTTATTTCCATTAATCACATAATCATTACCATCTTTAATAGCTAATGTGTCCATCCAGATTGGGTTCGAACCAGGATTTTGAGGCTCAGTCATACCAAAGCAACTGCGTATTTCTCCAGATATCAATGGAGAAAGAAACTTATTTTTTAACTCACTACTAGCACGATCCTTTAATAATTCTATATTACCAATATCTGGAGCTTGAGAGTTAAAACAATAATGACCTAATAGTGATTTACCCAAAAGTTCGCTCACACTAGCGAATTCTAATAATGAAAGGCCCATCCCTCCATGCTTTTTAGATAAATAAGGAGTCCAAAGTCCAAGTTTCTTCACCTTCTCTCTACATTCATTTAATTTAGGCAATACACTTAAGAAGCCACGCAATAAAAAGTCTTCTTCTAGTGGAATAATATCCTCTTCGACAACTTCATTAATTCTATCTAGATAATTTTCCATATAAATCTCAATATTTTAATTTTGTTACTATTACTCCGCTATTAAATCTAATGGTGCAATTATGAGAAAAATAGATTTATTTGATTGCAGATTCTTTTTCTTGGGTAAAAATACTAACAATGAGTAACACCAATGAAGAAACTAAAATCGCTGGTAATACTTCATCTAATGAAAAATAGAGTTCGCTTGGCAACCAATTCCAAAGTATCGGGAATTCCTTCCACAAAAAGGTTATAATAATTCCTGATAGTATTGAAGTTACTGCACCTTCTTTTGTAGAACGCTTCCAGAATAATGCTGCTAACAAAGCAGGAGTAATTGATGCGCCATATATTGTGTAAGCGTACAATGCTCGTTCAAAAAAACCAGCTGATTTAGAAAAACCAATAGAAACGATATATGCTAAAATTCCAAGAATAAGTACCAATAAACGACTTAAACCCACGATTTTCTTTTCAGATGCGCTTTCATTTATATATTTTAAATAAACATCTTTTATAAGAGTATTTGCAGGGATTAATAAAAAAGAATCTGCTGTCGATATAATGATACCTACAATGGTTGCAAGCATCATTGCACCTAAAAATGAAGGTAACAAATCATAAGCAGTATAAATCAGAACATACTTACCCACTTCATCTTCTATTATCAGACTTGATGCAACCCATGATGAAGCAATAATCAGTAATTCAATAATCAATACTGCAAATATCAATATAATTGTTGCTTTGGTTGCGCTTTCATGATCTTTACTTGCAGAAAATCTTTGATACATATTTGCATCTCCAAGAATTAACAGAAATGGAGGTAAGCAAAAATTGATAATATCAAAAGTGGAAAAGATACCAAAAAATTGCATATGACTAGATTTATTCATTGATTCGAAAGCTATTTCCATTCCATTAAATCCTCCAGCTTTTATCCATAGAATAGGAAAAGCGATGACAAGACTTATAGTCATAAGTATTCCATTTGCTGCATCTGTAAATGCCACACTTAATAGGCCAGCTAACATTGTATATAAAATGATAAAAATGGCTGCAATAATTGTTGCAGTTTCAATAGTAAAGAAAGGTGATTGTATTTGATTAGAAAAGACTGTATATATTACTGCTCCGCCAGCATTGTATTGATAACTTACGATCACCATATACGCAGAAACCAATGCAAATACACATAAATTTCTAGCAAATGAGCCGTATCGATCACCTATTATTTCAGGAACTGTAAATTTTTTCACATTCCGTACTTTTCCGGCAACTTTAGTTAATAGTATTATACCCATAATGCTTCCAATAGGTAACATCAATGCTGCCATTCCTATTTCATACGTTTTACCGGCATTGCCTAATATAGAACCTGTTCCAATCCATGTGGCAAGCATCGTGCCCACTAAAATCCATGGGGTTAGAGATCTACCTGCAAGTGCAAAATCTGATTGAGTATTTATTTTGCGTGATTTAACTATCCCTATACCAATCAGTATTAAGAGATATAATAAGATTACACTTAAATAAATCAATTAATTCCTACTTTACGATTATAGTTTTTATGTATTATAAGCTGTTACATTTTGAAATTACGTGGTAGATGCCCAAATTCCAAGATGGCTATGAATCCATACAAACAAATAGAGATATTATTACTTATATTATTTATCAGTTGTACTACTAAATCACAAACAGACAGTAAAATTGAAAAAGTTAAAGATGTAAAAATGAATCGTCTTGCAGATGAACAAAGTCCATATCTATTGCAACATGCAGATAACCCTGTCGATTGGTATCCATGGGGAGAAGAAGCTTTTAATAAAGCGAAAAAATTAGACCGTCCCATTTTTTTATCTATAGGTTACTCAACATGTCACTGGTGTCATGTTATGGAACATGAATCATTTGAAGATGACAGCGTGGCAAAACTATTAAATGAAAATTTTGTATCTATTAAAGTTGATCGAGAAGAATTACCTGAAATTGATCATTTATATATGTCTGTCTGTCAGGCAATGACAGGTAGAGGTGGATGGCCACTTAATATTGTAATGACACCACAGAAAGAACCATTTTTTGCAGGTACTTATTTCCCTAAAGATAGTAGAAGCGGTAGATCTGGAATGTTTCAGATATTGCCTATGATAACGGAAGCTTGGACAACAAAACGTGATGATATTATGACTTCGGTTAATCAAGTAAAAAATTATCTTGATAAAATAAACTCTAAACCTGCAGGAAATAATCTATCAGAAGAATTAATTACTTCAGCCTATGACCAATTTCGCAATGGTTTTGATGAAGAACATGGTGGCTTCTTTAGAGCACCAAAATTTCCATCTTCTCATAATTTGATATTTTTAATGAGGTATAATTATTCTTATGGCAATCAACTTGCATTGGATATGGTTATAAAAACGTTGAAACAAATGCGACTTGGTGGTATTTATGACCAAATTGGGTTTGGGTTTCATCGCTATTCTACGGATAGGCATTGGCTCGTTCCCCATTTTGAAAAAATGCTTTATGACCAAGCAATGATTGCTATGGCCTATACAGAAGCCTTTCATATAACTGGTGATAAAATTTTTGAAAGTACTACTAAAGAAATATTTAAGTATGTTTTGCGTGATTTAACAGCCTCAAATGGAGGCTTCTATTCAGCCGAAGATGCAGATAGTGAAGGGGAAGAAGGAAAATTTTATACATGGACTAAAAAAGAAGTTGAGGAAGTCTTAGGCGCCTCGTTAAGTAAAGATTTCAATAATACATTTTCAATAAAATATGAAGGCAACTTTAAAGATGAGTCAAGCGGAAAAAAGAATGCGCAAAATATCCCTCACTTAAATAATTTTGATTTTTATAATCAACCTTCGATAGAGTCTGCAAGAAAGAAATTATTTGATAAAAGAGAATATAGAGTTCATCCATTAAAGGATGATAAAATACTTAGTGATTGGAATGGTTTGATGATTGCCGCTCTTGCAAGAGCGTCCATTATATTTCAGGAACCCTCCTATCTTAAAGCAGCAAAGAAATCTTCTGAATTCGTACTAAATAAAATTTCTAAAGATGGAAAATTACTAAAAAGATTTCGAAATAATAAAGCTGCTATTAATGCCCATCTTGATGATTATGCGTTTATATCATGGGGTTTATTAGAGATATATGAAGCATCCTTCGAAGCAGAATATCTATCTAAATGTATTGATTTAATGAATATAATGGTAGATGATTATTGGGATGATAAGAATGGTGGTTTTTTTCTTGGGTCTGATCAATCTGAAAAACTTATAGTAAGGACAAAAACAGCTTATGATGGTGCAATTCCATCGGGTAATTCTGTAGCTGTAATGAATATGCTTAAACTCTCACGAATAACTGGTGATGTTAAATGGGCAGATCTTGCAGAAAAAACAATTCGAGCTTTCTCTGAAGATATACATCGTGCACCTACAGGTTATACTTTAATGCTTTCCGCATTCTTATTTGATACAAATAAATCAAAGGAGATTGTTATTGTTGGTAATGGAAAAGATGATAAAACTATAGAATTTATAAATGCAATCCGTTCAGAGTATGCTCCTCATAAAGTCTTATTGTTAAAGGATACTTCATTAAATTATAATCAATTAGAACAATTTGCAAATTGGACTAGTACACAATATAGTATTGATGAGAAGCCAACTGCATATATATGCAAAAATTTTGCATGTAATCAACCAACTAATGATTTAAAAACTGCATTAACTTTACTAAATGAATAAACCGTTTTCTACTAGAATAGGAGAGCTATTTGCTCATATTCAAGATTTATTTGATACTATTATACATATTAGTCTAAAACGTGTACAGAGAAGCAAAAAAACAAATAATAAAATAGGTAGATTCTTTTCCTTTATTTCTACTTTAGGAGATGCATATTTCAAAAAATACAAGGACATCAAATCAAATGATTCTAAATAGTAAAAAGTTATATTTGTGGGGGAAATTTTAGTATGTTTAAAATGCAGTTACACTGGCAGATAATTATAGGTTTATTACTAGGACTAATCTTCGGGATCGTTAGTGCCCTTATGGGATGGGGGCAGTTTACAACAGATTGGATAGCTCCATTTGGCACAATATTCATCCGACTATTAAAATTTATTGCAGTTCCATTAGTATTAACATCTTTAATCACTGGGGTAGCTTCATTATCTGATCTGAAAAAATTATCTAGAATTGGTGGTAAAACAATATCGATTTATATAATTACAACTGCAATATCTGTATCAATAGGTTTGGTTATTGTAAATATACTTCAACCTGGAAATAAAGTACCATATGATATGCAATCAAAATTACAAGAGACTTATCAAGCAGATGCTTCATACCGCGCTGACTCTGCACAAGAAGTAAAAGAACGTGGACCTCTGCAATTATTTATTGATATGGTACCTAGTAATTTTTTTGAAGCAGCATCAAATAATCGAAATATGTTGCAAATAGTATTTATTGCACTTCTAATCGGTATAGGATTAATTCAAATTCCAAAAAAGAAATCTAAACCTGTGTTGAATGTTTTTGAAGGCCTGAATGATGTAATAATTAAATTGGTTGATATCATCATGTTAATTGCCCCCTTAGGTGTTTTTTCTCTAATTGCACAAACAATTAACAAAGTTGCTGGGAATGATCCTAATCAAGTTATTGAATTGTTAAGCGCTCTGGGCTTCTATATGATCACCGTAATTATTGGGCTTATTGTACATATGGCAGTAACATATACTACATTGTTAAAAATCTATGTAAAAATGCCTTTAAAAACTTTCTTTACTGGTATTGGCCCTGCGCAATTACTGGCTTTTTCTACTAGCTCTAGTGGTGCAACGCTCCCTGTTACAATGGAACGATGTGAAGATGAATTAGGAGTTAGTGAAGAAGTGTCTTCATTTGTGCTTCCTATAGGAGCAACTATAAATATGGATGGTACAGCTTTATACCAAGCAGTAGCAGCAGTTTTTATTTCACAAGCTATAGGTCTTGAACTAAATCTATTAGATCAGTTAACTATAGTTGTAACAGCAGTTCTTGCATCCATTGGCACAGCTGCGGTGCCAGGAGCAGGTATTATTATGCTAGTAATTATTCTTGAAGCAATAGGTGTACCAAGTACTGGGATTGCATTAATCTTAGGCGTAGATCGCATTTTAGATATGTTGCGTACTGTTGTTAACGTTACGGGCGATGCCACTATAGCAGTTACTATTGCTGCATCTGAAGGACAATTAAGACCACCTAAAAAAATAGCAGATTAAGAAACATCCCATGATACATCTTTTGATCCTCTTAACCAGAGCTGTTTACGATGAAATTCAATTTTTGCTGGAGTTTGTAAGCATGGTTCTCCATCAACATTTATTGGCAAAGCAGGATCATGTGCAATATCAACCGGTTCATTATTTTGATTAACAGATTTTATTTCAAGTGTTCTACATTTATCTAGAGTTATTCCCCATTTACCAACATGCTTTCCCTTTTTCAAAGGCCCCATTAATAATAACATTTGCAATCTAGTAAGATTCCACGCCTTACATAAATAAGCATGGTCTTTTATTGGTGAAGCCCCTGGTGCTACCCAGTAACCACCTCCAAAAAATTCAGATAATGTAAAAACAAAAAGTGAGAAATTAATAATGACAGGGTTATCATTGTCAATTTTAATCCAAGCATTCCGTTTTCTCCATTTAAGAATTTCGGTAATTCCTAAGTAAGTATATTTTAGATTACCTTTTATCCATTTTCCTCTTTTAAGTTTCGCTCTAGATACTAAAGAAGTTATTCCTGAATCTGTTTCATGAAAAATCCAACGGACAATTCTATTATTTTCTTTCGCTGTGCCATTCCACTTTGAATCAGCAGTAGGGGAAGGATAATTTTCTTCTTTAGGCATTGGTTCAGCTTCTATACGTAAAGCTCCAATATTTCTATCTACTCCATTAATAATAATATCAATGATATTATCTAAATCATCCGAGATATATCCATGTACTCTAGCAACATCATTTCCAGTTCCTGCAGGAATAATTGCTAACGGTATTTTACTGCCTCTTAATCCTGAAGATACTTCATGTACGGTCCCATCACCACCACAAGCTACTATAACTTGTATATCTGAGCGGTTTCTTAATGAATAAGCTATTTCTGAAGCATGCCCAACTCTTTCCGTTATATATAACTCAGTTGCTAATCCTTCTTTCTCAATTTTATCCTTTACCGTTTCCCATATCTTTATTGATTGACCATCCCTAGCAGCAGGATTAATTATACATGATATTATTTTCTGTGAATGATAAATTGAAGGATTGGTAGAAGAATTATCAGTATCCATTTAATGAAAACTATTTATTATAAATAAAATATCAAATTTTATTTTAACGGTATTTCTCAGATTTATAATAAAATTGTTTTCCTTTTGTACCTGGTTGAAGGATCATTTGCAGATACGGAACCCGCTCCTCATCAAATAATTCAAGACCCTTCAAAAAAGGATGATTATTTATTACCCCCACTTCACCCTGCTCTTGATGTTCAAAAAGGGCTGCCTGTAAATACAAATCTGCTATATAGATTTCATCATCTTTAGAAACAAAAGCTTGAAAGTAACGCTCGTGTCCAAGATAATCTCCAATATTGTTACAACAATTTTTCATCGTTAGAATAGAGCCATCTCTATCTGCAAATTCCAACTCATTTTTATCGCGATTAATTTCCCCATATTCTAGCTTATTATAAGAAGGTAATTTGTAATAATCAGCACTATGGTCTAGGTGTTCTTGTGATGTGCTGCCAAGTGAAAATACGTACATTGCAAATTTTGGAACACCTCTAGATAAATCAGGCGCTACCACAATAGCTGCTATTAATTCCTGAAAATCTGGAAGATGCCCAAGACCTCCTTCAGGAAAATTGAATGCAGTAATATTTAATAATGAAACTCCAGGTACAATTTCCATTGGACTTAATTCTTTGGGTAATAATGAAGATATTTGATCCGTATCTACTTCATAGAATGTTGTCATTGCATAATCAAATTCCCAAATAATCAAATTGTCTCCTGGAATATGTTCTTTCATAATATTAATCCTAATTTATATACCAAAATTAAATTCTTTTGAAGCCTCAATTAAGGCTTCTGCACATCCTTCTAATTGTTTTTTAGTATGTTCTGAAGTAACAAAAGCACGTATAATTGATTTATTTTTTTTCACTGCAGGAAACATCATAATTGAAAAATCATATCCCCTTTTCATCAAATAATCTCCAAGAGGAAGCGATTTTCTCTCATCACCAAAAATAATAGGGATCACCCATGAATGAGAAGTTCCAATATCTACTTTATCCTTTAATAAAGATCTTAGATAATCCGCATTCTCAATTATCCTTTTACGTTTTTCATCCCCATCAGTACCAGAGGCTAATTCTAGAGCTTTTATTATTCCTCCAGTAACTGCAGGATCTAAGGCACAAGAAAACATTCTTGATCTGGCATAATAATTCATATAATTAATTAAATCATTTTTTGCATAGACACATCCACCTATACCTCCAAATGATTTACTGAATGTTCCAATAAGAAGATCTACATCACCTAAAACATCAAATTCTTCAACAACTCCCTTACCTGTTGCACCTGCAATTAATAATGAATGTGCTTCATCAACAAGTATTGATGCACCGTAATTTTTAGTAACTGTAACAATATCTTTTAAATTTCCATAATCACCATCAGTGCTATAAACTCCCTCGACACACACCAATATCCTTCTGTTTTCTTTAGAAATCCTTTTCAATATTCTTTCAAGAAATTCTGCATCATTGTGCCTAAATAATTTTATAGTACCTTGTGACATAACTGCGCCATCTATTAAAGAAGCATGGGATGAGTGATCTAATACAACATAATCTCCTTTGTGAATATAACTGGAGACAACACCGATATTCGCACCATAACCAGAAGAAAATAATGAAATTCCATAGCCTTGCTGATCAAAAAAACTAGTTAGAGATTGTTCTAATTTTTTATGTATATCAAATGTTCCGTTTAGCAATGGGCTACCCGTAGCTCCTAATCCAAACTTGTCCAGAGCATCTTTAGCTGCTTGTATAACTTCAGGATGATTTGCATAACCCAAATAATTATAACTGGAGAAATTAACCAAATCATGTTCATCACCATGTATTCTACGAACACTTATTTCTGGGGTTTGAGGGGTTAAATGAGGCGTCTCAAATGTATATTTATCTGCTTCAATTATATCATCACGCCATTGATTAAATTGTTTTATTTCAGAGTGATTTTTCCCTGAACTACGTGAAAACATATCCAAAGTGAATTCAGTATACGAAGGTCGGCTTTCTTTTACTTTTTTATCTGACATATTTAATTATAAAGATTTTCTCAAATTGATAGCAACGGGAAGATTATGAAATATAAGATCAAATACCAATCAAATTAAATCATTAAAGTATACTTATATACTAAATGCTTTTTTATAATACTTTGAAAGAAAATTTACTATTTTAAATATTTCTTTCAATTTCAAAAAAAGGGGAATTTTTTTTGAAATTTCTCTATGTTCAAATAATTCAGATATAAGCAAATTACTATTCTGTAATCCGTTATGTAACTTTATTGATTCAGTAAAGGGTGATAGTGAATCATTTTTTCCATGAATAATAAAAACATTATTGTTAATCTTATTACACCATTCTTTTGCCGAAAAAAAATCAATTTCATTTGAACAATTATTAAAAATTATATCCATAATTCTATTTAACTCATTTGATGCATTTAATTCTATAGTGTCATTTATCAAATTTTTCTCAAAATCATCTAAATTATTAATTGCTTTATCAAATTTTTCATATTTTTCATGAATAAAATAAATTAATGCTTTTTCAATTCTTTTAGTATTATAGCCAATATCAATTTTATTTAAATAATTATGGAGCATAACTATAACACTCCAAGGATCAGGCTTTATTTTAATCACTCTACCATTATAAATAATTTTTCCATTAAACATAAATTCTATTGTAGTTCTTGCATCATAAGATGTGCCAAAAACTAGAACGGACTTTGGTTTATTTTTAGCTAAAAATGGATCTAAACAAGACTTTAATACTATAACTCCACCAAAACTTACACCTGCTATATTGATTTTATTATTATCCTCACTAAAATTATTAAATATCCATTTATAAAAATGTACAGTCCAAAGTAAAATATCTTTTGATAGTTTTAAATTAATTAAAGGTGGTATTCTAGGTAAAAAAACTTTTACACCATTTATTGCCAAAGAACGTGCTAAAGTTATCATTTTGGGATGGGATTCTCCTTTTATTGTTGCACCTGGGTATAAAATTAATATCGAACCATTTGGATGATTTGGGTCAAATACTTTTAAAGGAGTTTGTTGATTATCTAAACCAGGATAAAAGACATCGCTCTCTAAAACTGACAAAGGTGACGAATCTTCATAATGACTCAATCCTTTAATCGTTTTAATGACTGATAGAATACGATATATTGTATTCATTAAAATATAATTAGATTTATTCCCCTAATTCAGCACGGTTTCTACAAAAAGCAGTAATCCCTGTTATTCTTGCAAACCAATTACCAAAATTTGGAAACAATGCATTAATAGCTAATAAAGGTCTTAATGGTCCTGAGTTAACTATAACATCAGGCTTATTATTTTTTATTGCTTTTATTAGAGACTTAGCAACTTTTTTTGAAGAGATTGTGCCTAAAACTAGGGGAGCTTTAACTTGACTATCCGAATACATTCCAACATCGCTAACTAATCCAGGAAACAACGCAGACACACCAACTCCCGATCCATGCAACTCTTGTCTTAAGGCATCTGTAAACAAAGCTAGACCGCCTTTTGTTGCTGAATAGGTTGCGTTAAAACTTTCACCTTTTTTTGCTGCTAGCGAACAAATATTTACAATATGCCCACTATTTTGAAGTAATTCAGGTAGAAATTGTCTTGTGATTTCCATTGGAGCAATGAGGTTAACAGAAGTTATCTTTTGAACATATTCCAAAGTATAATTGTGAAAATAATTGTACTCTTCAATACCCGCATTATTAATTAATATATCTATTTTTCCAACGAGATTTTCAACTTTTGTTTTTAATTGTGATAAATTTGATACATCTGATACATCAAATGAAATACTATGAAATTTTCCACCATTCGCTTCAATATCCATTTGCGTCTTTTTTAATCCTACCTCAGAACGAGCAATTCCAATAATTTCAACACCTTCATTTGATAATGATTTTGCAATTACAGCCCCAATGCCAGACGATGCTCCGGTAAGAAGTGCAACCCTATTTTCTAATTTCTTCATTAAACTAAATTTAATTTTTAATCATATGTCTCATAATCTAATCACTTTTGAAATTAAATCCATCTTATTGCCTACTTGATATTAGTTGGATAAATTCCTTTAAGTTTTTTGATATACCTGCTTTTGAATGGTTTTTTTCAGGATCTACAATAATTATCCTTGGAGGCTGAACTCCATACTTAAAAAACAGGCCTTTTCTTTATAAAGAATCAAGGAAGTTTGCTATTTGTGGGAGGCCACCACCGTTCATAGAGCGATCCTGAAAAAACATTCACTGCAGGTAGCTATAATAGAAGGCCTCATTAATTTTATGAGGCCTTCTTATTAAGATTTATTTAAAATCTTTTGTATTCTCTCTTTCGACCCTTTTATTTTGAGATTAATTCTATCATCTTGATAATTACGATCTAATACTTCAACGTTTCTTTGCGCCATCGATATTTGTCTAGCTTCCGAATAAGGAAAACTAATCTCGATTATCTCATATTCTTCATTCATAATATTAATTATCCTGTTAATTAATTTATTAATACGTAGATAATCTATTGCGGAAACCATAACAGCATCAGGATAGTTATTCTTTAAATATTTAATTCTATTTCTTGTTGTTACTAAATCTATTTTATTTAATACTATAATAGTTTTTATATCATCTGCACCCAATTCATTTAAAACATTATTTATTGTATGCATATGTTCTTTAATTTGATTTGATGAAGCATCTAAAACTATCAGGAATAAATCTGATTCAACTACTTCAAATAATGTACTCCTGAAACTGGCAACTAAATCATGAGGTAATTTTCTAATGAACCCAACAGTATCACTTAATAAAATAGAGTGATGCTTATCAAGATGAACTTTTCTTACAGTTGTATCAAGGGTTGCAAACAACTGATTTTGTATATATACATCTTCACCTGATAAACATTTCATTAGACTAGATTTTCCTGCATTTGTATATCCAACTAAAGATACTCTATATTTATTAATTCTCAATTTACTCTGAATTCGTCGTTCCTTTTCAATTTGAAGAAGCTCCTTTTTTAATTTAGAAATCCGTTGACGAATTAAGCGTCTATCAATCTCAATTTGTGATTCCCCCATACCGGCGCGAGTTCCAATTCCACCCATCTGTCTTTCTAAATGTGACCATTGTTTAGATAAACGCGGTAACACATACTCTAAATGAGCTAATTCAACTTGCGTTTTTGATTCTCGAGTTTTTGCATGTTTACTAAAAATATCTAATATCAATCCATTGCGGTCAATTATTTTTATTTCTTTTGTAAGCTTTAAGAAATTTTTAATCTGACTAGGGGTTAGTTCATCATCAAAAATGATCAATTTTACTTTAAGCTCTTTAGCTTGTTCTATAATTTGTAAAGCCTTGCCTTTACCAACAAAATATTGAGAATTAATTTTTTTTATTGATTGATAGATTTGGCCGACTACTATTACTCCTGAAGTTTCAGCTAAAAGCTTAAGTTCATCAAGATGTTCGGTTAAAGTTTCTGAATCTTGCTCATTACTTAGGACTCCAATAAGCAGTGCTCTTTCAAGATTAAGAAAATTATTATTTTTCAAAAATCACTCTATATTAGTTTTTAATCTATCTTTACTCGGAATCCCTAGTATCGATTCTAATACTAGACAAGTTAAAGCAATAATTAATAAAAGTCTCCAAATTGACTTTCCATATCTAATATCTTTCAAAATATTACTAAAATTCTTATCTGATTCAATAATTCTAATTTTATCCATAGATAAACTTTTTAAAATAGATATGCTCTCATTAATTGTGGAAGGCAATTCATTAGGAGATAGTATTGTTGAAAATGAAGAAAAATACTCTCCATTCGTATATACATTATATGATCCTAATTCTTTAGTATGAATAATCTGTATTTTTTCATTAGTGTAATCAGGTATTAATTTAATTTCTTTATTACTTGGTGAAATTACTATCCAGTCATCATTTATATCTTGTCCTCTTATATCTATAGTTTTTATATCACCAACTAAAATAGCCTTTGTATTGAATTCCTTAGTTGCAAGAAAAATAAGCATACGGTGTAAAACAGGCACAAGCAATCCTTTGATAGTAAAATCATTCCATCTAAGATTTAACTTTGATGTAAAAGTGAACCCTGCGCTACCAAATGAACTTGATTCAATTAATAATGGGTGACCATTACTTAATTTTATAAGAGGTAAATGATTAGATTGTAAACGTACTTTATTATAAGAAAATACTTGCGGTAATTCATCTCCTAATTTTACTATATCCAAATCAGTAAAAAGAAAATTATTCTTTTCAACAATCGTGGTTGAAAAGAAGGATTCGCCCTCCAAGCTTACCTTTTGAAGCAATTCTGGAAGTTTCAACAAAGAAGGCCATAAAAGAGGTTCAGATTGCTCTAACTCATTTCCAGCAAACCAGATTAATCCTCCTCCCCGCACAAGGAACCTTTGAATATCTTCTATTGATGCAGAAGTTAGTTTTGGACAATCATGAATCAATAAAATATCAAAATTGTTTAAAAATATTCTATCCATATTTGACGATAATTTTTTATCAATATGAAGTAATCCGGTATTACCAGTTATTGCATTTAAAGCTAGATCAAGAAGGAATAAATCATCTTTAGACTTACTAATAATTTTTACAGCTATTTGATTTGGAATAACTAAATCAAAGTTTCGATAATTATCTAATAAATAATCATCATCAGGAATAACTATTTTTCCATTTATAATTCCAGTTTTTCCTGGAAAAACTTGAAACATAAAATCCTTATATTTATTTGGTTCAAACTGACTAACAACTTGTCCAACACGCTCATTATTTAAAAATAATTCAATAGGAATATTTTTTACTTCATTTATACCATTATTACCAAGATTGGTATTTAATTTTATTAGATGATTAGGTAACTTAATTTCACTTAATATATCTACACTTTTGATAGAAATATTATTATTTACATTTGGCTGGTCAATACAATAAAAGGTCCATTTATCGTAATTTAAAAGACTATCTGCTTCAATTTTAGGGGTTGTTTGAAAGTCGCTAAAAATATAACATTCTAAATTTGGTTCTGAAGCTTTAATATGGTTAATTAATGAATCAGTAAATTCCCAAATATTATCAGATAAGTATGTTTGGGATATATCTTCCACTCTTGAAATAACTTGCGACTCATTTAAATAAGAACCTTCATAAAGCTTTTGTGGAGGATTAGTCTGATAAATCTCTAATATAGTCTGACCTTCTAAAACTTTTAGTAATTCTGGTATAGATGATTTGACTCTATCAAGTAAGCTAATATCATTTATTTTAACAGCCATACTTGCAGAATTATCAATTAATATAATTGCTCTAGATTCGATATCACCTGCAAAATTATTAATAGAATCGCCTTTAATTAATGGTCTTGAAAAAATTAGAATTAAACACAAAATAGCAAGGGTCCTAAGTAACACAAGTAACCACTGATTTATTTTCAAATATCTTATAGTTTTATGCTCTAGCAATTTTATAAATCTTAATGAACTAAATTCTTCATACCTTGTTTGCCTTAAACTAATCAAATGTATAATCAAAGGTATAGACACAGCAAACAACGCCCATAGAATAGATGGCGATAAAAACGTCATATTAAAACGATACTCATAGCATACATAATAGTTCCAGAAAACAAGGGGATCCTGAGGTTATCATCAAGTGAAACTGGTATTAACTCGATTATCATTGCCGAGAACGCTCCAATAATTATTATTACATTAGGTAGATTTAAATCCATCATTAATACTATAATTAAACTGAAAATCAATCCTGCTAAAGCTCCTTCAAGAGTTTTATTATAAAATTTTATTCTACCAAATTTTCTTCCAATTAGGCCAGCAGCTGTATCTCCAATTGACATAAAAACTAAACTAATTATAGCAATTTCTTTTGGAAAAACTGCGATTGATAATGTTGAAGCTATAAATACCCATGTAGCTCCTGTATATTTTCCACTAATCTCATGATTGCGAAGCATTAAAAATAAATAATTATCAAAAATATTTTTTACTATAGATGAATTAATCCTTAGGTACTCAATTAATAATGAAAATAAAGTTATTGGTACTAAAACAATAAGAACCTCTTTTCTAGTATTGAAATAAAATAAATAGGTAAATGGAATAATTAAGTTAGAAAGATGAATTAATTTTCTAAGTAATTCGCTATTCTTATGGATCAATTATGGCTCATTATTAAAACTATTAAAAATATCCTGTATATCAAGTACGCTTACAACTAAATTTATTGTCGAAGTAACATCTAGTACTGTTCCATTCTTTATAGATTGATCAAGCACTGTATATGGGACTAAATCTTGATCTTGATGGTAAGAGATTTTACCTACTTTTAATCTAGATTTAAAGATAAGATCTTTAGCTTGATTTATTGAAAGTCCAATAAGATTTGGAACTTGAAAAAAGTTCGGCGGCATACCTTTACTTACAGTAATCTGTATTCCCATACCCTTCTTTCTGCGATCTCCAGCCTTTGGATATTGCCAAGCTATCGTTCCATTTGGATATTCAGGATTGTACTCGGTATATACTGTATCAATGAGTAAGCCCATTTGATTTAACTCAAGTTCTGCACTACGTCTAGATTGGCCGATAAGATTTGGTATAGCAACAGATTTTTCAGGTTGAGCAATTTTTAATCTTACTGTTCTACCCGATTTAACTCGAGTATTAGGTTTTGGATATTGATCAACGATTGTTCCCAATTGAAATTTATTCGTATAAAGTGTATCTGACACTTCATATTTATAATTTTCAGATTTTAATATTTTTAGTGCATCATCTAGATTTCTATTTTTTATATCTATCATGATTCTATTTTGGTTTTGCCTAGTATAGGATGGCATAACTAAGTACTCAGCAATAATAGAAAAAATAACTATCATTCCAATAATCGATAATATTATTCTAATTAAATTCATTTTCCTTTCTTTATAAGACGGATAGCAAACATTCCAATTAATTTATCACGAGGTGGAAATATTTCCATAATATTTTGTTTCTTGAACCATGATCTTGGTAGAGAATTTTCTGAATTATCTATTTTATATTCTTTATTTAATTTAAGGAAAGCATCAATTACATCCCAATTTTCTTCCCTCTGCAATGAACAAGTAGAATAGCAAATAACACCCTGAGGTTTAATATATTTAGAAATATTTAGCAAAATAGCTAGTTGTTTTCTCTTTAATTGTTTTATCTGATCTCTATTACATTTCCATCTAATTTCAGGGTTTTTACCTATTGTACCAGTACCTGAACAAGGCGCATCAATAATAGCTCGGTCCAATAAAGGAAATTCTTCCTCCTCAGCATTTTTAATACACCAATTAATCCAATTAATTTTATGCCTAACACTATCTTTATAACACATGTTAATACGATTTTTACTAATATCAGATGCAATTAATTCTCCATTATATTTCATTTTTTCAGCAATGTAGAATGCTTTAGTCCCAGGAGCAGAACAGGCATCTAATATCACTTCACCTGGCTTTGGATCTAACAATTCTACAACTGCACCTGCCGCACGATCTTGAATCGATATAAAACCATTATTAAATAATCTATTATTTAATAACGCTCCAGCCCCTTTTCTCAAATAGTAAAAATTTTCAGAATTATTATATCGTTCAATATGTATTTTATCTATTTTGAGTTTATGGATTAAGGTTTTGTGATCAATCTTTAATTCATTCCTACGGATCATCAACGGATTAGCCTTATTAAAATATTCGCATAATTGAATTGTCTTCTTTTCACCATATTGATTTATCCATTTCTTTACAATCCAATCTGGATAAGATAAACCTACTGCTATATCAACTGGTGATTCTCCTTTAAAAATATATTTATCCGCGACTGAAATTTTTCTAAGTATAGCATTAACAAATCCAGTTATATAATTACCTATAATTTTTCTACTTAGTTTTACATAACTATGAACTATTGCATAATCTGGAGAATGCTCATCAATTATCAATTCATAGATAGCTAATCGCAATACATTTCTTATAGGAAACTTCAGGCTTGCTTTATTCTTTATTAAGTTTTCATCAATAATACTATCTAAAAATCTTTGCCATTTCATTACTTCATTAGTTAAAACAATAGATCGCTCTGCAATTATTTTTGTTGGTTTTAATCTTATAAAGTGGTCGTTTCTAATGCTTTTTAACCAACGATTTGCACCTTCATATTCTAATAAAACTTTGAATGATAATAATCGTGCATCCAAAATTACGTACCGAAATAATCACCAATTTTTAAAGAATAACCATTAAGAAATGATTTTATATCTAAAGATTTTTTCCCTTCTAATTGAAGGCGGGTAATAGATAATATTCCATTTCCTGTTTGAACAAATAATTCATTCTTTGAAAAATCAACAACTTGACCTGGATTAAAAACCAATTTATGCATATTATTATCAATTATAATTGTTTCTTGAATTTTAATTTTTTTACCATTAATCCTTGATTGCGCCCCCGGTCTTGGTGTAAGACCTCTTACAAAATTATGAATACCAATTGAGCTAGAATTCCAATCTATAAAAGTCATTTTCTTTGTAATCTTGGGAGCAGTTGTAATAAAATTATCATCCTGCTTAATAGGTGAAATTTTTCCGTCTGAAATTAAATTAATTGTATCTAATAATAACTTAGATCCCTTTATAGCCATTCTTTCTCTGAGAGAACCATAATTTTCATTTTCTACAATATTTATTTTTTTCTGATTAATTATTGCGCCTGTATCTACTTGAGGTTCAACAAAAAATGTGCTTAGTCCTGTTTGTTTATCGCCATTGATTAAAGACCATTGGATTGGTGCAGCTCCTCTGTATGCTGGAAGTAATGAACCATGCAAATTTATACTCCCTAATTTTGGAATACTTAATAAAGATTTTGGAAGAATACGATAAGCAACAACTACAAACAGATCAGATTGATATTTTGTTAATCTTTTTTCAAAACTAATATCATTCAGATCTTTTTGTTCAATTGTATTAATTCCTAATTCTTCACACTTTAAAGTTATAGTATTACTGATATATTGTTTTTTACGTCCTATCTCTACAGGCGGATTTGTAACTAAACTTAAAATATTATGATCAGATTTCACCAATATCTCTAAACTAGGAAATGAAAATTCTGAGTTAGTCATAAAAACAATATTCATAATTGAAGAAACTTATTTGTTATTAATATATGGTATGGTGATTCCAAAATATTAGAATCGAATAAAAGACGGATTGAAATATAATTAAAGAACTAAGTCTCTTTTCTTATGTTTAGATGTTTTAAGGATAATTGAGCTATCTTCAATTTCTTTCAACTTCTTTTTATACTTTATAGCCAATAATGGATTAATTCGGTCTATAATAAAAACTCCTTTAAGGTGATCCATCTCATGTTGAATAGCTCGTCCAAACAAACCCCTAAACTCATCAATATGCTCTGATCCATCTGGTAATTGATATTTAAATCTAATTTTTTCAGGCCTCTTAATTGGCAATCTAACTTCCGGTATGGATAAGCAGCCTTCTTCCATTTCTGATAAACCAAAACTATCAATTATTTTACCATTAACAAAAATATTAGCATCTTCAGCTTCATCCGTATGTGAAACATCAATTATCATTAGATTCAGATCTATTCCAACTTGATTTGCAGCAAGACCTATGCCTTCTTCTTCATACATAGTATCAAACATATTTTCTATAATTTCTGGAAGGATTTTATAATCAGTTACAGGTTTACATTCTTTCCGTAAAATAGGGTCTCCATAATGAACAACATCTAGTATGGCCATTAATTATCATCTCCTAAGTTTGAATCTTCTTGAATAGAACCATCTGCCAAACCTGAAATAGCAGATCTATTTATATTAATATTCAAATTCTTATCTACTTTTAGTACGATTAATTTACCTTGATTTTTCATTCCAGTAACCGTGCCATGTATCCCACCAATAGTTATTACTTTATCACCTTTTTTTAAAGCAAGTAACATATTCTGTTTATTTTTTTGACGTTTAGATTGAGGTCGAATCATTAAAAAATAGATTATTATCATTATGAGAAAAAAAGGTAAAAAAGTTGCAATGCCTCCTCCACCCTGAGGTGCATCGGGATTAGTAGCGAAACCGTAAAGAATATCCACAAAAAACTCCTTATATTTTAAAAGAAAAAATTACCGACTATTAAAAGTAATGACAAGATTTGCTTTAATTCGCATTATTTAATTTTGGGAGTAATATTTCTATTATGGAACCTTGATCTTGTTGTGATTTAGAGACATAAATAGTTCCACCATGTATCTCTTTAATAATCCTCGATGTTAGAGAAAGACCTAACCCCCAACCTTGTTCCTTAGTACTAAATCCTGGTCTAAAGATATTTTTCCAATCTTTTCTTAATATTCCCTTTCCAGAATCTTCAACTTGAATAATTATATATTTTTTATCTATCTTTGATTTTAAAGTTATACTGCCTTCGTTATCTAAAGCATCGATTGCGTTTTTAACAACATTTTCAATTGCCCATGAAATTAATATTCCATTTGCTCTTATTTTAATATTAGAATCTAATTGATTATCTATAACAATACTCTTACCCATTGAGGGGATTCGACGATTAAAATATAATACAACATTATCAATAATGCTTGATAAGTGGATTTCTTTTAGCTTTGTTTCCGATCCCATTTTACTAAACCTATCACTAACTTGTTGAAGTCTATCTAAGTCTATTGAAATATCATTAATTATCTTGTCTTGATCATCTGGCTTTTTTTTTAGCCATTCTAGCCACCCCATTATAGATGAAATCGGTGTTCCTAATTGGTGAGCAGTTTCTCTTGCCATTCCAACCCAAATATTTCTTTTTTCATTATTCCTAATAATTGAGAAACTTATAAAACCTAAGAATATAAATAGTGTTATGGCTCCAATTTCGATAAAGGGTAGCCACTTTAGCTTCTCTATTTGACTTGAATCACCATAATGTAGATATCCAATTAAAATTATCTCGTTTGTCAAAGGATTAGTATATCGTAAAGGAATTGCTTCATTTTGTTCATCCATTGTTAATTGGACTTTATTAAGCTTTGACTTATCAGTATTAATATTTTTTGAATAGATTGGCTCTCTTTGAGTATTAGAGTATATAATTGGAAACTGAGCTTTTTGAATAATTTCATCAAAAACAAAATCAAGATTCGTATCATTTTCATCAGAAATTGTTTCAGCAATTATTTCAGCATATAGTTTTACAATTTCACCATTATCATTCCTTAATTCATTTACTATACCTTGCGTATAACTAAATAAAAAGATTATTAAAACAAATCCAAGTAAAAACAAGCCGGCTTTTATATTGCTAGTATATTTCAGAAAATCCATGATCAATATCTTGATTTATGATAACCAAAAATTATCAATCCAATAGTAATAAAGAATGAGCTTAAAGATATAAGGACACCTTTATTGAATGATGATCTATCATAATTAAATACGATTTTATGTAGACCTTTAGGAATTATTAAACCTCTGATTACTCCATTGGTTTTAAAATATTCTATCTGTTCCCCATCAATTGTTGCCTTCCAACGTAAAGGATAAAAGACTTCACTTACGATCAAGAAGCTTGTTGAATCTGATTCTGTTTCAATCTCTAAAATATGCAATGAATTTTTAATACTATTTATTTTCCCCATTGAAAATGTTGTATTAATTGATATATCATTTTGACTTATAAATGCCACTTTTTCTGGATTATATGATTGACTTTTAATCTTTTCCCAGGGAAAGTCAACCTCAGGATAAACTTCTATATTTCTAGTAAACCAAGCACGTTTCTGATAATGTTCTAAACGATACAAACTAACAGGTATATTCCCTCTACCTGATTTCATCCTATCCTGCTTAATCTCGATCAAGCCAGGATAATCGATAGGTTGAGAACTTAAAAAATATTTTACATTTAACATGCTCATCAAAGCCAGCGTACTAGCATTGTTAGTATTTTTCAAAAAATCATTATAAACATTAAGTTTTGCTGGGTGATAACCACCAATAGATTCAATGCCAAAAGCACGAAGTCTAGTCTCACCAAATAGTTGACCTGCAGGATAAACACGGAACAGTTCATTTTTATCACTACTTAATATTTTTGAAATTTGATCATGTTGAAAATACCTATCAACAATTGAGTTATTTAATAATTGTGATGATCGACCAGATTCTTTTTTAGGTTGAATAATTTTATTATCTACAATCATTACATCTAATACTAATAACAACAAAATTGCCATTGAGAAAGTTCTAATAGATACTTTATTAAAAATATAACACCATATCAATGCCATAGTTGTTGATAAATAGAAAAGCACTGCCCAAGCATCTTTATACCACATATCCCAACGTAAAGAATTAATAGCATGAACTAATCTGGGGTCTTGTGTCCGAGGTTGGGTAAAACCTGAAGAAACTAAATCTTTCAATGTAGACTCACCAAAGCTAAGTATTAATAACAAAAAAATTAATACACCAGTTGATGGCCAAAACCAATTCGGCAGCTTATTTTTATTGATAGATATTAAATGATCCATACCTATAGCTGCCATTATACACGTATTAAATTGCACTAATATTAAGATCATTGCTGGAACGCGAAACTTGTTAAAGAATGGAAAAAAACTATAAAATAAATCATAAATAATTGCCAGATTTTTCCCAAATGAGATAAATATTGCTAATAGTGAAGTGGAAAATAAAAACCACATAAATCTATCTCTTTTATATACAAAACCAACAATGGCCAATAACAAAGTTATAATACCCATATAATTAGGGTAATCAGTAAATGGCATATCACCCCAATAGGTCTGACCTCCAAACCCTAAAGCAGAAGGAATAAAAAATGTTAATAATTCTTTTAGTGAAAATGACCAACTAGTAGCATAATTATAATCAGCACCGCCTCCGCTACTTCCTCGTACAGAGAAAGGTGTATATTCTAAGGATGGCAAATAAATAATTAACGATATTGCTATTGCTAATATTGCTGAAATAGTAAAAGCTCCTAAGCTTACTAACGGTTTATTATTACTCTTGTTATCTTTAAAATCTAAAATAAAATTAATTAGAACATATGCGCCTATTAGCATCCAGGTATAATATGCTATTTGCACATGTGCTCTTTGAAGTTGAAACCCCATTAATATTGCTAAAATTCCAATATTTATTAAATTTGGATTTCGAAATAGTTTCATAGTAAACATCATAATCCATGGAATATATGCTGCTGTCATGATCTGGCTTCCATGACCAAATACAATCATTGTTATCATAAATGGAGTTATCATAAAAGCTGATCCTCCCAGAAATGCAGATAAACAAGATAAACCAATAAAACGTAATAATAAATATGACCCTATACCTGCAAATAGAAGATGAAGTAATTGAGTCAGATTACTTGATAGAAAAAATAAATTAAGTATGTAATTAGGAAAATATAATGAACTAATAAAGGTAAAAGCATCTGCAGTTGGCATTCCACTAAAAATCCAAGGTTGCCATAATGGAAATTCATTATCTAGTTTATTCATTTCTTGAAGAATTATACTAGCTCCACGAGGATTTAATGAATCAGGTGAACCAAATGTTTTACCACCAAATATAATGGGATAAAATAGAATTAGGATAAAAACAATCATTCCCAAAAGAATAATTAAATTTTTTCTATTGATTGTTTTTTCAAACATTGTAATTTTTTATTTATTTTTAAAAAACATCGCTTTTAATGCAGAAATTACCTGTTTATCATCTTCATCAAATCCGATTAACCAAAGTAGAAGAATAAAAGAAATTCCTATGATTATGCTAGCTATTATAAGACTAATAATAGTGTGGAAAGGCATAATAAATGGTTTTATAAAAATCATTACCATTAATACAACAAATATTGCAAAAAATGGTTTAATTAATTTATAGCTCAAGGGCTGCAATCTTAAAATATACCAAATCTCTATTGATCGAATTAGTCCTAGTAAAGACATAGAAATTAAAGTAGCAATAGCAGCACCCAATCCTGTATATATAGGAATAAGATAGATATTTAAAGCAAGGTTAATTAATAATACAATTATAGAATTAATAAAATTTATTTTCGGATAACCCGTCATTGTTAGAGTTGGCCCACCAATTCCTATAAATGTCTGAATTAATACTGAAGTAGTCAATATTGATAATATCATATAGCTTTCTTGGTATTGTGTGCCAAATAAGAACATTACTTTTTTTGGAAATAAAATAATTAATAAAAATAAAGGTAATGCAATAGTCATTATCCAGCGAACAACCAAATGATATAAACTAACCATACCTTTGCGATCATTATTTGAATATAGTTCTGATAATATAGGAGAAAATATTCCCATAAATGCAATTAAAATCATCCTCATTAGACCAGCAGTTCTGGCTGGAGGATGATACATGCCAACAGTAGTGTTATCAAAGAAAAATCCTAGCATATAAATATCCATCCAATGCATAGCAGTTCCAATTATAGTCACAAACATTAATGGATATGAAAATCTTAGTAGATCTACACTAAATTTAGACCTTGTTATATCAATTAAATTTATTTTATCAAGATGTGACATTTTTATTTTAACTAGCTTCATTAAAAAGAAAGCAATTAATCCACATCCAAAAATCGAAGAAAATAATATAGGTATTGAAATAGCAACTTCATTTGATATCTGAAGTCCCATTAATATTGTCAATAAAGATATTATCGGAACAAAAATATTAATTACAAAAGATTTGTACTTTAGAAGCTTAAATGACTGCGTAGCGCTTGCAATAATTATCATAGTAACTGAAAACGGTAATGCACAAGCATTAAAGATTAATACACGTTTTAATAATTGACCTCCAGCAAAAAAATCATGAGCTAACCAGTCAGATATAATAATTAGTATTATTGATGAGCACACAGATAAAATGAGACCCATCTTTATTGCTGAAAAAATTATTTCTTTTCCATCATTTAATAAACCCTTCCCAAAATTTTCGGAAACATATTTTATTACACCATTATCTAATCCTGCCTTTCCAATAACTTCAGCAAATCTCATTATTGCATTTCCTAAGGAATAAATTCCTAGATATGTTGGACCAACCCATCTTGCAAGGATAAGGACAAAAAGATATCTAAATCCCGATCCCAAGCCCATACTTAAGAATGAGATTATAGCTTCTTTAGCAATTTTTTGTGGATGTTTCATAAACGGATCGTTAATTGCATTCTGGTAAATTAAGTATAGAGATGTAAATTAAACTATGTATTAGGCCCTAAAGCTAAAAAAACATTATTAACAATGAATATTATTTGGTTATCAGAAATTAAATGGAATTATCTTAAAACGAGAAAACAACAAATTATTTCACGTTTTCCTGATGATAGTTCTGTTTTATTTATTGAGCCTATTTCAAAGAAATTATCTAATAATTATTATCCAATAGAATATAGTCATGTTAAAGCAGTCACAATTCCTCAACTAAGAAGTGTTAGCAATAAATTTTCTAATAAAATATTAAGTTTTCCATTCATTCGTAAAAATATTAACGCGCTTGCTACTTTATGGTTCAGATTTTTCTTCCATAAAATTATTAATAGTGCAAATTGTATAATTACTTCTAATGTATACTGGTCTCCATTAATAAAAACATATAGAATTAAATATCCGGACTTACCTATTATATATGATTGTAATGATAACCCTTTAGCTTTTCCCGGAACACCTAATTATAAAAAAGAATATTTCATAGAAACTTTGTCATTAGTAAATAAAATAATAATACCACATGTGAGTTATAGAAACTTTATCCCAAATGAATTTCATTCAAAAATTGAAATCATTACAAATGGAGTAGACTTTGAATTATTTCAAAAAATAAATAAACCAATAGAAAAAATAAAAAGAATTAAGAAACCAATTATTATATATATAGGTGCCATATCTGAATGGTTTGATTTTGATTTGACCGAATATTTGCTGAATAATAGTTCTTATAACTTTGTTTTAATCGGCCCTGTTAGTAAAAACGCTATAAATAGACTAGATGAATTAAGTAAACATAATAGATTACATTATTTTAATGCTATTAATCATGAGGAAATACCTCATTATTTATTTGAAGCTAATGTTTGTATTATTCCTTTTATTAAAAATGAACTTACTGAGTCTGTATTACCAAATAAACTATTTGAATACTCAGCTGCTGGAAAGCCAACTGTCATGACAAATTTCAACGCTTATCTCAGTGAGTTTTCTGATTTTGTTTCTATAACATCCGAAAAAGATAAATTTCTAAATAAAATAAAAAAACAAATTGATAACCCTCAATCTGAAGAAATATTGAAAGAATTTGCGATGAGCTTTGATTGGGGTATGATAAGTATTGAATACTATGATTATATCAAAAAAATAACTGAAGAAAGCGAATGATAGTATATAGACTAATATTATTTAGAAAATTCATTAGAATGTTCTAATTCATAAATTTGAATTTTATCAAAAAAGAGCCTTAATAATGGACGTATACCTTTAATGTAGAAAATTAGAGGGTGAACTCGAAAATATTCTTTTCTAACTATTTTAAATCCAGCAACATGAAACAAAGCTTCTATAGATTTAATGGACATTTCATGAAAATGCTCTTTTGACCATAAGAATCGAGGTTTTGATAAGGGTGTTGAAAGAATCAATTTGCCGTTTTCAGATAGAACCTCTTTAATTTGAGATAAATGAAATAGAGGATTAAAAAGATGTTCAAGTACTTCAAAAGAAGTTACTAAGTCAAAGTTTCCTTTAAGAGTAATATAATCTAGATCTCCTTTCGTATTATCAAATTTAATTTGATATTTAGATTCCATCATTTGAGTTAATTCAGAACGATCACCAATATCTAATGCACTTTTAAAAGAGTAATAATCTCCAATAAAATCAAGAGATTTGTTCCATCTTATTCTTGTAGCTGGTTTACTTGAATAATCGTTATCAATCTTATTTCTAAAACTATTTTCCATTTATTAAGAATAAACTATATTATTTACTTACTGTAATTTAAAGTTAATCTAAATTCTAATTGTATTACTTAACACATAGTTAAATTTAATTATTTATGAATGAACTAATTATCCATTTACATATACCTAAAACTGGCGGGACTACATTAAGAGATATAGTAAATCGTCAGTATTCATCTGAAAATATTCTCACAATTCAAACTATTGATAAATCAAAAAAAATTGTTAAAGCATTATCATCAAATAAAATAAATCAATTAGAAATAATCCAAGGCCATTTAAAATATGGAATTCATAATCATTTTGATAGAACTGCTAAATATTTTGCAATAATGAGAGAGCCTGTTGATAGGGTTTTATCATCATATTATTATGTAATTAGTCAAAAAGATAATCCCCAAAACTTAAGCAATACTAAAAAAACAATGTCAATCTATGAATATATAAATAGCGGAATTAATCCATTTTTAATTAATGGACAAACTCAATTAATTGCTGGAAATATTTGTTCAATAGATGATCCTTTAATTGAATCAAATGAATTACTTGACATAGCCAAAGAGAACATTAACAAGAATTTTATATTAACTGGAACTACAGAGAAGTTTTATGAATCAATATTATTATTAAAAAGAATTCTCAATTGGAAATCTCCATATTACTCTAGAGCAAACCGAACAAAGAATAAACCTGACTATAGTAAAATTGAAACTGAAATAAGAAATTTTATTAAAGAACATAACCAATTAGATATCAATCTATATAATTATGTGAAGAAATCAATTAATAGTAAAATAAGAGAAGCTGGAAAAGATTTTGCAAGAGATTTAAATCATTTTAAAAAAATTAATTCAATTATTAATCCAATTTTTGGGTTAAGCAGAGCAAAAAGATTTTTCTTTAAATAATTTAACTATTATATACCATGAATAAGCCAATACTAATTACAGGGTCTCACCGTTCAGGTTCGACTTGGGTGGGTAACATTATCAGAAAATTACCTATGATATATTATATACATGAACCCTTAACGCCGAATAGTATAACTCGCGGATTATTTGATACTGAAATTTGGTATAAGTATTATGATCCTAATAAAAAATATGAAAAGATTGAATCTATTTTAAATAACCTATTCATTGGTAGATATCCTCTTAGTGCATTACTGCATTTTAAAAATAGTCTTCCCATTACGGATTATCGAAATCCAAATGGCATCAATGATAATAAGATAGATTTTAAATATCTGAAATGGAGAATAGGTGCCTATTTAGATTCAAAAAGATTAAAATTTAATAAAGTTAATCATAATGAAATTATTCCATTGATTAAAGATCCAATTGCTTTAACTGCTGCAGAATGGATCCATAAACAATGGGAATCTAAAAATGTAGTCTTAATTAGACACCCAGCCGCATTTGTGAGCAGTCTATTAAGATTAAATTGGCGATTTAATTTTGAAAACTTTATTAAACAACCTGATTTAATGAATAGATTTTTAAAGCCTTATGAATCGGATATAAATAACCCTTCAAAAGATTTTATATCTGAAGCTTCTCTTATCTGGTTATGTACAACAAAAATTATTATAGAATATCAAAAGATGTATCCAAATTGGATATATATACGACATGAAGATTTATCATATAATCCAATTAAAGAATTCGAACTATTATTTAAAAAGTTAGAACTTCCATATACAAGCAAAGTAAAAAGATTTATTCAAGCAACATCTGATCATTCAAATCCAACTGAAGTATCAAATACAGCAAAAGTTCATCAATTACAAAGAAATAGTAGGGAAAATATTAAAAACTGGAAAAAAAGGCTTACTAATAAAGAAATAGACAAAATTCGCGATATAACTGAACATATATCTAATAAATTTTATTCTGATAAAGATTGGTAATTATTTTTTAATCGTGAACGCTAGTTTTATAATTTGATACAATAATTGAAAGGGCATAAAAAATATTATACTAATATATTGAAATAGATTAGCATGTTTTCTAAAAAGCAAAAATAATCCTATTAATTTTCTTTTGTTTTTAGAAAAAGAAAATGAACCACCAATAGAAGCTGATACTTTATGCCATATTGTTGAATTAGGTGTGTACCATACTTGAAAACCCTTCTTTCTTATAGATAAGGATAAATCAACATCTTCAGAATACATTGGAAAGCTCTCATCAAACCCTTCAATATTTTTAAAATCATCATAGCGCATACAAAAACAGCAACCTGTAGCATATTTTGTTATACCTTCTAAATTAAATTTTTCATTATCATATTGACGTATTCCCCGATGAGATACTGAGCCTGTCCACAAATTTACATTCCCCCCTGCATACCAGACTAATTTGGGATTATTTTGATAATATATTTTTGGAACAGTTTGATAAATATTTTTATTAGTTAATAAAGGGTTAATTAAAGGGTTAATAAAATCTTTATCTACAACGGTATCATTATTTAGAAAAATAACAAAGTCTGGTTTATCATTATTCAAAGAGTTAAAACCTCTATTATTTCCTCCAGCAAACCCATAATTATTATCTAATTTTAAAACTGAGATATCAGGATATATTTTATTAATAGAATCTACTGAACCATCAGAAGATTTATTATCAACAACAAGGATATTATAATTTGAATAATCTACCTTGTTTAAAGAATCTAAGCATTCAAGAGTTAAATCTTTTCCATTCCAATTAAGTACAATTACAGTTACAGATGGATTATTCATTTAATAATGATACTTTGTATTGCTTCAACAAATTTATCCCAAGAAAAATTTTTGTTATATACTTTAATATTCTCTTTAAAGTTTATTTTATCTGAGTTAGTATAATATTTAATTATACTATTCGCAATTTCAACTGAATCTGGATTTACTAAATAACCAGTTTTACCTTCTTGAACAATCTCACCTAAACCTCCAACATTTGTAACTATAACAGGTTTATTAAAATGATAAGCAATAGGCACAATCCCACTTTGAGTAGCAGATTTATATGGTAGGACAATGATATCAGCAGCAGAAAAGTATAAACTAACTTTATTATGTGGAACAAATTCAAACCTTAAATCAAAAATATCATTGATTTTATATTCATCTATCATATTTGAATATGGCTCAGGATTCTCATAACAATCACCTATGGCCAGTACTTTAAAGTCAGTTAATTTCTGTTTAAGAACATTTGCTGCTTGTATTAAGAGATCTAAACCTTTGTAGGCCCTTATTAGTCCAAAAAATAGGATTAGTTTACTTTCATTTATTTTTAAATGACTTCTTGATTCTTCTTTATTAATACTTTTTCCAAATATATCATATAATGGGTGGGGTGTATAAATGTATTTAGCATCTGGAAATAGAGACAATAGATCATTTTCAACTGATCTAGACATAACTATAAAATAATCTATATATTTGAAAAAATATTTAGTTATTCTATTATCAAAAAAACGACTTTCATGAGGAATGATATTATCACATATCACTAAAGATTTAATATTGATTTTTTTCTTAATAAGTCTGATTATTGATCCAAAAGAAGGAGCAAAAAAAGGCATCCAGTATTTAAAAATTACAATATCAGGTTTTAATTCAATTATTCTTTTTGCTGCTTTATGCCAAGAAATAGGGTTTATACTATTTATAATTCTTTCAATATTCAAATCAGATTTCTGATTATTATCAAATTGTGATTTCCCAGGGAATAATATACTAGGATATTGTAAAGAGAAATTTATTGCTGTTACATCATGACCATATGATAATTTTTCATACAAAGTCTGATAAAAGTTAGATATTCCTCCTCTAAAGGGAGGGAAAATCCCCACTATAACTATTTTCACAATAAATCTAAGTTATCATTTAATTATATGATGTATTCTATTTTCATTTTTCTGATTACCTCTAGTATGCATCTCACCTAAAAGGCCTAAAGAAAAGAACTGAATACCTATGACAATAATCATTACACCAAATACAAGAAGTGCTATATGTTTTTGAAAGGGCTCACCTAAAATATATTTAAGATAAAGGACATATAATTCAACAATCATACCTATAAAAAAACTTGATAAACCAAAAAATCCAAACAAATGTAAAGGCCTCTGATCAAATCGATCAATAAATAAAATTGATATAAGATCAAAGAAGCCGTGAAATAATCTAGATCCCCCATATTTAGTTTCACCAAATTTTCTTGATCTATGGTTTACTTCAACTTCACCTACTTTGAATTTCTTGTGACCTGCTAATGCAGGTATATATCTATGGCGACCGCCATATATTTCAACAGCTTTCACAACAGAGCGTTTATAAATCTTTAGTCCACAATTAAAATCGTGTATTTTTACTCCTGTCATGATCCGTGTTACATAATTAAATAATTTAGATGGAAGACGTTTATTAAATGGGTCATGTCTTACTTTTTTCCATCCAGAAACAAGATCATATCCTTCATTTAATTTTTCATATAAATTATTAATTTCTAATGGATCATCTTGTAAGTCAGCATCCATCGTTACAACATAATCACCTGTAGAATGATTAAATCCCTCTGCTAAGGCAGCTGCTTTACCATAATTTCTATAAAACTGTATAAGAATGACATCCGCATATTCTTCCGCCATCGTTATTAGAATTTCCGTTGATCCATCCGTACTGCCATCATCAATAAATAAGATTTCCCTTTTTGAAAATGAACCTGTAGCATTACGAATTTCTCCGTATAATTCTTCAATAGAATCCTTTTCATTATATACTGGAACAATTATTGAAATTGAATTATTCATATTTTTGTTACGGATTTGTTATAGGAATAGATCGAGGAATTCCTTTTTCCAGATCTGGATAATTTGAACCAAACTCTCGATTTGTTATTAATATTTCATATTTATCCATATTAGATTCATCGATATAAGAGATCTTTTGAATTAAAGAACCAATTCGTTGTCGATTAGTTTCAAATGTCATTTGAACATTTTTATTCTCAAACTCAAACTTATTATTAATTTTACTATTCAGATCAGGAACGAATCCCCATAGCAATTTTGTCAAGTTTCCTGGTGATAAGTATTCAATAAATGGAAACAAAATAACTAATGAAGTTTGAGTGTATTTTTGATTTTGAATCATATCCCATGCACTTATAGATAAACCATTAATCTCTAATAATAAAATCTTGCGGCCCAAAATATCTCTAAATAGTAAAAAAGAATCATATCCATTCGATGTAAATGAAAAATTAAACTTACCAGACTGTTGTCCATATATTTCAGTAGATCCTTTACCGCGTAATTGACCATAAACCGAAACTAATTTTTTCATAGTCAATGTTGGTTTTGCTGAGAAGGCTAATGAATCAGTAAAGTTATTTTTTACTTTAGTACATCCAAAAAAAATAATAAATAATAAAATCCAGTTTTTAATTTGCAACAATACCTGCTTTCTGCTGTAGAATTTCATTATCTTTATCAATATCTAGAGCCTTAAGATAATATATGAGAGCTTCTTCAATCCGATTATTAGCAATCAAAACATCTCCTAAATGTTCTAAGACTACAGCATTATCATTCTCTAATTCAACAGATTTATGAATAAAAGTTAAAGCCTTTTCAATATTATACATTTTATAATATATCCATCCAATTGTATCAAGGTATGCTGCATTTTCAGGTTCTAATTCAGTTGCTTTTTTCGCCATAGCAAGAGCTTTATTCAATTGTATATTTCTTTCAACTAAACTATATGAATAATTATTAAGCGCTTGAACATCATTCGCATCTGTTGCGATTAGGCCTTCATATAATGAATCAGATTCTGTCCAATAATTTAAGGCATCGCTTGCAATTGCAAGAGTATGTCTTGCTCCTCTTGATTCTGGATAAATTTTTAAAGACTGTCTTAATACTACTGTTGCTTTGTCATATTTTTCTAGCTGCTGATAACTGCTTCCTAAAAGATATTGTATTGAAAACTCATCATTAAATTTTTTATTGACAGGTTCCAAAATTTGAATTGCTCCAAGTGGATTCTCATTATTTAACTCTGCTAATGAAGCATCTAAATAACCTCTAGGATCTGAAGGATAAAGATCAATAATTTGATTTGCAATTATTCCAGCAGAGTCTAAAATACTTTGTTCTATATATATATTGGATAGAAAGTGCATTATTGTTGCATCAAAATGATTCATATTAACAAGCTTTATAAATAATGGCTTTGCTCTAACTAAATCTTCCATTTTATAATACAAAATACCAAGCTGTGATAATCTTTCAGTCGTCTCTCCTTCTATTAGTATTAATGACTCTAGAGCATTAATACCATTCTCATAATCACCTGACATCACAATTAAATCAATATATGTTGATAAGTAATATGAATTATTTTTATCAATATCTATTAGTTTCTTATATAAATCACGTGCTTTATCTAAGTGTCGAGATCGTAATGATAAATTTGCTGCTTCTTCTAATATATCAATTCGACTTTTATCCTTCTCAAAGGCCTTAATAAATAAAGATATGGATTCATTAATATTATTTTGTGATAACACTAATTTAGCTAGTGCAATTAAATATTTAGGATCGCCTTCTACAGAATTTTCTGCAAGTACTCGATATTGTTCTATAGCTTTATCATGTTTATTTTGAAAAATATATTGATTTGCTAGCATTTCTCTAGCTTCATAATCATTAGGATCAAGATTGAGAGCATTAAATAATAATTCTTCAGATTTTTTCGCCTTCCCTAATTTCCAATAACACTCCGCCATAGAAACAATAATTGTCGCAGCCCCCGGATCCAATTCCAGCGCATCTTGGAACTCAAGAATTGCCATTGAATAATTTCCTTGAGACATAAATAACTGACCATCCATAAAATGTGCTATAGCTTTAATATTTTCATTTGGTTGAGTTTTTATTTTATCATTTGATTCAGACTGCACTTCTTCTATTCCAATAGGATCTTCCACGATAACTGCTGGTATTTGAACGCAATTACTGAATACTAATAAAGAAAAAATAAAATTGATTTTTTTAGACATATTTATATAAAAGAATTAGATAATTATAAATTTAATATATAAAAGAAAAATTTTAATAATCTCCATGCGCAATTACTGCATTCCCACCATTCTTCTTAACTTCATACATTGCTAAATCTGCATGAGCAATAAGTTCCTTCATTTCTATAGAATGCTTTGGATATTCAGACATTCCTGCGCTTATTGCTATCCTTTCTTCAACGCCATCCTTATTAAAGTGAAATTCTGATATTTTTTCTATTATTCTTTCTGCCGCTGGTTGAGCATTTTCTACATCAGTATTTACTAAAACAATAGCAAATTCCTCTCCACCATAACGTGCGCAGATATCTATATTACGTACACTATCTTTTAGTATTTTGGATACTTCACTTAATACATAATCCCCGTATAAATGCCCATATGTATCATTAATTCGTTTAAATTTATCTAAATCCAAAATTAATAAAACTAAACTCTGTTTGAATCGTTTTGCGCGACTCAATTCTTCAGCTAATCTCTCCTTATATGCTTTATGATTTAATAAATCTGTTAAACCGTCATGTATAGCGCTTTTATACATTTTTGAATATTCATTCTTCCAAGTAAGAATTGAACCCATAGTATCAGCTAATAATTCTAGAAATTGAATATCTTTATTAGAAAAAACAAATTCTTCTAATCTTTCAATTGAAATAGCTCCTAAAATATTATTATTATAATTTCTTATAGGAATAGACAATATGGAATTAAAATTATACTGTTGAATATCTCCTTGAATAAAACGTCCTTTAACTGAATATTTTTCTGTCCAATTAGAAGAATTAATTATTTTACCTAACTTATAAGGTAGACCATGTAGAGTATTATCTATCTCAATGATATCTCCTAGCTTAGAATCCTCGCTAAACCCATCTATCATTTTAACCTTTGCAGTGGAAGAATTACGTTTTGGAAAAGTAATTGTTAATTTGTCATATCGTAAGAACGCTCTACATAAAGTTTTTACTTCATCTAAAAGCTTATCTTCTTTTGAAGTAATATTTAGCTGATTAAATAGTTTCGAAATTCGTATTCGAAAATCTTTATCCCCTAATAATTTTTCTATACGTTGCAGTTTGCTAATACCCATTGATAAATATTTTCCTAAATAGGATAATATATTTTTATCTCTATCATTAACCGTCTTAAAATGATCTACCATTAATAATAAACAACCTCCAACATGATTATTATATTTTAAGCGAATACCCATCATACATTCGCTTCCTCTCCATGATTTATCTCCAAATAAATCAATCCATGCATTTTTTTCTTCATTTTGTTGTATCAATGAGGAATTATCTATATTAATAATTTTAAGAATTAATGGATTGTCTTTAACTATCTGCTCGGGAAAATCATTTGATGTGGATTTCTGCAATACCAAAGCATCAGCATTAGGGCTTAACATATATGTAGCACATTTATAGTCAGGGTTCATGGAAATAATCATGTTAAAGACTAGTTCCAACAAAGAGTCATAGTTTTCCTTTAAATCTTTGTTAACATTATTTATCTTAGGAGTATTCCCAACACCATCCAGCAGTCTATCTATCTTTGTACTACTATCACTAGGATCGATACTGTATTGATATAACAGCGCTAATACGCTTATAAATACAAGAATCTTTATGAATATACTATCAGTAAGAGCTGGTAAAATAAATAATATAAATGACAATACTAGAATTGTAGTTATTGCCACTACTTGTCTTAGATTAATCACAATAGATAGATCCTATAAGTAAAACTTACGGAAACTAGCCGTATTTTCGAAGATTGTTTGGTGATTTATTAATTAAATACTATTTATTACCTACAAGTTTAATATTCTTATCATACTTGCCATTTTTAATTCTATTTTGATTATCTATATTTGTAGTATCATCATCTTCAGCAAACATTAAATCCTTATCTGGATTAATTATATTTGATGGTTTTGGTATTTCAGCTTCTTGTTCAGCAATACTGCTTGGGATTGTGATTGAGTTCAAATTGTTCGTTGGCATTAATTGTAATGCGACAAGAACAAGTGCAACAATTAAACAACTCATTACTGTTGCATAAACAGGTGTAAATCCAAAATATGTTTTTGATCTACCAGAAACAGCATGTTTTTTGTTTGAAGGTCTATTTTTTTCAAACTCTACTCTTTTCATTAAATTTTCCATAAAACCATCAGAAATTTTTACCTCTGATAAATCCCTCATAGAATTCATTAATAAACGAATAGATTCCATTTGCTCTTTTGCTTCTGGGTTATCTTCCATAAATGCTTCAACTTCTTTACGTTTGGCAAGTGGAAGTTTATTTTCAATATAATCGGATATTAAATCCTCAAACTTATAACGTTCCATCTATATAACTTTCTCCTATCTTAATTCTTTCAACATTTCTTGTAATTGTAAACGCGCACGATTTATTCGTGATTTTACTGTTCCTAAAGGAACCTCTACTATACTACTAACTTCCTCATAAGAAAGTTCCTGAATATCTCGTAAAATTATTACTTCACGAAAATGATCGGGTAAAGATTGTATTGCTTTATGAATTTGTTCTCCAACAAATTGTCCATGTACTTTCTCAGCAGTATCTTCATCGCCAGGTATATCATACTCCCAATCATCAGTTCCCATTTGACTAAGATTTGTAACTTTTCTTCGTTTTTTCTTACGTAACTCTGTCTTTGCCAAATTTCCTGCAATTGTATAAAGCCATGTAGAAAATTTTGCAATTTTTCGATAATAATCTTTATGAGTGTATAATTTTACTAATGTATCCTGAACAATATCTTCAGCTACAACTTCATCATTAACGAAACGATATACAAACGACATCAATCGATCTCGGAATCTGTTAACTAATTCTATATATGCCTGTTCATCTCCATTTTGAAACCTGCCTATAAGCTCTTCATCTGAATATATAAACTTCTTATCCATTTGCTTGTAATACTGAGAATAAGAAATTTGTGAATAATGCTTCATCTGATAGACTAGTAGTTTTCAAACGCTGATCTATTTTCCCTAAAATAGTTAATGCGTACTCTATTTCCTCCTTATTAAATCTATTTGCAATCTGCGGAAACTGTTTAATCACAGATGGCGGTAGAGGTATATAACTATTTTTGATTGGTAAAGTTCCAGAACTTTTCTTTTGAAATAATAATTCCTGAAAAAATGCAGTTAGGGGATACATTAAGCTTATCATAGAATTCCCTTGATTAAGTAATGATAATCCTAATATCAAAGACCAATCTAAATCTCTTTTACCTAATGCTTGAAAAAACTGCCAACGTTTATATTGCATCCTCCAACCTGATGATTGATTTATAAAATCTAATGTTATTTCTTCTTCATTATTGATGTTTAAAGATATTTTCTCTATCTCATTTTCAATGTGAAACAAGGAATCACCCGCAACTTCCACTATTATATCTATTATATTTTCTTGAAAGGTTAGCTGTTTTTCCGATATCATAAATCTCGTCCATTTTTTCATCTCACTGGGAAAAGGTGTCTGTACTGAAACAGTATTATTGATTTTCTTTAATTCTTTTGTAATAGACTTTCTATCACTGAAGTCATCTTCAATAATTATTAAGAAAATATTTGCCATTGGATTTTTACAGTACGATAAAAAGTCTGATCTAGCTTTATTTCTCAAGGCTCCAGGATTTCTAAGGACTAATAGTTTTTTTGTTGAGAATAAATCACTTTGAGTGATTCTATCTATTATCTCTTCACTTTTCATATCATCAGGCAATAAGAATGTCTTATCCTCTTTTATTTCTTTAAAAATAACTTTACTTATTTCACTAATTATCAGATTCTGGAGATAATAATCAGCGCCTAAGAGGAAATAAACTGAATCAATATTTCCATTTTTTACTTCTCGCAAAGCTTCTCCAGATGAGCGCATTAAGATTTTTCCTTATCTAAATAACTAACTAATACTACAACAATGAAAGCAAAAACGAAGCTTACAAGTCTTTCAGATATTATAAGTCTCAGATCAGTATTTGCCCAAATAATTGTTGAGAAGAAACCAACAAGTAATCCAGCAATTACACCCTTTCGAGTGGTTTTTGTCCACCATAGACTAAGTACGAGCACTGGCCCAAATGAAGATCCCAACCCACTCCAAGCATAACTTACAACACCAAAAATATTCTTACCTGTAAACTCAGAGAAAATAGCTATACAGAAAGCTATGATTCCCAAAATTATTATTGTAATGCGATTAATCAATAAAAAAGTCTTATCAGAAAGATTTAGTCCCAAAAACTGATGAATAAAATCTTCAGTAATTGCTGAGGTAGAGACTAGAAGTTGTGAATCAGCTGTAGACATCATGGCTGCAACTCCTCCTGAGATTAATATTCCTGCAAAAATTGGTGGTAAAAGTTCAGTTGCCAATAATGGCATAGCCTGTTCAACATCATTAATAATAAAAAAGTCCGGACCAAAATAATTCAGAGCGACCAGACCTATGAGAAATGCTCCAGAGATTCCTGGTAATGCCCATAATATTGCTATTAATTTTGCTTTATTTATATCCTTAGGGTTTTTAATCGCCATATATCGTATAACCAAATGTGGTTGTCCCAAATATCCCAAACCCCAACTCAATCCTCCTAAAACTACGCTTACTGCTGCAAGGCCACTTTTTCCCATTGTATAAGAGGATTTAGATTCACCAACTTGATTAAGTACTTCATAAATTGTTCGTTCCTGGTTTTGTAACTCAATAATTCCAGCAATAGGCAGAATTACTAATGTTCCAATCATTAGTATACCTTGTAAAAGATCCGTCCAAGCAATAGCATAGAAACCACCCATTAAAGTATAAAAAATGATAACTATTGCGCCAATGATAATACCATTTATTGAAGAAAGCCCAAAAAGAGTATTAATCACTTTACCAGAAGCATGAAACTGAGCTGAAACATAGAATAAAAAGAAGAATGCAATAATAACTGATGAAAACAATCTAATGATATTTGAATTATCATTGTATTTTTTATGCAAATATCCAGGAATAGTTAAAGCAGTATACTTTTCTGTTTCTATACGTAACTTTTCTGCAATGAGAGACCATGATGCAATTATTCCTAAAGTTATACCTACAACAGTCCACACCTCTCCGAGACCAACAGATATTGCTGCTCCCGGTAATGCGAGTAAAAGCCATGCAGATTCACCTGAAGCTCTTTCAGAAAAAGCAGTAACCCATGGCCCAAGCCTTCTGCCAGCTAATAAATAATCCTCTTGGGACTTATTATATTTGATAGACATCAAACCTACAGTTATAAGAAAAAATAAATAAAAAATGAAAATTATACCTACAGTGCTCATATCAAATCATAAAAACAAAAAAATCCAATTATTAAACAATAAATACCAAACCAATATAATTTACCAGAGTTCAATATAGTAAGTAGCCACTTTAATGACATCCAACCAACTAAATAAGAAAAGAAAATTCCCAATAATGCTATATCAAAACCAAATGGTATAGTTTTGATATTTATGGCAGTTAATAACCCTGCACCAATTATAACAGGAATAGATAATAGAAAAGAGAATCTTGCTGCTTCAGGAGCAGATAAACCCATTAAAATGCCCATACAGATTGTTGCTCCAGATCGCGATATGCCTGGTATAATAGCTGCTGCCTGTGCCAATCCTATAAGCAATCCTATAAATAAAGTTAATTTTATATTCCTTTTAACAATAAATTTTGATGTCATTAGCATAATCCCAGTACAAATCAATGATAATGAAACAAATCTAATATCATCAAATATTAATGATATAGAATCTCTTAAAAGTAGGCCAACTAAAAGGGCAGGAATAGTACCAAATACCAATGCAGAAATGTAATATTGATTTGAAGAATCACTTAAATTAAAAATTATTGCCTTTATTTCTCCCTTGAAAACTGTTATTATACTCATTAGAGTTCCAAGATGCAGCACTACTTCAAAAGCATTACCAGGTAGATTAATATTTAATAACTTTTGCCCGATAACTAAATGTCCAGAACTACTAATAGGAAGGAACTCCGTTAAACCCTGAAGGATAGCTAAAATAATCGTATCAATATATTGCATTTAAATAAGAAACCAGGAAATAAACATTAGGTTAATCCTATAACTCCGATCATTCGACCGCTCTTTGATCCAGTTTTTCTGTAAGAAAAATATTTATCACTATTACATTTAGTACATTGATTTGAAGTAACAATATTATTAATTGAAATAGAATTTCTCATAAGAAGGTCTTTTGTTAATTCCTGTAAATCCATAAAAAATTTATTGGCATCACCATTAATTTGAAAATTACTTGGAAATTTTTTTGCCACTTCAGATCCTATTTCAAAACAACATTTCTGTATAGAAGGGCCAATATATGCAATAATTTTTTTATTATCAGCGCCTAGATTTATCATTTTATTAATACTGTTATCTACAATCCCTTTTTCAATACCTCTCCATCCTGCATGTACAATACCAATTGCATTATTTTCCGGATCTGCTAAATATAATGGAATACAGTCTGCTACTTGAATAGATAATACAAGTGATTTTGAAGAACTGATTATTCCATCCGTTGATAGAATTTTTCCTGGCTCATCTACTATTTTGACCTCTGATGAATGAACCTGTTGAGGGTTGACAATCCTATTAGAATCCAAATTAATAAGTGAGGAAAGTAATTTTCTTTCGTTTCCTTTATGTTTGAATGTCTTTAAAGATAAAGCTGCATGAATTCTATCAGATCTAAATAAATCTGACAAATCCATATATGATTTTGGAATCATATTAAATTAAGGACTAGGGAGCAATGCTCTCTAGAGATAAAAGAGAATCACCCACGAAATAACCAGATCTAGTAATTTGATTGTTCTCATATCTTAAAACTTGTAATGAAGTATTTAAATTCGAATCAACAAACCGAACATTATGTGATTTTCCACTAAAATCAGACAAATTTGAGAGTTTTTTTGCTAAAGCCAGCCTTCCATTATCTTGATCATTAAATATCGAATAGATTAATTGTGTGCAATCAAATGCTTGATTATATATTTGATCTTTTATATCTATAGAATAGTTATTTGAAATAATAATTAGGCCTTCCATATGAGGTCCAATATTACTTTGATTTAAAATATCTAAATTTTTCCAACTATCATTACCAACTATTTGTGTTTCAAAATAATACATTGGGAATTGTGTGCCAATATATGCTAAATGGTCTGGATGTACTGGAGAATATATGGCTTGAATCGTATTTAGTTTTAATTTAGAAGAATCTAATGCTGTTAATTTCTCATCTTCATCATCAGGAATATCAAATAAACCATCATCTGATAATTCAAAAAGAAAATCTAAACTATCTAATTCCATTCCTAAATACTCATCATAATTATTATCTTTTTCTTCAAGCTCAAAAGCAATTTTACGTAAATTCTTAAATTGACGTTTCAAATCTGTTGGAATACCTGAATACCACTCAACTCCAACTATTTTCTTCCCTAATTGATCAACTTCTTTTACAAAAGCATCCGTTAATGCATGCCCAAAATTATCAGATGGAGCCAAAACTGCTATACTATCTAATTCTAAAATTTTAGTTATATATCTTGCAGCAATCTTTCCGCGAACGGATAAGTTAGAATTCAATTGATAAATATTTTTTCCAAGGGATGTGATGCCATCCAAGGTAGCACTTGGAATAAGTAATGGAATATTTTTCCCTTGAAGACTATTTGCTGCAATGATCGCATTTGATTCGGAAATAGGTCCAATAATAGCCTTCACAGCCGGGTTCTTTTCAAGTTCATTTACCGCGCGTATAGTTTGAATTTCATCCCCTTGATTATCTTTGATCATAAATGCTATTTTTTTATTTGAATCAATTGATGAGGATAGTGCTTTATGCATTCCTCTTAAAAAAGAATTTCCTTGAATCATCTTATCGCCAGTTAAAGGAATAATAACACCAACAGTTATTGACTTTACTGCTGGCTGATAAGATGCTCTAAGCAATTTTTCATATAAATCAAAATAGTATATAGGAATCTCCTCAGGATTTACTTGATAAAGAGATAAAGCACATTCGTCAGGATTCCCTGATGAAATATCATTAAATGACTTTGCTAAAATACAGATAATTCTTTCCGAAGAATTCGTAGATATCATTGATAATTCAGAAATTGTTGTCGAGGCAATATTTAATTGAATTGTATTTAATAATCTATGATCAACTAAATATATATATTCTTCATTAGCACTTAAAGTACGTGCTTTAATATACATGCGGAAAGCTGAATTAAAATTCTGCTCATCAACAAATGTATCACCAAATTTTAAATATACATCTTTAGTAAATTCGCTTTTAGGAAATGATTCCAAAAAATCGCGCCCTATAGTTTTAACCTCTTCTTTTTTATTAAGTGCATATGCTGTTTTCATTAACATGATTCTTGATTTTGGTTCATATACACCAAGCGGTTTTTCCATAAGTTTTTTAATAATAGTTTCAGCAATAGCAAAACGATCTTTATTAAAATGTTCAATAGCCATATCTATTTGCTTCTCAATCAAACGCGATTGAAACCAGTTTTGGCTAAAAACAGGAAACGATAGAGTTAATAATAATATAATTTTTCTTGTTAAATCCATTTTGTTCTTCTAGAAAATACATTAATGAGACAATGTAAGACCATTAAAATGGATTACATCACAATGTACTTATATATTTATACTTATAAGGACTTGAAATGTTTCAGAAAGTAGAGAAAGCTAATTATTAATTAGGATAATTATGATCTGTATAGAAGACATAACACATATTATGTAGATCAAGATTATTATACACGTTATGAGTTAAATAAAGCCTGCTTAACTTAGATATTGGTAAAGTACTATTTTTAAAAAAGAAAAAATCATTATCTGATAAACCCTTTCGATAGTTTAAAACCGTATAAATATCAATCAATATAAATCTTTGTTGTACGATTGGAATACTATCAATATCAACTGAATATTGATTGCTAATCATTCTATCGCGCTTATATAGGTTACCTAAATCATGATATAGATCACGGATCTTTATATTAAACTTTTCGTTAATATCAGATACAATCATTACAATATAAGATTGCCTGAATTAATCGATAATTCAAATGATCTAAATCACATAATTAAAAATAATGGTTAAAAAATGAGATTTCTATTGTAACCAATTATTATCAAGATTAGTAATCTTAATGGAACCATCTTCATCATAATAGGTCCAATCTTCATCAAAGCTTCCCCAAAATGTTGGATTACCATCTGAAAGAATCTGGCCTACAAATGTACCATTTCTAAATTCACCTATATATTTAAATCCATTTGCATGAGCATATATTCCTTGATCATGATATATACCTTCTCTTAATCCGCCAACATATTTTGAACCATCAGCAAAATTGACTGTGCCTTCACCGGTTAATTTTTTACCATCTCTCCATTCTCCTGTCCATTTATCTCCTTCAGAATACGTTAATGTACCAATCCCATGTCTTTCCCCATCTTTAAACTCACCTTTATATTGTTGTCCATTAGGATACAAATACTTGCCATAACCGTTTCGCTCGCCATCTTTAAAATCGCCAATGTATTGTTTGCCATCAGCATAAATAAAAGTTCCACGTCCATTCCTCTCGCCATATTTAAAATCACCAATGTATTGTTTGCCGTCAGGATATGTATACGTTCCACGTCCATGTCTTTCCCCATCCTTAAATTCACCTACATATTGTTTACCATCAGGGTAAGTATATGTTCCAAGACCATTATACTCTCTATATGAATATTCACCTAAATAAGTTGAACCATCTGGATTCTTGATGGTGCCGTGGCCAGCTACCTTCTTTCCTTCTTTCCATTCTCCTATCCATTTATTTCTATCTGAATAAGTATATGTCCCTTTTCCTTCATATTCACCATTGATTAATGATCCTTCATACATTGATCCATCTGTATATTTAATTGCCCCTTTTCCATTTACCCTTTTATCATCTTTCCATTCTCCTTCCCAATGTATTCCATCAGAATATGTGTGGGCACCAACTCCATTATATGATCCATCTGTATATTCACCCACATATTTGGATCCATCTTCGTAATTTATTGTTCCTTTACCAGTTAGTTTATCTCCGTCTTTCCATTCTCCTTCCCAATTTTCATCATTCTCATATTTGAGCGTGCCTTCACCATTATATTTTTTTCCGTCTTTCCATTCTCCTTCCCAATTTTCCCCATCAAAATAAGTAAATATTCCATAACCATTTCGTTCTCCGTCTTTGTGGTCACCCACATATTTCGAACCATCTGGATACTTTAATATACCATTTCCATCCATTTTACCTTTTTTATAACCACCTGTCCATTCTTTTCCATCATTATACTTAATTGTACCTTGACCATTAAACTTCTGTCCTTTTATCCATTCTCCTTCCCACTGTTTTCCATCAATGTAAGAAAATATTCCTTCACCATCATATAAGCCGGCACTAAAAAAACCTACATACTTGGAACTATCAGGATAAATTAACTTTCCCTGTCCACTATATTCATTATTTACAAATTCTCCGATATATTTCTTCCCATCCGCAAGGTACAATGTCCCAGAACCAATTCTTTTACTATCCTCCAATGGGCCTGTATATTTGGAACCATCACTGTAGTTTACAGTCCCCGCTCCAGTTAACTTATCTCCATCTATCCATTCGCCACTCCACTGATCACCATTTGCATATGTATAGGTCCCTTTTCCATTATACTTACTGTCTCTGAACTCGCCTACATACTTGGAACTATCAGGATAAATTAACTTTCCCTGTCCACTATATTCATTATTTACAAATTCTCCGATATATTTCT
>JAPYRG010000009.1:54409-79672 GCA_029936965.1 Fidelibacterota bacterium
CCTTGACCTTGATATTGCCCCTCTATAATATCTCCAGCAAACTGCGAACTATCTGACCATATAAATATTCCTTTACCTGTATATGGATCTCCATCTTTCCATTCACCAATCCATTCATCTCCATTGTCAAATTTAATTATCCCATTACCAGTAAAACGTTCATCATCCTTCCATTCGCCTTCCCATTCACTACTGTCTGAGTAAGTATATGTACCTTGACCATTTCTTTTTCCATTTGCAAATCTTCCAAGATATTTTGAGCTATCTGGATAAAGGAATAAACCATCACCATCAAAAAGCCCATTGCTAAATTGACCTATATATTCACTCTCATCAGAGTATATATATGTTCCCTGTCCATGATAAGTCCCATCTTTCCATTCACCAACATATTTTTTTCCATCAGGATAGGTCAAAGTTCCCTGTCCATTGCGTTCATCATCAAAATATTGTCCAACATATTCCTTCTGGTCAGGATAAGTGTATGTACCTTGGCCATTCCTTTTTCCATCCTTGTACTCACCTTTCCACATCTCTCCATTATCATACTTAATAATTCCTTCACCATTAATATTTTTTCCATCCTTCCATTCACCAATCCATTCATCTCCATCTGCATATGTATATGCTCCTCTTCCATTATAGGTACTATCTCTAAATGCACCTACATACTTGGAACCGTCTTCATAAATGATCGTGCCTTTTCCATTAATTTTTAAACCTTCTTTCCATTCGCCTTCCCACTGTTCTCCACTATCATAACGGATAATTCCTTTACCAGTAAAACGTTCATCATCTTTCCAATCCCCATTCCATTTCTTTCCGTCAGGGTATGTATATGTTCCTTGACCTTGATATTGTCCTTCTACGATCTCTCCTTCATATCGCGAACTATCTGACCATATGAATATTCCTTTACCTGTATATGGCTCTCCATTCTTGAATTGACCATCCCATACTTCACCATTAAGAAAAGTTATTACACCCTGACCATGATAATCGCCATTCGCATTTTTTGCTCCTTCATATGATATTTTTGCTCCACAGTTAATAAGGAGAAAAAGGAATGAAATTATAAATATTTTATTAAGTAGATATTTCACTTCACTGGAAATTTAATATAAATATAAATACAATAATTGATATTATACATATTATAGTATACGAAGTTTTATTCCCACTCAATTGTACCAGGCGGCTTAGAAGTAATATCATAAGTAACTCGATTTATACCTTTAACTGAATTAACAATATTATTTGATATTTTTGATAAAAATTCTGAGGGCATTCTATACCAATCAGCTGTCATGCCATCTGTACTTGTAACTGCTCGCAAACCCAATAAATTTTCGTAGGTTCTTTGGTCACCCATTACACCAACTGTTTGGACTGGTATAAGGATTGCAAATGCCTGCCAAATTTCATCATATAAGCCTTCTGTTTCTAACATATCTATAAATATTTTATCGGCCTCTTGTAAAATGGCTACTCTTTCAGATGTGATTTCTCCAATAATTCTAACTCCAAGACCTGGTCCAGGGAATGGATGACGATTAATTAGTTTTTCTGGTAATCCTAATTCTTTTCCCACATTTCTAACTTCATCCTTAAATAACTCTCGTAAGGGCTCAATTAGCTTAAATTTCATATTATCAGGTAATCCCCCTACATTATGATGACTCTTTATCACGTGAGAAGCTTTACCATGGCCTATCCCGCTTTCAATTACATCGGGATATAATGTTCCTTGCGCTAAATATCCCATATCATCAAATCTTGAGGCTATAGATTCAAAAGAATGAATAAACTGATTTCCAATAATTTTACGTTTTTGTTCTGGATCAGTAATGCCAGATAGTTTCTCAAAAAAAATATCCGATTCATCTTCAAGATGAATATTTACACCTAAACCATCTTTTAAAGCATTGATGCAATCTAAAGGTTCATTTTTTCGCATTAATCCATGATCAATAAGTACTGCTTTTGCTTTGTCTCCTATTGCTTTATTCATTATAGCTGCAACAACTGAGGAGTCTACTCCTCCACTAACTCCCATAAGAACATTACTATTTCCAACCTCATCTCGAATCAAATTTACTTGTTGATCAATAAAGTTATCTGGGGTCCAATTAGCGTTGCAGGAAGCAATCTTGAACAAAAAGTTTTCTAACATTTCTTTTCCATATTCTGTATGAGAAACTTCTGGATGAAACTGCGTTGCTAAGCGACTCAAATCACTACTTGCCATGGCAGCAACAACTCCATTTGAAGATTCTGCAATAACTGACCATGAATCTGGTACTTTTGTCACTTGATCCATATGAGACATCCAGACTTGTGATCCATTTAAATCTGATTGTAAAAAATCTGTCTTTTCAGTAATAGAAATTTTAGCAAATCCATACTCTCCTTTGCCGGTGGATTTTACAGAACCACCACTATGATGAGCTAAAATATGTAGCCCATAACATATACCAAGGATGGGTATATCTACATTTAGTATTTCATTATCATACACAGGAGCATTTAGCTCATAAACGCTGGATGGCCCTCCAGATAATATTATTGCATTTGGTTGATACATCATAATATCATCCAAAGTAGAATCATGCGATAAAATACGAGAGAAGACACTGAGTTCTCGAATTTTCCTTGCGATAAGTTGAGTATATTGTGATCCAAAATCGAGGATAATGACTCCTCCATTTTTATAATCACTCATTATATAATTTCCAACTTTTTAATTTATCTAAAAATTTATAATCTGTTAGTTTATACTGGATTGGTGTTACGCTTATCCAATTATTAGCAATTGCATATCCATCCTGCTCATCAGATGTATCATTATTTACTATTTCACCATTCATCCAATAATATATACGCCCTCTAGGATCTTCTCTTTTTTCAAGATCATCTAGAAAATATTCATTACCCTGAGTAGTAGCCTTATAGCCATTACATTCAGAAATTTCACAATTTGGGATATTAACGTTTAACAATGTTCCTTTTGGCAAACCATGATCTAAAACATTTTTTGTCATTTTCACCACAACTTCTTTTGATAATTCATAATTATTTGCTTTGAAAGTGTTTAAACTAAAGGCAATGCTAGGAACACCTAGCATTGTTCCTTCTGCTGCTGCAGAGACTGTTCCAGAATACAAAATGTTGGCTCCTACATTGGCTCCTACATTAATACCAGAAACAATAATATTTGGCTCCTTATCTAAAAAAGAACCAATTGCAATTTTAACACAGTCAGCAGGTGTTCCATTTACAGCATACCCTTTAAAATCCCCATGTCGAGCACAAGGTTCTATTCTGATTGGATCTGAAATAGTAATAGAATGCCCAACCGCACTTTTTTCCGTATTGGGTGCCAGAACAGTAACTTCACCAATTTCGTTCATCGCCTCCCACAGAGCATAAATTCCTTTGGAATAAATCCCATCATCATTTGTCAGAAATATTCTTGGCTTTTTATTATTCATGTAAAATCGATATTATATTATATAAAGTTAATTTCATTTTTTCCCTAGTAACTATATGATCAACAAAACCTTTTTCTTTTAAGAACTCTGTTCGTTGAAATCCTTCAGGTAAATCTTGTCCAATAGTTTGTTTAATAACTCTTGGACCAGCAAAACCAATAAGAGCGCCTGGTTCTGCTAAAATAAGATCTCCAAGCATACCATAGCTTGCTGTTACACCTCCTGTTGTTGGATCAGTCAGAATAGGAATATATAATCCACCCCCTTCTGAAAACTGAGCTAACTTTGCGCTTGTTTTTGCTAACTGCATTAATGATATTGCACCTTCTTGCATACGCGCACCCCCAGAAGCACACACTAAAAGCATTGGTAATTTATTTTCATGAGCATAATCAATCATTCTTGAAACTTTTTCTCCGACAACTGAGCCCATGCTTCCACCAATAAATGCAAAATTCATTATACCAAGAATTACATTTTTACTATTTATCGTTCCTATATATATATTTATAGCATCATTCTGACCAGTCTTCTTTATTGCTGAATCTAATTGATGCTTGTATTTTTTTTCTGCTTTAAAATTCAAAAAATCCTTAGAACGAATATTTGTAAACATCTCTTTAGAAGATCCTTTATCAAGTAATAAATCATGATATGTCTTTGGATCTATACGAAAATGATGTGAACAATGACGGCATACTGATAGTGATTTATCTAATTCTGGCTTATAAAGAAACTCACTACAGGTAGGGCACTTTACCCATAAACCGTCAGGTACTCCCTTTTTTTCTACAGGGGCTATCTTTTGTTTTTCACGCTTAAACCACGGCATGAGCTAAAAAATTCCTTTTCATAACAATTCCATCTTCACCATCACTATAATATTTCTCTCTGATACCAAGCTCTGAGAAACCAAACTTTAGATAAAGATTTATGGCTGGAAAGTTACTTTTTCTTACTTCCAAAATAATACTAATATCTTCATCTAGTTGATCCATAAAATATAAAAGAAATTTTTCACCATACCCTTTGTGTTGGTAAGAAATATCAATCGCAAAATTTAGTATTTGCACTTCTTTATCTATTTTATGAGCAAATATATACCCAATTATATTATCTTCTAATAACATAACATGATTTAATGCAACATGCTGAGAACTTAATTCCCACTTTATTTGATCTTTAGACCATGGAAACCGAAAAACTCTTTTTTCAATTAAAGTGATTTTTGAAAGATCCTCTTCTGTTGCAGGACGCATTAGGACTTTTTAACTCCAATTTTAAATGGTGAGATATAATTAGGAACTAAACTATATGGCTTATCAACAACCCATTCATCAAAATTTTCATTTGCTAATTCAGCAATAATAGATGATGAAGTACAACCTGATTGAATATTTTGTTCTTTACTGATTAAGTCATTGCATCCAACTTGAACCACAAGATCTAATCCTTGTAACGATAGCTTGATTTTTTCCCATTGGTAGGCAGCGATTTTATTATCTGGATTCAAATTATCATTCATCTTAAACCTTTGCGCATATACAATATCACGATGAGAATAAAGTATTGCTTGCGCAGATCCATTAAATTTTCCTCCGGATTTCATTATTGCTGTTAAAGTAGGAACAGGTATAATGGGAAGACCGCATCCAAACGCTAAACCTTTACTATAACTTAAGCCTATTCGTAATCCTGTAAAAGAACCTGGGCCAATCGATACAGCTATTCCATCAATATCCTTTAGAACTAATCCAGTTTCAGAACACAACTCTTCATAAAATAGTGGTAGTGATTTCGCATGTTGCCTTGGAATATTATCCTCAATTGTATGAATAATCTCTCCATTATCTAAATATGTCACCCCACAAACATCGGTAGCTGTATCTATTGCAATTATTTTCATTCACTTAAAGTATTAATAATTAATTCTCTATCATTCTCAGTATTTAAAACTCTTTGAAAATTAATTTGTACAGTTTCTGGGGGTAGTATATCAATAATTTTATCTGCCCACTCAATTAAGATGATCGCACCGGGCGTTGTAATGATATCCTCACCGCAAATATTTAGAAAATCCTCAATACCATCAAGACGATATGTGTCTACATGAATTAGTTTGCATTTTTCACCATCATACTCACTAACTAACTTGAAGGTTGGAGAAACAATCGATTCAAAAATATCAAGTCCTTCTGCAAAACCTTGGGCAAAAGTGGTTTTTCCAGATCCAAGATCACCAATTAATGCAACGATTGTTCCAACAGGTAATTCTTTTGCTAAATTTTTTGCTAAATTTTTAGTTTCGATAGCAGATCTAGTAAGAATTTGTTCTGATGCCACTAATTTCCCTTCATCGTAACAACCGGAACCATTATTTCTTCCATGGAAATACCTCCATGTTGAAAACTTTCTTTTAACTTACCCTCAAACCGATGTTGTTGATTAGGATAAAGAAAGAATACGTCATCTTTTGCGATTAAATAATTAGTTTGATGTACTAATTCTGGCAACCTGTAATCTGATGGCTTACGAATAATTAACGCATTCTTTTCTTTAGAATTTAGGTTTCGACCGTATTTATATCGAACGCCACTAGACGTTTCTCGATCAGCCCCAACAAGAACTCCTCGCTGAACACGAACTGTTCCATGATCGCTAGTAATGATTACTGTAAAATCATTTTCACTTAATTCGCGCATCATCCGATACAACCAGGAATTTTCAAACCAAGTTCGAATAGCCATACGATATCCAGCTTCATCAGGAACAATTTCTTTTAATACATCAGACTCGGCCCTCTTATGTGCAAGCATATCAACAAAATTCACCACAATTGATAACAAACTAGTTTGTTTGTAATCCGATATATTTCGCAATAAACGATCCCCTTGATCTGCAATATTAATTTTTTTATAAATTATTTTTTTATTGCCAAAACCAATCCTTTTTAATTGATCTTCAAGAAACATGGATTCATACTTATTCAAGCTTGGGGCATCACTTTTCATTAATTCTAACTGTTGTGGATATTTTACACATAGTTCATCAGGAAAAAGACCTGAAAAAATAGCATTCCTACTAAAAGGAGTTGCTGATGGTAACAAAGACATTTGATAATCAATTTCTATATTAAAATACTTCCCTAATTCAGGCAAGATAGATAAAAACTGATCATGCCTCAAAGCATCTATAACGATAAGACATACTTTAGAATCTTTCTCTAAATTTGGTATTACAAATTTTGGTACAACATCGATAGATAGATTTGGGCGCTCAGAATTATAAACCCAATTAGAATAATTACTCTGAAAAAACTTTACAAATTCACGATTGCAGGTATGGATTTGTTCAATAAGTATATTTCCTAAACCAATGTCCTTATGTTCATCAAAATCTATTTGCCACTTACTTAGACGATTATAAATATTCCACCACTCATCTGCATTTAAATCGCTACGAATTAACTCTTCTATTTCTTGAAACTCTTTTAGGTAACCACTTGTTATTTTTTCCTCACGTATTTTAAAATTTTCAAGAACTTGTTTGCATGCCATAAAGATCTGCGAAGGGCTTACTGGCTTGATAAGAAATTGTGATATTTTTTGTGAAATAGCTTCGTCCATCAACCATTCTTCTTCACTTTTAGTTATCATAATTACAGGTAAATTTGGGCGTAATTCGCTGAATTGTTGAATAGTCTGAATACCATCTTGTCCAGGCATAAACTGATCCATAAGAATTAATTGAAAATTGCTTTCTTTGATCAATGTAACTGCATCAGCACCATTTGAAGCTGTAGAGATGCTAAAACCTTTATCTTCTAGAAATAGAATATGAGGTTTTAGATGATCTATCTCATCATCTACCCATAGAATTCTTCCACGTGAATTATCCATATTTAGATACTAGAAATTAATGAAATGAGTAAAAAATCAGAATAAATGATTAGTAAATTACTTTAATAAAATCAATTTTCTTGTAGTAGTAAAATTATTTGTTTCCATAAGAAGGAAATATATACCAGCACTTACATCTTGATTAAAATTATCTTTACCATGCCAACGTATTGATCTATATCCTGCAGCTTCAAATTTATTTGACAGCAATTTTACTTCTTGCCCCAGCAAATTATAGATGGATATACGAACATCACTATCTTCTGGTAAATCATAACGAATTGTTGTAGTTGGATTGAATGGATTTGGATAATTTTGGTGCAACGCATATACTTCAGGCAATGGCGCGATTGTATTAAATTGATAAGATTGAGTAAAGATCTGAGTTACCTGGCCTAAACGATTTCGCATATCAATCATCCATTCAACTTCCGTATCTGCATCTATTAATTTTTTAAACGTAAACTTAAATTGCTTATTAATAGGCTGAATCCGTAGTTCTTCATCTAAATCTGCAACTTGGAACGCAATTCTATGATTGATTGAATCATGGTGGAATAATAAAGTCCAGCTTTGATCTAATCTTGAAGAATGATCAATAAATTGAATTACCTCAGGATCATAAGAAAATTCCATTCCAATAGATCCAATGGATCGTATTGAATCTAAATTAAAAGTCAAGAACAGATAGTCATTCTCTTGCCCTATTTTTCTATCTGGATATACAACAGACAAATTTGCATCGTATCTATCATAGATCATACTCTTAGCAAGTCTTCCACCATCATTTTCAAACCCGTTTGACCAATTCCACATTTGAACAAACACCATTAAATCTTCAAAGTTCATTAAAGTATCTGGCTGCAGTTGCATATAAGGAGGATTACCTAATGCAGGACCAACTTCATGAGATAACATGGTTGTATCAGACCACCAGTTTTGTTGTAATGAAACTAAATCTTCAAAATCAACTAAGCCTGAACGATCATAATCCCCTAATATATTAATAGAAAATGAAAGAGAATCGTGATCTGCGGCACCATCAGGATCACCATTATTATTTCCATCAAATGGATTATTCCATATATCGCGTAATTGTTGATTAATGGAAACTTGTATTTGTTCTTCCGCATAATAATTTTCTTGCGGATAAATTGTTAAATGAGCTATTTCTCCTTCTTGAACAAACTGAGCAGTATAATCAAGCTCCCCTCTTTGATTGCTTCTCAGCATTATTCCATTAGAATATGAATTAAGATTCATTTGACCAGTAAATGTGAGTATGATATGATCATACCAATACATATACTCGCTAGTGTCAGGAAAAATTTCTGTTAATAAAGGTAATATCTGGTTATCGAAATGAATAATAATAAGTTCTGACGTGGATGATTGCCATCCATCAGATATAGATAATTCAAGCAATAAATTTGTATCAAGGTTAAATAAGTCATCATCAGATTTCCATATAAGTGTATCAGAATATTCTAAACTACCTATATTATATAGACTATCTTGAAGTGTGGCTAAATGCCAAGAATTTCCATCATTAAGAGAATATCGAAGAACAACTGTATAATAATCATTGGTCGTGTCTGTTATCGAATAAGTAAGTCTTATATCTCCATAATATTCATCTTGAACTAGACTCATTATTCCTATCGTAGAACCAATATGGTTATCAACAGCAAATACATCAGAAATATATGTTGAAGAAGTGTCATCAGGCGTTTGTAAAGTATCAGATTGTAAATCATATGCAAAAACTTTTAACTGGACATTAGGGTGAAAACTTCCATTAAGATCATTCATAGAATACCAGATTATCGACATGGTGTCCAATCCAATATCACCACTTTGCTCAATAGTAGTGGCCTCGTTCCACTGAACGCCATCAGTACTAAAACTAATTTGGTAATCTAATTCATCATCATCAAAATCATATAAATGCAATGAAAGGTTAATATTATTATGGTATTCACCTTGTAGCGGCACAAATGTAATCTCCGGAGGATAATTGATATCTATGACTTCAAGATCTACTATCATTGTATCTGCAAGTTCCCCATCCGAAACTATAATAGTGAAAAATGTATCATCGCTCCCCCTAGATACCATTCCATAAATACTATCTCCTACTAGAATCATCCAAGGTGGTCCATCATATAACTCCCATATCAAAGTTGAATCTTCCGGATCAGTTGCTAATGGATAATAAACAAAATATTCATCTACGAAAGCTGTATCAATTTCATGTGAAGTTATCATCGGCAAATCATTCACTGGGTTAACATATACATCAATTTCTAATGAATCATTAAGCAGTCCATCAGAAGCAAACAGTGCAAACATTGTATCGAGATCACCTTCAAGAGGCATTCCAGAAACATCATCGCCTTCCATTGATAGCCAACTTGGCAAATGATCCACTGACCAGGAGATAGGTAGTCCTTCTGGGTCGTATCCTGCAAAATTAAAAGATACAAATTCATCTTCTGTAGCTAATAACGAATCTGAAGATGTAATTACAGGTAAATCGTTGTATGGAATAACTTCTACGAATACTGAAACCGTATCCAAGTACTCACCATCGGAAACAATGATTTTAAAACTTGTATCTTGAGCGCCTTCATTTGGAGAACCAAATGTACTATCACCTGTAGTGTTCATCCATGAAGGAAGGTTGTTAAATATCCATAGTAATGTAGAATCTTCTGGATCTTCCGCAAAAGCACGATATACATAATATTCAGATTCATCAACAATAATAGAATCAGGAGATTTTATTACAGGAGGATCATTAACTGTCGTAACAAAAATCCCAACATCAAGTGTATCTGAAAAATAGGAATCAGAATAAATTAATAGAAAACTAGTATCTAAATCCCCTTCTAAGGGTGTTCCATAAATGGAATCATTACTCATAGTAAGCCATTCCGGTTCATTTACAATCCTCCAACGATTAGTACCAATATCAGGATCATATCCATCATATGAATAATTATATATTTGATCCTCAACAGCAAAAGATGTAGAAGATGATGTTATAACAGGAGGATCATCATCTAACATATAAATGGTTATAATCGTTAAGGCAGAATCACGGCGTTCTGCATTATCAAATACATATACGATTGTATCTTTACCAAAATAATTATCATTAGGTTGATAGATAATAGTAGAATCACTCATTATCTCGATACTGCCATGATCGGCAGAATCAAGTATGGCGAGATTGACTAAGTGAATATTAACTATACTATCATTTGACACAGGATTAAATAATAGATCAGAATCTTCATTCATAAAGAATTGATCGTTGACAAGTGTTAACCAAACATCTGGAACTGATCTAAGATTTTCATAAGCACCCAAATCAGGTGCAGTGCCCTGAGGAGCGGGTCTATTAACACCATTCAAATCCACACTAAAACTGCTGGAAATATCTCCTACTCCAATTGCCATCGAATAATCTGATAAACGATAATCATGATTGTTGATATTATTAAAAAGAGGCTCCATATCGATATTTGAACTATCCCAAGATACCAGTGATGCACTTGCACTACTAGTTTCATGAGAATAACCAATTCCATAAATACCTGCATCTATATTCGAGTGTGAAATACTTAAAAAATCATTTATATCAGATATATACATTTGATCTGGAATATTATTATAAAGAATTGAATTCATAGCTTCTACATTTGATCCACCTGAAAGACTGAGGGCGCCTCCATGAAATTCTGCTTGATTATCAACAATTGTAGAATTTCCAATTGTTGGACTTGAATTAGTTGAATAAATAGCACCACCATATTCTCCTGCATAGTTATTATATATTACCATATTATATAACCCTGGATTCGAATTACTATACATAGCTAAAGCACCACCTGTAGAACCTGCATTATTATTTGATAGAACTAAATTTGTTATTGTAGGATTAGATGAACTCATAGCAATACCTGCACCATTTTCTGCAGAATTGTCGTCAATGGTTAACTTATTTAATATCGCACTAGAGTTGTTTTGCATATAAATAGCGCCACCATATGATGTTGCTGAATTATTAGTAATTGTAATATTAGAGAGATTTGGATTACCTCCATTCAGATAAAGGGCGCCGCCATTCGCAGTAGAATTATTGTTTAAAATAATTAAGCTCTCTAGTAGAGGACTAGAATTAGTTGAATAAATAGCACCACCATATTGAGCATTTCCGTTTCGAATCGTTAACCCTACTAACTTTATTTGCGAACCATTTACATTTGATATTGTGATAACAGAACCATTTGATTGACCATCTATTATAGTACTTGAAATATGAGAAGTATCACCAGAAATAAAATATTCAGAAGCAATAATTAGTGCTTTGCCAAGCAAATCAATATTTTCATAATAAATACCACTGAACACAATTAATGTATCATCATCAAACGATTGATTAATTGCGCTTTGAATAGAAATAAAATCTCCAGCACCATTTTGATTAATTTCATATTTCTGAGGTGTTGGTATCGCAGACACATCCAACGATTTTTGACTTTCTAAACCAGAATAATCTAATGCAGATATGCGATAATAGTAGGTTGTGCCATTTTCAAGACTATCAATAACAACTGTAGTATCATTTGGATTGGAATTTCTTGCGATAATGTTGGATGGAAACTGTTCCGTACCACCATAAATTAAATATTGATAAAGATCCTCTTCTTGATTCTTATTCCAAGATAATGTTATTTGTCTATTTCCCGCATCAGCAACAAGCGCTTCGGGCATTCCCGGTGGAACCATATCAACTGCTTCTGAGTCCCACGTAGCTCCACTAATTGTTGCATGATTTCCATTACCACTTATATCATAAACTGTTCTTCCCAATCTTTCACCAAACTTCCAATAACCTAATAATGAAGTCGAAGACTGATACTGATCTGAGTCCTCATTCAAATTAATATTTAATGGATTACTATTTATCGCCTGAATTTCATTAAGGCTTAGTGTGTCATTCCAAATAATCACCTCATCAATTTTTCCATCAAACCACTGTGGATCCCCACTATTATGTCGTCCTATTCTAAAGTTGCTTCCATCAGGACTTGATTGAGTAAAAGTATGATTCCCTACTAATTCACCATTCATATAAAGTGATACTATGCCCGTATCAAAAACAGCTACTGCGTGGTACCATTTATTCGGACTATAAGTAAAGGGTGAATTATAGTATCCATTATGATATTGAACATCAACACTGTTATCCCCATCTACATACCCCAAAATAACAGATTGTCCATAACTTCCACCAATATCACTATCTACAATAGATTGTTCCCCAGAATTAACATCCGGCTTAAATAAAACGGAAATAGAGAGAGGGAGTAAATTGCTAGCAAGTGGAGTATCTATATAATCATTATCACCATCAAAGCTGAGACATTGCTCATTGACAGGATCATGAGGCATCGCAAACACAGTGCTAGTTTTTTCACTTTCATTCCCTGCTAGATCAACAGCAGAAATACGATAATACCTTATGGACCCATCTAATATACCACTATGGCTGTATTTCTGTTGCCCAACAAAGCCATTTCCAATATAGGCGCTAGGATTAGTTACCGTATCGGCATAAACCTTATAATAGGCCAAATCAGTTTCCGTATTTTCTATCCATGTTAAATCAACTTTTCCTAATCCAGGTGTGGCAATTAAGTTAGTTGGGGCGCTAGGAACATCTCCATCTACATATATATCACTACTACCACTTATAGAAAATGTTGATCCTATTTCAGGTAGATTAAGCAATGATCTATTCCCAGCAGAGTCAGTAATTGAACCTCCGTTTAAAACCAAAGAACTATCAGTTTCATAGCCTAAATCAAGAGAGCTATGTCCACTTTCAACGATGTAACGAAAAACTAATGTTGTACTTCCAGTTCCACTTAGATAGGGAATAGATACATCATTCGAACCCGTTTCAAGAATCAGCTGCGGTGATTCTGTAACATTCACTTGTTCGCTAAAATTCATTGCAATATCAATCGTATCGCCAAAAATATAAGTTCCATTAGAATCCAAAGATGTAACAGAGTTAACAAATGGCAAAATACCATCAATAATTAATGCTTTATTGAATGATAGTGAGCCAGTGGAATCAGGTTCAGGAAGTACTAAAACCATATTATTACCAGCCGCATCATTTATTGAACCTTGATTTAATTCTAAAGCATTTTGATTAATATAGCCAAGATCATCTGTAAAGTCCCCTTCTGAAACAATATATGAAAATTTGATTGCACTAGTACCAGAACCTCTAGTATAGCTACTTACAGCATCATTATCTCCAGTTTCTAATATAAGAGTTGGAGCTCCAGTTACTGTAACCGGTTCTGAAAAGATAACATTTATTATTATCGTATCACCAACAATATAAGTAGAGTTTAAAGTCGAACTAGTCACAGAATCAACAACAGGCGCACCACCGTCTACGACTAATGACTTGTTTGCTGATAGTGAACCAGTAGATCCTGGAGGAATCAAGGTTAATGTAGCATTATTACCAGATATATCTCGTATAGAACCGCCATTTAATGTTAATGCAGTCGTATTTGAATAATCAAGATCATCACTTTGATGACCTAGTCCAATTATATAGTTAAATATAATCGATGATGAACCAGAGCCAGAACTATAATCAACTATTGTATTTGTATTATCACTAAAGGTTACTAATGATATTTGAGGATTTCCTATGACATATACATTATCGTCGAATAGACTCGCAACAGGTATAGTATCTCCAACCATATAATTTCCATCTGCTAAAGAAGAAGTGACGGAAGTCATAACTGGAACAATACCATCAATAACAAAGGTTTTGTTTGCGCTTAGAGACCCTTCTGAGTCAGGATCGGCCATTGTTAATCCAGCATTGTTACCAGCAGCATCATTAATTGAACCACCATTTAACGTTAATGAACTAGAGGAAATATATCCTAAATCAGTACTTATATGACCTGCAGCAACGGTATAATTAAATGTTATTGTAGGGCTCCCTGACCCACTAGAATAGTCCAGAGTAGCATCATTTATACCAGTTTCAATTGATAACTGAGGCGTTCCTGCTATTGTCACAACTTCATCAAATGTTACTGTAATCCCAACCGTAGTACCAAAAGTTAATGTCCCGTTTTCATCAGGAGATGAAACACTTGTTATACTAGGAACAATACCATCAATAACAATAGCCTTGTTCGCACTAAATGAAGACGCTGTTCCAGGAACTGGTAGATTTAGATTAGCATTATTACCAGCAATATCAAGAATTGTACCATTATTTAGGGACAGTCCTGATGCGCTTACATAATCTAAATCATTAGAAAAATGACCTTGGGCGACAATATAATTGAATATTAATGTGGACGCTGCACTTCCACTAGCATAGTTAGCAATACCATCTGAGACACCTGTTTCCATGGTTAACTGAGGTGTTCCAGCTATGGTAACACTCTCGGAAAAATTCATAGCAATACCAAGAGTATCACCAATCTTATATGTTCCATCTAATAAATTTGTAGAAATAGAACTAATGACTGTTGGTATAATACCATCAACAATTAAATTTTTATTTGCACTTAATGATCCAGATGCACTTGGAGCAGGTAATATTAATACTGCGCTATTGCCTGATAAATCACTAATTGTACTGCTATTTAAGGAAAGAGCAGCAGTATTTATATAATCTAAATCCTCGCTTGTATGATCACGTACAACAATATAATCAAAAATTAATGCATTGGTTCCGCTACCTCTTGAATAATCTACTACTGCATTTACAGCTCCTGTTTCAAGAGTAATTCGTGGTGATCCATTACTTATATTTGCAACAACAACTTCAGAAAAATTAACAGTTATCTCTAATGTGTCACCAATATTATACATTCCATTTAATTCCGACGATGAAACTGAAACTACCGAAGGACTAATTGCATCAACTACCAATGCTTTATTTGCAGATAGAGAGCCAGAAACTCCAGGATCAGCAAGAGTTAACGTCGCATCATTCCCTGCAATATCACGTATTAAGCCATTGTTAAGTGAAAGTGACGATGTATTCACATATCCTAAATCAGTATTTAGATGTCCCTCCCCAGCAATATATTGGAAAGTTAAGATAGATGTTCCTGTACCACTGGTATAATAAATGGTTGCATCATTGGATCCTGTTTCCAATACCAACTGTGGTGTGCCAGTAACATTTACATTTTCATCAAAGTGTACAGTTATACTCAATGTATCACCAGCTTTGTAATATCCATTCGCGGTAATTGCTGAAACAGAGTCCACCGTTGCAAAAACCCCATCAATTATCAGAGCTTTATTTGTAGCTAATGACCCTGTCTCACTTACTGTTGGTAAAGTGAGATTGACATTATTACCAGCAAGGTCTTGAACGACACCATTATTCAATGCCAATGAAGTATTACTATTGTACTCTAAATCAGAACTAGCATGACTAACTGTAACTGTATAAATAAAGGATAGTGTATTTGTACCAGATCCTATAGAATAACTAGCCACACCATCATTGCTACCTGTTTCTAATATTAATTGAGGAATACCTGTAACAGTAACAACTTCATTGAATTGTACTGTTATTACAACCTCATCTCCAATTTTATATGCACCGTTATCAGAAGTAGATGAAACAGAAACTACAGATGCAGGGATTCCATCAACAACAATGGCTTTTGTATTTGCCAATGAACCAGATTCGCCAGGGGTTGATAATGTTAATATTGCATTATTACTTGCAGCATCTTTTATTGATCCACTATTTAATGCCAATGAACTATTTGAAACATAATCAAGATCAGAATTAACATGTCCATTAGAAATTATATATTGAAAATTTAGTGCACCTGTACCTGTACCTGAAATATAGTTAATTACGGCATCAGCATTACCCGTCTCAATAGTAAGCTGTGGTGTCCCTGTAACAGTTACAGCTTCATTAAAACCAACATTAATTACTAATGTATCACCAATACCATAAATTCCATCATCAGCTGAAGCGCTCACGGAAGTTACAATAGGCCCAGCAACATCAATCACACTTGTATTCCATACAGCTCCTGAAAATGAGGCATGTTTTCCTTTACCGCTAACATCATATAATGTAAACCCAGTACTCTCACTGAAGCGCCAATACCCTTTTAGATTTGACGAGGAACTATAGTTTCCACTATTGGATCGTAAATCTGTACTACCACCACCATTGTATAATTGAAGTAACTCTTCCTGTGTTAGAGCCTTATTCCAGACTCCAATCTCATCAATGTTTCCATCAAAATACTCATTATCACCTGCTGTATTAACCCAGCGTGCAACTTCTAATGATACATCAGTGCTAAATTCAATATCTGTTGTAACCGACCCAATTAGATTTCCATTTATATATAGTTTGACATACTGACCATTTTTATACACACCAGAAACAAAATAATTTGTCCCTGCACTATAATAATTAGCTGTCGTACTTGCTTTAGCATTGGTTTCACCCGATCCAACCAATGCCCATATCTCACCATTGGAACGTACACTTAACCGGTATCCATTGCTTCCTGAATAAGGCATTCGATTTAATATTGTAGCATTTTTTAAAACATCTGCTTTTAACCAAGATGAGACAGTTAACTCATCTGTAACATCAAAATCATCGCTATTGGTCGCTGTACCAAAATCATCCGATCCATCAAAATTTAGGGAGCTAGCTACATCTAAATCATGGGCAAGTGAAGAAATATCAGTTGATGTATTACTAATATTTCCAATATTATCCATTGCAGCTAATCGATAATAATATATAGACCCATTCGTTAAACCCGTTTGAGTATATGTTTCCGTTCCCGTTGAGACAGTAGCTAACAATGTTGTTGGATTACTGGAAGTTCCACCATAAATCTTGTATGATGCTAGATCTTGATCACTATTCGCAGTCCAATCAAGTTGAATTTGTTCACCACCTGGTGTTGCAAATAAACCAGATGGGATTGCTGGCAATACACCTTCTACATTTAAAGTCATATTTGAACTAAGCGAATTACTTGCTCCTGGTGTAGGTAAGGTTAATACAGCAGAATTTCCAGCAGCATCCTTAATGTATCCATTATTTAATCCCAGCGCGCTTGTACTCACATAAGCAAGATCTGTATTCACATGCCCTGAGGAAATAATATATCTAAAAATAAGTGTGGTGGAACCACTACCAGATAAATAGTTTACAATGGCATCTGTTGCGCCTGTTTCCAATGTTAATTGGGGCGTACCAGTAACTATAACCTCTTCATTAAATACAATAGAAATATCTAATGTATCTCCCATTTTATAACCGCCATTTCCATTATTCGATGACACCAATGAAATGGATGGGGGATTTGCATCCAATGTAATTGCTTTATTATACCCTAAAGAACCAGCAGCCCCTGGATTAGGTAAAGTTAATGTAGCCGTATTGCCTACAGCATCAATAATCGATCCGCTATTTAGACTTAATGCGGAAGAACTTGCAATATCAAGATCCGCTGATGTATGACCATTTACAACAATAAATTGAAAGGTCAATACATTAGTACCTGTACCAGATAAATAATTAGCCAAAGCATCCGAAGTACCTGTCTCCAAAGTTAATTGTGGAGTACCACTTACTGTAATGGCCTCACTAAATGTTACCGTAATTCCTAATGTATCAGATATACTATAAGTTGTATCAATTTCATTTGAACTAACAGAAGTTATCGATGGTAACAATCCATCGATGAACAAGTTTTTATTTGCAGCCAATGAACCTGCAGCGCCTGGAGCAGCAAGAGAAAGATCAGCAGAGCTTCCTGCAGCATCTAGTATTGTGCCATTATTAAATACCAAAGCACTATCGCTTAAATAATCCAAATCATTACTAACATTACCACTAGCTACTGTATATAAAAATCTGAGAACTGTGGTGCCACTTCCACTGCTATATTCTGCATAAGTATCTTGAGTTCCAGTCTCTAAAGATATTCTTGGCTTACCAGATGTAGTATCTACAAAAGCAGCTTCACTAAACGTGATAAGCATTAGAATTACATCACCAATTTTGTAAACGGAATCAGCTGAAGTCGACGAAACAGAAAATACTGTAGGAACAATTCCATCTATAACTAATGCTTTATTATCACCTAGTGACCCACTCCCACCTGGCTCAGGTAAGGTCATGATTGCATTATTACCTGCAGCATCTTTTATGCTTCCTTCATTTAAACCAAGAGCAATAGAACCAACATAATCTAAATCACTAGCAACTTCACCAGCAGATACGGTGTATGTAAAGGTCAATATAGATGCGCCACTACCTCTTGTATAATCTACTATCGCATCCTGATTTCCTGTCTCTAAAGAAATTTGCGGAGTGCCTACTGCGAATATCGCTTCATTAAACGTGATAGTAATTCCTAATGTATCACCAAGCTTATATAGGCCATCATTAACATTACTACTAACAGAATTTATAATTGGAATAACACCGTCAATTACTAGAGCCTTATTTCCTGCCAGCGAATTGGTAGAGTCGGCTTCTGGAAGGGATAGTTGAGCATCATTTCTCGCAGCATCTCTTACTGTCCCACCATTTAGAGAAAAAGCAGTAGTGCCAGTATAATTTAGATCAGGAGAAAAATGACCAGATTCAACAATATATTCAAATCCCAAAGTGGATGTACCACTACCAGAATTATAATATATTACAGCATCATTTTGACCGGTTTCCAATGTAAGAGCTGGAGCTCCAGTTACTATTACCACCTCTGAAAAGATAACATTTATTGCTAAGGTATCTCCAACAATGTAAGCAGAGTCTAAAGTTGAACTATTTACAGAGCTAATAACAGGCGCAGCGCCATCTATAACTAATGACTTGTTTGCTGATAGTGAACCAGCAGATCCTGGAGGAATCAAGGTTAATGTAGCATTATTACCAGATATATCTCGTATGGAACCGCCATTTAATATTAATGCAGTGGTGTCAGTGTAATCTAAATCATTGCTTGTATTTCCTAGTCCAACCGTAAACTTGAACATCAGTGTAGATGACCCGCTACCACTTCTGTAATTCACTAATACATCCGTACCACCAGTTTCAAGAGATAGCTGTGGAACTCCAGTAACGTTTACAATTTCACTAAAGGATACAGAAATATCCATCGTATCACCAGTGCTATATATACCATTTACCGCATATGTAGATACGGAATCAATTATTGGGACAATACCATCAACCTGCAACGCTTTAGCAGCAGCAAGTGATCCTGATGATCCTGGATCCGGCAAGGTAAGAACTGCTCGGTTACCAGATTGATCATTGATTGTACCATTATTTAATAAAAGTGACGTGGTGCTATCATAATCCAAATCACTAGAAACATGTCCAGTTGCAACCACATATTGGAAATTCAATAAAGTGGTACCAGCACCACTTACATACTCTGCTACACCATTCACATTCCCTACTTCAAGAGATAGCTGAGGAACTCCAGTTACATTTATAACATCACTAAATGTGACTCCAATAACTAGTGAATCGCCAACAATATATATACCATCTACATTTGTAGATGTAACAACTGTGACGGTGGGTACTGATCCATCCACAATAATATCTTTATTTGAAGATAATGATCCTGTGGAACCTGGTTCAGGAAGTGTTAAAATAGCGTTATTTCCACCATTATCTCTAATTACACCACCATTTAAAACCAATGCATTTGTACTTGTATAATCAAGATCTGCGCTAAAATTCCCATCTAAAATCGTATAATTAAACGTAAGTGTATCTGTGCCAGACCCAAGAGAATAATCTACAACCGTTCCACCTAATTGACTGACTGCCCAAGTTGCACCATTATTTAATGTTGCGTCGTGGCCATTGCCTGTTGCATCAACAGAACTATTACCGGTTCCTTCATTTAACTGTAAATACATTACAAGATTAGCGGAAGAAATATAATTACTAGAATTTGACGTTAGATCCAGTGAAGCGTTACCATTATATAACGTCAAAGCTTCTTCAGCGCTTAACCCACTATTCCAAACAGCAAATTCATCAATATCACCATTAAACCTTTCACCTCCATAAGAATCTCTTCCTATACTTATTCCATTGCTAGAATTTTGATATCCACTATTGCTCCTTGATGCTTCAAGAATACCATTTAAATACAAGTAGGTAGTTCCACTTACTCGCGCAAGAGATACGTTGTACCAAGTATTGGCACTAAGGACAGTGCTTCCTGAAAAGCCTGATGGAGCCCAAGCAGATAGTCTTCCTGCAGAGCTTACCTGTATTTCATAGTTTCCTGATCCACCTCGCTTACAAAAGATTTGTCTTGCAGCTCCAATAGCATCCACCTTAAACCATACAGACACACTAAAATCAGCTGTACCAAACTGTAGGGAACTATGATTAGGAATAAATGCGTAATCATCACTACCATCTAGATCCAATGCGTACCCTCCAGTAGATAATTGTATCTGCGGTGTATCCGTAACAGTTACATTTTCCGTAAATACAAGATCTATTGGAATAAGATCACCCGTTATATAATTTCCATCAGCAACCGATGAAGTCACACTGGTCACCTGTGGCACACCACCATCAATTACAATATCTTTATTAGCCCCTAAAGATCCAATCCCACCAGGGGTTGGTAATGTAAGAGTTGCTGTATTCCCGGCAGCATCAGTAATTATTCCACCATTTAATTCCAACGCAGTTGTGCTAACATAATCTAGATCATTACTATTCTGTCCCATTTCAACAACATATCTAAATGAAAGAGATGTGCTCCCATCACCAGAATTATAAGTTGCGATTCCATCAATTGATCCTGTTTCTAAGGTTAATTGAGGAATACCAGTCCCAGTTCGTGAAAAAGAATAAACTGGCTCATCAACATTCTGCTCAGCAACCATATCACGGATTTCCCACTCCTGATAACCATCTCCTAAGAGTTTATTTATTTCATACTGAGAATCGTAATCATTTCCATCTGAATCAGCTGTTACACGACTGGAAATATCTTCAACAGAGACCGTATAATTTCCGTTACTAGTGGAATATCCATCCACGATAATATAGTATGTGCCAGCAGAAAGCTGGCAATTGGGAAGTGTAGCATATAGTCCGTTATATGAGCAGCTATAATCATCATTATAGTATCCAGCAGACGTACCTACACACTGACCATTGGCAGTAAATATCTGTAATTTGCTATCATAGTTTGTTCCGCTGTTACAAGTGGTAACAGAAATTGTTGTTGCCTCTGATAAATGTAATGTATACGCTACATCTGCATTATCGCTACCACTCACATCCCAATTGTTTTCTTGTCCAGTATTATAGTATGAATGCGTATAAGGAAAACTGGTTATTAGAAAATCACCGCAACCAAGACTTGCGGTTTCGACTGTCATATTTTCATTAAATTGAACTGATATATCCAGTGTGTCCCCAACATTATAAAAACCATTGTTCATACTGGAAGTCACATTAATAACAGAAGGCAATACTCCATCAACAACCAAAGATTTGGAGCCACTTAACGATAAAGAATCGCCTGGATTAGGCAATGCTAAGTTGACATTATTACCTGATGCATCTCTGATTGTACCACTATTTAATGAAAGGGCATTTACACCAGCATATCCAAGATCGCTGCTTGTGTCTTCAGTCGCAACAGTATAAGTAAAGATTAATAAATCTGTCCCTGTTCCACTGGAATAATCTGCTGTTGCATCGCTTGATCCTGTTTCCAGTGTTAGTTGTGGTGTGCCTGTAACTGTAATAATATCATCAAGAGATATGGTAATAAAAATGTTTTCATCTACGCTATAGGCTCCATCATTTGTTGTAGATGTTACCGATGTAACTACTGGCACTACACCATCAACAATAAAAGCTTTCGCATATCCCAGTGATCCTTCAGTTCCAGGTAAAGGCATGGTTAGTACAGCATCATTCCCACTTGCTTCTTTAATCGCACCACCATTTAATAATAATGCTTGAGAACGGGTATAATCTAAATCAGCTGAATAATGACCATTGGAAACAGTATAATCAAATGTCAAACTACTTGTACCACTACCACTGGTGTAATCCACTACATTTCCCCGCAATGGACTAGGGCCCCATGTCCCATTGTATAATGTACCATTTACTCCACTAGATGAATGATCAACTACGACGTTTCCCAAACCTTCATCCATAGTATAATAACGTATTAGATCAGAGGCGGATGTATAATCTCCAGAGTTCGTTGCTGCAGATATAGAAACACCGCTATTATACAACGCGGCTATTTCCGTACTATCAAGTTGACTGTCCCATATGGCAACTTCATCCATCAACCCATTGAAATATCGAGAGGAGCTAAAACTTTTGTGAATCCCAAGTAAAAAATCACCAACGGTTGTTTCTACGTTTGCATTATTTGTATTTGCCTGTATACCATTCACAAACCAAGTAACGGTATTTGAAGAGTTATTATGTACGAGGACTACATTATACCAATGATTAATTTCCGATACGACACCAGATAAACGCTCTCCTCCACCTAACCAGGTTCCAAATTGATTCGATCCATTTTTTACATATATAATACTGCGGCCATTACCACTAGCATCCATTTGTTGAAATATATTTTTTTTGGAATCGGAATAAGCATTGGATTTAACCCAAAGCGACAGAGTAAAATCTGTTGTGGACGGATTAAAACCTGTCATACGGACATAATCACCATTTCCATCAAAACTTAAACTAGTTCCACCTGTGTTTATTTCTAATTGGGGAGTTCCGGTTACTGTCAATGCTTCGCTAAACGAAACTGTAATTGGTATAGCGTCACCCAAATTATAGGTTCCATCTGATGACGTAGATGTAATACTATTTACTACTGGAGCTCCTCCATCAATAATAATTGCTTTGTTCGCACCCAAAGATCCAGCGGCTCCTGGAACAGGTAAAATTAAATTTGCACTATTTCCATATGCATCTGCTATTGAACCACCATTTAAAAGTAATGCAGTGGAATCCTGATAATCCAGATCAGCACTGTTTTCACCTGCAGACGTAGTATAATTAAACGTGATGGTATTCGATCCTGAACCTGACGCATAATTCGCAATAGCATCAGAAGCTCCCGTCTCCATTATTAGCTGTGGTATCCCTGTAACAACTACATTTTCATTAAATGTAATCGCAATAGGGATCACACTGCCCACATCATACACACTATCTGCTGCTGTAGATGAGACAGAAGAGACAAGAGGACCAAAACCATCAACAACCAACGCTTTATTAGCTGACAATGAACCTGTAGCTCCTGGAGTTGGAAGTGTAAGTGTAGCATCGTTTCCAGATGCATCTCGTATGGTACCACTATTCGCATCCAATGCATCAACACTTAGATAATCCAAATCGCTACTGGAATCACCAGCCGTAACAACATATTGAAATGATATGATATTTGTTCTATGACCACTTACATAATAGGCAGCGCTATCTCCTGCTCCAGTTTCTAAAGTAATTTTTGGAATTCCAGTTCCGCCAGTTCGTAATGTGGAAATAGGATCCAGATCATTATTATTTAAAAACTCATCTACCTCCCAAGACATATATCCATCGGCTCGAAGCTTTGTTATTTCATAATCACTATCATATCCAATGGTATTAGCAAAACGAGGGTAATCATCCATTCCTGGTAAATTCATATCAACAGTATTTTCTTCAGAACTATTTCTTCCACTAACAACTGAAATATCTACTTGATAATTACCTGTTCCACCTCCATAACCATCCACAACAACATAGTATTGACCTGCTTCCAATTGACAACTAGGCAAGGAGGATCTTAACCCGCTATACGTACAGCTATAATCATCATTGTAATAATTTGTTGCTACCGGTGTACATTGATCATTGGCAGTAAATATCTGAAGTTTGGTATCATAATTACTATAAGCTGCACAAGTAGTAACGCTTATCGTTGTTGCCTGGGATAAATTCAACGTATACGCAATATCAGAACCATCGCTTCCACTTACATCCCAATTGTTCGGTTGACCAGCATTGGAATATTGTGCAGTAAAAGGCAAACTACTTATTAAAAAATCACCACAACCGATTGTACCGGTAGTCACATTCACTGTATCATCAAAAGTAACGGAAACATTGATCGTGTCTCCTGTTCCATAGGCGCCATCTGCTGTGGTGGAAGTAACGTTGGTAACTGTTGGTGCATTGGTATCAATAACTAAATCTTTATTTGCACCTAATGAATTTGCTGCGCCTGGAGCAGGAAGGGTTAATGATGCATTATTATTATTTCCTCGGGCATCTTTAATGGTGCCACCATTTAAGGAAAGAGCACTAGAACTCTGATAATCCAAATCTGCAGAGGCATGACCAGCTGCAACGTTATACGTAAACAGTAATTGTCCTGTTCCGTTGCCACTACTATAGCTCAGTACGGCATCCGTGGCTCCTGTTTCTAGAGTTAATTGCGGGGTACCTGTAACCAAAACCTGATCACTGTAATTAACAAAAATGGGGATTTCCGTGCCCACACCGTAGGAACCATTATCTTGCGTAGATGTTACGGATGTTATTTGTGGGGCATTTCTTCCGGCGCTATTTTGATACCAGGCAATTTTATCATCATTATAGGATGCAGATATAATATCCATATCGCCGTCCCCATCCATATCTGCTGCAAAAACACTTCTTGCTTCATCAGCATTAGTAACAATATCTGCAGCTGTCCAGGAAGGATTCGCTGCACCAT
>JAPYRG010000048.1 GCA_029936965.1 Fidelibacterota bacterium
ATATCCTCGATTTGCAGACTGTATCAGATAGTGGTCAGTTACTCGTGAGTGGAATCTATCTTGCACATATTACTGATAATAAAACTGGCGATATGTCCATAACTAAATTTGTCATTATTAGATAAGGAAAATTATGGTTGCTCTTTTTCATACAGGTAAGTTTGTGACTTTGAAGATTAGAATAATTATTTTCGTGGCACTTTTAATAGGTTCGACCATGACGAAATTGAACGCCGAAATAAAAAAAGTGGCCCAATCCGGATATCAGTTTTTAAAAATTGATGCCGACGCCCGTGCGGCTGCTATGGGGGGCGCATTTACTCTTGTTGGGACAGGTGCAAGCTCCATGTTTTATAATCCGGCAGGAATGACTAAACAGCTTGATAACATTGACTTTTTCAGTACGCAAACAAACTGGCTTGCTGATATTAGTTATTATACACTAGGCGTTACAAAGAGACTGGGTAATTTTGGTGTAATTGGATTCAGCATGCAAACTTCAGATTATGGTAGCATAATTGGTACGCGAGTTGCTGATAATACTGCTGGTTTTATTGAAACAGGCAACATTGAAGTGGAAGCTTTAGCAATGGGGATTTCTTTTGCTAAAAGTTTGACTGATCGGTTTTCCGTTGGTGGACAAGTAAAATTTGTGAGTCAAAGCCTTGGAAATACTTTGATGCCTGATGGCGCAGAAAAGTCAAATAAAACCGATGGACTGGCATATGATTTTGGCACTATTTATTACCCTGGTATAAAAAGTTTCCGTTTTGGAATGGGAGTAAGAAATTTTTCAAAGAATTTTAAATATGAAGATGATTCTTTCCCTTTGCCGCTCACTTTTACTATGGGAGTTGCATTGGATGTCATGGACTTTGTTGGGAGTTTTGGAGAAAATCATAATCTTCTCGTTGAAGTGGATGCGGTACATCCTATAGACTATACAGAACGGGTAAATATGGGTATTGAATATGGATTCAAGAAAATATTTTTCTTACGAGGTGGATATAAATTTAACCATGATACAGAAGGTCTATCCTTAGGTTTAGGATTTTCAATACGGCTAGTTGGACTCATGACCAAATTTAGCTATTCCCTCAATGACGCTGGAGTCTTTTCTCCTGTGAACAGAATTTCAGTGGGTATTTCATTATAAAAAACCACACTGAAACGAATAAAAACATGACAGCTAGACTTAATAAGTATACCAAATAAATAATAAAAGAGGGGTTAAATCTGATAAAAATTCTTTCAAGTAATTTATTTATAATGATTTGCTATCTTTTATTGATTAGTGCAAGTGTGTTAAATGCGGACAGTGTGGTCTTCACCAAGGCTGATTCGGCAGATTGGACACTACCGGAGAACCAGGACCGTATCACTGATAATGTTTGGATCACCCGCAAACATAGCCAAAGTCTTTTCAATATTGCCCAGGAAGATGGCTATTCTGGTAACTCTGGTTCACCCGTAGGCACACTTTGGTCCGATACCATAACCACTGCTGCTGACTCAGCCAACTATACCAGTTTTGTAGCCATGCATGGAGGTTCACCTCAATCCATCATAGGGGATACGGTATCGCTCTACCTTCCCCAGGACGGTCTATATTTTGATGTGACTATTTTGTCCTATAGCGGCGGCGGCAATAGCGGCGGCGGCTTTTCCTACAGCCGTACAGCTGTAACTACTTCTGTGGATATTATCACAGATGATGGATCCGTACTGCCTGTTGCATATGCCCTCCACCAGAATTATCCTAACCCATTCAACCCTGTCACAACGCTACGCTACAACCTACCTGAAAATAGACTTGTTAATATCATCATCTACGATATGCTTGGTAGGAGAGTAAAAACTCTAATCAATCAAAACCAAGATGCTGGTCATAAGTCAGTAACCTGGGATGCTACTAATGACTTTGGTAAGCCAGTTAGTGCTGGCATCTACCTATATCAGATACAAGCTGGTGAATATATTAGCACAAAGAAGATGGTGCTGTTGAAATAACCCACCCAAAGGGATAGGATTTAAAAAGGAGAAGAGTATAAATCAATGAAATTTCAACAAAAACCACATAAGAAAACAAAAGATAAGAAATCTTTTATAGAAAAATTAAGAGAAGAAGAACAAAAGAAAATGGATAGGTTAATAAAAACTAATGATAAGGAAAACGAAGACGGAAATTTGGAAGAAAAATGAATCCAAATAACTCACGCCCAGTAGCGGGGTTTTTTGTTTGTGGGTCATATCAGCGCTCTATCGTCGCACTAGTTAATAAAATAGAAGAAGATCAAAGAGGCTCATAACCTGATGGTGGGTATCATTACTACACAAAAATAATCCAATAGCACATTTTCCAAGTTTAAAAAATAGATTAAACTAAAAACTTATTTGATATAGAATAAAATTCTGAAGCAGATTCTATTAGAGAGTTAGCCGTTAATTCTTTAACTCCATAGATATCTACGATACATCCATATTGATCTATTACTTTGCGTACAAGTAAATCAAAATCACCATCACCTGATAGCAGAATTATTTTTTCTGCTTCTTGAGCTGAATCTAAAATATCGATAGTTATACCCACATCCCAATCTCCCTTAGAACTACCGTCTGCTCTAGATATATAGGGCTTTAGTTTCACATTAAATCCAATAGATCGTAACGCGTATTGAAATTTTTGTTGCTTCTCATCTCCTCTATCTATAGCGTAAGCATTCGCTTTAATAATTTCATCTTTAGATTCTATTTGATTCCAAAAACGTTTGTAGTCGAAGGAACGTCTAAAAGTATCCCGTGTGGTATAATAAATATTTTGCACATCAACAAATATTGCAGTTTTCATTACGTTAATTTATAACCAAAGTATTTAGAATTATATCACATGCTAGAATTAGAGTAATATCAACATTTAACCATCAAACCCCACATACGTGGGTTTTTTTGTTTCTAGACATTTAGGACTGGCAAGGTCTCTAAGGTAAGAATAGGCACACGCATTATTGGGTGATTATTTGTAATTTTTAGTATGAAACGTCACTGGGTTATATAGTCTGAGTTGCTTTATGAAGCGTTAGGATGATCCATTGCGGGAAAATGTAGTAAAGGAAGTTGCAAATGAGTGAACGTGAGCC
>JAPYRG010000049.1 GCA_029936965.1 Fidelibacterota bacterium
TGTGACCACTATGTAGCGAAGTCAAACTTGAATCTGATTCTATTGTGACACCCGGATACCAATTATGAGCTACATCCGTATTATTGCAAAAATCCATCTCAACAGAAATAGTATCGCCCGGATTCCATACATTGTCAGTTCCCATTACTTCAATCACAGGTTCGCTAAGAGAAAAATCCCAGTCAACCTGAATACCACAACCAACTCCAAATACTCCCATATTTCCACCATCTTCACCAGTACCTACACAAGGAGAGTTTTCTGCTAAGGTATAATCACCGCTATCGGGATTGCAGAATAGTGGGTCGGCATCAATGTTTCCTTCACCAGAATAGCCATTCGTTATATTTGAATTCGTTATTATTAGATTTTCATATACTTCATCTCCATATATGGGATCATAATCGTTGCTGAAAATAATAGAGTTATTTACAGAAGCATAACCACTTGATATTTCTAAATGTCCAAATTCTTTTATTCCGATTACAGTACAATTATTCACGATCAGCCTCGGAGTACCATATTTAAAAAAAATTGAACTACCACCTTGTGAAAATGAAGTAATTAAACAGTTCTCAACTGTTACAGTATCTTCGTAAAATTCACTTGTCCCATTATTAACGAAAAGTTCTCCATGATCACTAGGCCCAGTATTATTTCTAAGAATTGAATTTTTTAATATTCCAGAGCCGCGAGCAATTACGCCACCACCAACACCATTACCATATTGATCTCCACTTCCTTGATTGTTTTGAACAATTAAATCATCTAGAGTTGCATTTCCACCCATTACAATTCCACCAGCATCAAAATCGTTTGTCCCACCCGAAGCATTTTGTATTGTAAAACTTTTCAACAAAGCGCTAGAATCAATAACTACTCCATGCCGTGCTCCATTAGCATCAATTATAGTCGTTTCCCTATCTTCACCAATAATGGAAATTTTCTTTCCATTATAATTAATATTCTCTACATAAGTACCTGCCGCTACTAATACTGTATCACCATCACTGGCGGCATTTATACCTGTCTGAATGGTGGCAAAGGGATTATCTTCAGAACCGTCACCTGTAGAATCGGATCCCGTTGTAGATACATGCCACATGGGGCCTACATAAATTGGTCCACACCCAACTCCAAAGGATCCCATATTAGCACCATTCTCACCTGTACCAACACAGGGTGAGTTTTCGGCTAATGTGTAATCTCCGCTGTCTGGATTACAAAAAAATGGGTCAGCATCGATGTTTCCTTCTCCTTCGTAGCCGCCTTGGATATTTGAATATGAAATTTGAATCGTATTTCCATCACCATAAAAGTATATATCGTTACCATAATTCAAAGAATTATTTAGTACGACACTACTTCCTTCGCCTAAAAATAATCCTGCATCAAAGCTATCGTTGTTATTTATTATAGACACGTTTACCAGATTAGAAGTACTTTCACTAAATGCAATTCCTCCACCTCCTGAATCACATGAATTATTCGTTATTGCACTAAAACTAATATTCAACTCAGAAGAATTTTGACACCGAATACCACCTCCATCATTTGAAGCAGTATTACTACTTATTATTGCATTGTTAACTGTAAAAGTGGAATCGTTTATAAATAAACCTCCACCAGAATTTCCAGCACTATTACCATTTATTGTTACATCTGTGATAGTTATATTTGAATTCTCACAATAAATCCCTCCACCATTTGTTGCTGTATTACCGCTGACTATTACATTTGTGATAGTTGGGTTGGAATTTCCTCCACAAAAAATACCGCCGCCATTATTAGAAGCCGAATTGCCACTTATCGTAACATTCATAAGTGTCGTATTGGAACCCCAGAGATAAACTCCACCGCCATCTAAAGTCGTTGAATTATCACTTATCATAAGGTTTGTGAGTGTTGGGCTGGAAGCGATACAAATGATTCCCCCGACATCCGTTGAAAATCCACCCGAAATCGTAAAACCACTCAACATCGCAGTAGAATCTTCATTTCCCATAAACGTCACCACAACACCACTCTGGTTCCCATCAATAATTGTATTGGATAAGTCAGCTCCAATTACAGCAATATTCTTACCATTGAAATTGATATTTTCTACATAAGTACCAGCTGCAACTAAAACTGTTTCTCCATCACTTGCCGAATCAATAGCTGCTTGGATCGTAGGGTATTCAGAAGGGACCAAAAGAGGAGGAATTGGAACTCCAAGCATGCCATCTTCTAGCAGACAGTGAGCGTATATAGAACCGCCTTCCGTCCAGGCAATAAAAACACAACCGGGTCCATTGGTAATCATCATATCTGATTTAGAGGTATTGGAATTGGTTACTGCAACTGTTCCGCCCGTCCAAACATTATCACCATTTATATCCAGTCGTACTGCATAAATATTGCCATTCATATTTCCACTTTGTTCAATATATGTTGCTATTAAATCATCTCCAAATCCAGCAATATTTAGATCAAGATAATCATAATTGCTATTCAGGTCTACTACGGAAGCTCCATTAGATCCCCAAAGCCGATCTCCATTACTATCTAAACGCTGGGCGGAAACACCTCTTTGGGACTGACTACCATTGCTTTCCTTCCAGACAGCCATAAGTTCCTGAGAATTTTCAGCAAAAGTAAGTTGAGGGGACATGCGGAAGTTACTGGAATTCGTAGATAGGTCTACTCCACCGGTCCAAGATAGCTCACCTTCATCATTAATATGCTGTGCTCTGGCATTCTGAACATTTCCTGACATTTCCGTCCAAGCCGAGAAGCTACCATTGATATCATCTGCAATAGACTGTTGAAGCCAGTTCCCCATTGGAAACACTACCGGTCCCGCAGCAACTATGGGATTACTCCAATCAGCAGTACCCTCATGATCATACTTCTGCAAATATAACTCGCTGTTTGATGCCCAAAAAGGACCTGTCTGCCGGATCCATTGAATCAACACATTACCATCACTTGTGACGATGGGTTTGGGAGAGATTAAAGTAGCATCATTATCCTCAATGAGAATTCCTGTATCCCAAAGCAGGGTTCCAGCAGATGAAATACACTGAAATAGAACAGTATCATCGTTGTGTGTCCACGTAACAAC
>JAPYRG010000010.1:0-6938 GCA_029936965.1 Fidelibacterota bacterium
TTGACAGAATTATTTATTACGGAACCTATCAATATTATTTCTGTAGGCGTTCCGTTACCTGATACTGTAGATGTGAATACAGGTGATTTGCGTTGGCCAACGGAAGCGGAGCAATGGGGAACAGTAATGGTTCGCGCCAGTGATGCTATTGTAATTGAAAATGATCTTGATTATGGTGAGTGGACCATTGATGATGGAAGTGGTAAAGTAAAAGTAGATGATGATTCCGATAGCATTTCTGTTTGGCAGGAAGCAGTTGGAAGACCACCCGTTGGATCCTACGTCAGCTCCATACGTGGCTGGGTATACAATCATTATGGTTCATATGCAGATTCATCTACATATAAAATAGAACCTTTATATGTTTCTGATATTGAATTCGGAGCTGGACCACCAAATATTATGGATGTTTCAAGAGATCCTTGTGACCCAGGACCTCCCGATAATGTGGTAGTTTCTGCAAATATCACTGATAATTCAACGATATCGGAAGCCAGCGTATACTATAGAGTAAATGAAGGTAGTTGGAATATTATTTCTATGTCAAATACAGCAGATGACACTTGGTCGGGATCGATACCTGCCAGCGGTATAGACAATGCATTCGTTGAATACTTTGTAAAAGCTGCTGATGATGGTGCCGATCAATCAGAAATTAAATGGTCTGAATTTCCAGATGCTGAAAATGGAAACTATCTTGGATATGCAACATCCAATGATGAGTTAACATTACATCATGTGCAATTTTCACCATGGCCAAATGGTGAATCACCGTATAATGGTTGCGAGGTAACGGTTATGGGTATCGTAACAGCTGATTCAGCGCAATATAATAGCGGGTATGGTGCTTATGCATTTCAAAGCGAGAGCGAACAATGGAGTGGTGTAGTATTTGATGGTTGGGATAACTCTATATTACATCGTGGTGATGAAATAACCGTTACTGGTATGGTAGAAGACTTTGATCCAGAGTATCACTTTAAATATGACGGAAATACGAAATTAATTGATGTAACTGAAGTTACAGTTCATAGTATGGGTAATAGTATAGCCCCTATGAGTGTTAGCACAGCTGATTTAGCTCAGGATGGGGAAGAAGTGGAATCGTATGAAGGGTGCCTAGTTACTGTATCGGATGTTACGGTATCTGCAATCAATGCCTATGATTGGGGAATAGTAGACGCTTCAGGCGTGGAATGTTTGATTGATGATGACATGGCTACGATGGAGGCAGACAATTATTTAAGTACGTTGGAAGATGGAGCTACACTATCCCAAGTAACGGGAATATTAAACTTTAGTTATGGTACATATAAGATTCAAATCCGTGATTTGGCTGATCTTGGACAGGCGCTAGGGATAAATAATATTGATGTCCCACGAAGATATGCTCTGCATAATAATTTCCCAAACCCATTCAATCCAGAAACCCAGATCCGATTTGAGATTGGGATGGAAGAGAATGTCCAATTAATCATTTATGATTTGCTAGGACGGAAAGTGCGGACTCTGGTTAATGAGAATTATAGCCCTGGCATGTATGTAATACGTTGGGATGCCATGAATGATAATCGTAGCCCTGTCAGTTCCGGAGCATATATTTATCGTATCAAAGCAGGTGAATTTATTGATCATAAAAAAATGATTCTCATGCGATAATTTGTATAATAAGCAGGGGTTGAAAAACCCCTGCGTTTGATTTGAGCAGATTATATTTAATAATTATTTCATTATTCATTTTCTCCTGTTCCGTATGGGAGTACGATGATCTATCCAATCCAATTGACCCGCAATCACCAAATACGTATTTATCTTTAACCGCATCTGATACAGTATTTGCTTCCTTAGACTCCATAACAGGACAACCGATTTATGCTATTTTGGAAACACCCGATCCAGAATTTGTATGGGATACTCTCACGCATGCATTTACTACCATTACTACGAGTAAACAGGAATTGCATTGGTGGGGTGAAGATGAAGATGGAGAAATTATTGGATATTATTATAAATGGAATGTGGATTCAATCTGGTCTTACACCACAAATGAATCAGGTTTATTTTATGTTCCTATTCGTTCCGATTTAGATGTCTTCTCCTTTGAAATTAAGTCAGTAGATAATGATACATTAATTGATCCAACGCCAGCAACAATTGTCCTTCCAATTCGCAATTCAAAACCCATAATTGATTTCCGTTTTCGGAGCAACCCATCTGTTGATGATATTGGAGGAGATACAAGCTTTACATTTCCTACCAGAACATTTGTCTGGGATGTACAGGATCAAGATGGGGTTGAAACTATCACAGATATTTATTATACATTGGATGATACTTGCTCTACTTGTTGGGAACAGTTATCAGCTGCAGCCTATTCTAGTCTTACTCTCACTGAATTAGAACCAGGAAATCATACATTTTATGTGAAGGCAAGAGATATAGCTGGTGCGGAAAGTGATATCATTCAATTCCCTGATCATAATAATCCAAGCGAACCTCATTATTGGAAAGTGCTTCCAGTACAAGGTGAAGTGTTGTTAATCGATGACTTTGTTCAAGACAGTCAGAATAATGCGCAAGAATGGTATCGTAGTGTATTAGATACAGCTTTTGGTAATTCAAATTATTCGGTTTGGGAGATTGGAAGAGAGCTTCCTTATTCTAATACAGATCTTTCTGCCACATTGAATTATTTTAATCATGTGATTTGGAATTCATCTTACACAGGAAGTGAAACGTATCTTGATGCTAGTTCGAATATTTATAATTTTGTTGCCGCGGGTGGGAATGTATTTTTAAATCTGACCGAATTAAAAGATTCAACATTTATTTTCTTTCCACTGGATACATTATTCACTTTAAATCCTCAGGGGAGGATTTTTTCCGGACGAACACTTATTTCACAAGTATCAAATAGTTTGGATCTTACCATATCTAGTTTGATAGCCGTTCGTGTAAAAGGTTTTGTTCCTAATTCCAGCGGATTCGCTAGCATGCAAACACTATATACGATGGATGAACCAGGAGATGGAGATGAATGGACAGGTACTCCTACTGTTTGTTCCATGGGACAATTTCAAGTATCACCTACGCAGCTATCTGGAAAAGTTGTTTTGATGTCCATTCCAATGCATAATGGGAGTCAACCTTTATTGGATGGGAATGGATCTGGTGGGAAATTTATCAGTTATTTACTGAAAGTAGCATTCCAGTGATTCGGATTCTAGCTGTATTAATCTGGGTATCGGTTTCATATGGCCAGTTAAATGGTCGTATTACAAGCTCTACAACAGCCGAAGGTTTAGCTGGTGTGAATGTAATGGTTAAGGGGACCTATTATGGTTCAGCAACCGATGCTAATGGGTATTACACTATTTCAGAAATTAATCCTGGTACATATGATATTGAGGCTTCTATCATTGGCTATAAAGTGGTATTACATACTGGTGTAAATATAAAGCTTGGGCAAACTGTTACATTGGATTTCACGATGGAAGAAACGGTGCTTACCATTGGAGAAGAAGTTGTTGTGATGGGAAAAAAGCCATTGTTTGATGTAGATGAAACTTCATCGATGACTCGAGTTACCAGTGATGATATTGCAAATAAAGTTGTAAGTAGTGTGGAGGATATTCTTGCCGAACAGGTAGGCGTTACAAAACAGGATAATGAGATACATATCCGCGGGGGACGTATTGATGAAAGCTTATTTGTGATAGATGGAATGTCCATTAAAGATCCTTTATCGGGGTATTCAGGAAACTTGTTTGTTAATGCGGATGCAATACAAGATCTGGAAATTGTAACCGGAGGTTATAGCGCAGAATACGGCCAGGCAATGTCAGGAGTGGTAAATATTACATTAAAAGAAGGCCGAGATACATTCGAGGGTGCATTCAAATATGTGAGTGATAATTGGGGCATGACAGAAGATGTTGTTACGCATTACAATACAGATCGTATCGAATTTAATTTGGGTGGCCCTGATCTATTTCTTGAATTACTACCAAAAAAACTAGGGATAGATTTACCAGGAAAGTTTTCTGTCTTTTTTAATGGATATGGGAAGGTTTATGATGGCAATTTACCAGTAGCAGGTTCATTGTCCCCTCATCGTAATTGGACTACGTTTCCTGGGATGTCAGAGCAATCAGCAGATAATTTTTTACAATCATTAGCTCCTAGATCAAATAATGATTGGCACATATTATATAAGGTAACATGGGATATTTCTGCTATAAGAAAATTGAGTGTTTCCTATGACTTATCATTAAATATTAATCAAGGCTTCTTTATGCCCCGGGCTTTTTCATCAACGTATTTCCCATATAGTTATATAGAAATACTAGATAACTATAATACGATAACCCGTGAAACTCGCTTGTTCAATCTTAATTGGAGGGAAACATTAAATACGCAATCTTTTTACGAAGTAACCTTTGGACGATTTGTAACAACGGAACATAGTGCAGTTCAGGATTTGCATTGGTCTGATTACAAAGAGCGATTAGATCTAGAACCAATAAATTATACGGTAACTGATCGTGATGGAAATATCTTAATTACCTATGGAGATGAATTTTATGATACTGGATTTGCGCCAGAGTGGTATGATATCATAAGTGATAATTATCGGTTCGATGCGGATTGGACCTATAGGACACAAACGAGACATAAAATAAAAACAGGGATTGAAAATACTCTTACAAGAATTCAAGTGTTAGATATTGATGAACCATGGACAGGTAGCACAGGTTTTGGTGCCAATTATGATGCATACAAAGCAAATACAATGTTCGGTGCATTATATTTCCAGGATCGTATCACATTTGAAGGAATGACAGTAAATCTTGGTATGCGGTATGATTACTGGATACCCGGAAAATATGTTGAGGATGCAATTAATGATTTAAATACAGTGATTATTACAGATGCCGCAAGAGAAAAGTTTCATAATGAAACATTTAATTTGCTGGGATATAGAGCCAAAGGTCGTTTTAGTCCTCGATTTGGAATTTCCCATCCAGTGACGGATAATGATGTGTTGTATTTCTATTACGGGCATTTTTCTCAGCTACCTACGTTTCAATATGTGTATGCAAAATTGCAATCCACATCCCAATCCACATATCAGGTGTTTGGTAATCCTAATCTTAACCCTAAAACTACGGTTCAATATGAGCTAGGGATCAAACATCGTTTTAGTGAAGATCAGGTGTTGGAGATGAAAGCATACTGGAAAGACATGTTTGATTATGAAACATCTCAGACTATTTCTCCATCCAATCCAAAATATGCCCATCTGCGATTCAATATGTATTTTAATGCAGATTATGCCCGTGCAAGGGGTATAGAGCTTATCATAAAAAGTCGCGTGTTGAAGAACTGGTTTGCTGATGTGAATTTTAATTATTCAATTGTTACAGGGAAAAGCTCAACACCGTTGGATAATCTATTAGTACAAGCTGGTGAGCTTAGTGAAAAGCCATTAGGTGAAAATTATATGAGCTGGGATAAACCATTCCAGTTTTTTACTAATCTACATTACACCCACCCATCGAATTGGGGATTTTCCCTGCGCATAGAACTTGGATCGAATCGTCGCTATACGCGATCAATTCCAGGCACCAGAGAATACCCGGATGGTATTATCAATGTCAATGGTCAAGATTATTATATAGGAACCCGGGAGGATGATAAACCATATGCGTATTTAGGTAATTATACTCCAAAATTATTTAAAGCAATTGGTTTAGGTGATATTCATGGCACAAGTACCATTGATCTAAAACTGTATAAAACATTTCAAATTAACTCCGTGAAGATGAAGCTATTTTTAGAAGTCGAAAACATACTTGATGAAATAATTCCTCGTCGAATTAATTCATTTACAGGATTAGGGTATGACCCCGGTGTTATTTTACCATATAGTATGATTAATAGCCCCAATCCAAATTATGATCCTTCAAGATTTCGTAGACCAAGAACTATTGAACTAGGCATGCAATTTTACTTCTAATGAAATTATTTTATAGATATAGCATCATTTTATTATTGGTTAGTCAAACCCTGATTGGTCAGAACTTTTTTCCTATTCTTGGGGGGCAACGAGCTGGTACGTCCATATTTACCTTTTTAAAGATTGGTGTAAGCGCCAGAGCGGAAGGAATGGGTGAAGCTGTTGTTGCTCTGCAGCAAGATGCAGCATCAATATTTTATAATCCTGCAACAATTGCGCAATTTTCTGGAACAAATTTTTCGGCATCCAGAATACAGTGGCCTGCAGATATAAACTATGATTTCTTTGCTTTTACACAACAATTAAAGGGTCGTCATAGTATAGGTTTAACTGGAGGAATATTGCATATGGAACCAATGATGGAAACAACTGAATATCTCCCTCATGGCACAGGAAATTATTTTACTTTTCAAGATCGGTTCATTGGATTAACCTATGGAGCAAAAATGACAGATCGCTTTAGCTTTGGTGTCACATTAAAACATGTACAAGAGAATCTAGCGGGACATATCCTCCAAACTCCAATGTTGGATATGGGAACATTTTATTGGACAGGATTTAAAACCTTACGCTTTTCCGCATCATTATCTCACTTTGGCGTGCAAGCAAAACCAGATGGAGTATATTTAAAACGTTATTTAGATCCGGATTCAGGGGAAGAATCTATTTCAGAGACTGAATTTCAAGAATTTTCACCACCAACTATTTTTCGTGTTGGCGCTGCAATGGACTTAATAGATAAACCTGGCCAATCAATGATCGTAGCCTTGCAATTAAATCATCCAGTAGATAATGCAGAAAATATAGCAACAGGTTTAGAATATACATTTATGGAAATGATGTATGTACGCACTGGATATAGAATTAATAAAGTGGAACAGAATTATTCATTTGGGTTTGGTTTAAAGGCGCCTGTTGG
>JAPYRG010000010.1:7038-70828 GCA_029936965.1 Fidelibacterota bacterium
GATACAATTATATATCCTATTGATATTGATATTGATCAAAAGATGAATGTTTTCTTTATTGATGGTAGCAATCGTATATATCGATGGAATCAATATTGGAATAAAATAGGAATTGAATCCTATGCAAGTTTTGCAACTTTTCTTAATCCATCAACAGGGGACACAATACGGAGAAGTAATAATGCTATTCAATGGTTTGAATTAATCAATCATCCTGATTATATCATGATTGAAGTGGAATGGTCAAACAATCAAAGCATTATAGATTCCATTTTGCTTCCACATGTATTTTTTGAAGGATCTTGGAGTAGGAATCTTTTTGCTGATTTGTACTATGAAAGCGAGAAAAATCTTTTTTCAGGTATATCTACAACTCTTGGTAATGATAATTTCATGTTTGCCCAAGATAATTATCATAACCGTATTATCAAAATTCTTATGGAGAGATCTCAATATATTAAGTTAGTAAATGGCGAAAGAGTATGGGCACATTCAGGCACGTTTGAACAGACGGTGGTATCGGAAGGAACTGGAGCGGGGACTGTAAATGCCCCCCTAGGAATCGATATTGATTACGCTGGTAATTTATATTATTCTCAGGGTGGCGAATTCTTTTCCATTCATAAAGTAAAGCCAGTTGTGACTGGTGCATATACAGTGTATCAGTCTGCATTTCAAGAAGGAACAAATGAAATTATGGATCTATTTCGATTTACATCTCCCGCAGACGTTGCAGTGGATTTAAACCAGAATATATATGTGGCAAATACGGAAGATCAGGAAATCCAAGTATTTGATTATAATGGGAAATTTTTTAGAAAAGCAGGAGTAGACGAGATAACGATTGATACAACCATGTATGTAGAGCATGGTTCTCAATTGGTAGAAATTGATACGTTCATTGTGAAAGAATTAAAAGGATTTATTACTAGCCCCCAAGCTATTACTGTGGATAAACGTGGTGTAATATACATATGTGATACCCCATCAAGTAGAGTCTTGCGCTATCGTTTATCAAATCAACTTGATGAGGATTTACAACCGATACAATGATGCATTTATTTCATTGTATTATTTTTCTAATTGGATTCTTGTATTCTCAAGAGAAAATTGCATTTATTAAATATTACCAGAATGATCGCGATTTTCTTGGCGATAAAGCTATGCTTGCGACTAATCGAAGAGGAGAAGATCATATACAAGTATCCTACAATGACAAGAAGCAGGCAATAATAAAGGAATGGATGAATCAATATGGACAGGCTAAAAAAAGAGAAATATTTTCGTACGACAATGAAGGAAAGCTCCATGTCCGTACCATACTTAAAAAAGAAAACAAGCCAGATAAAATAATTACCTATGGCGGCAACGAACCGTGGGGGTTAGAATTCAGAAAATATTTATATGATGAAAACACAAAGATGTCATATGATAGTCAACGATCCGAATTTCAAATGTCTTCTACGAATCAATTGGAAAAAATAGAATTTTATACTGTTGATAATCAGTTTTACGGATCTATTTCGTTTACGTATGACCGTCTTGGTTTTGTGAATAATGAGGTATGGATAAAGGAACCGGAAAACCATATTATTCGAAGATTCAAATATCAGTATGATATTATGGCTGAAGTAAAACAAATCTGGGAATATAATAAAAGCGGTAATTTAATAAGCAATCAGACTCTAAAGCATGCCCCTGCAGATGAGCTATATAAAAAACCACCTCCAAGGACAGGTAATATGCTAAGTGAGGCAGGGTTAATTATTGAAGAATTACGAACAAAAAGAATGGTCGATCTAAACCCTGCATTTATTCCAGTTACACTTTGGGATCAGTTAATTACAAATAATGGGAACAGAGTCGATATTGACTTTATAAGTGTTGATAAAAATCTTTTGAAATTTAAAGAACCAAATGGGAAAGAAATTTTGTCTATATCTGCTGATCGGGTTAAATCGGTAGTTTCACGGTTTGGTGAAATAATATACCCCTAATATTGCTTTACAAAAATATTAGGAGGTAAATTGCAGTATAATTGGATGTATAAATCCAACCACATACAATGAGTAAAAGCCAAACTATCAAAGTTTTCCTAATAAATACTTTAGTATTGACCTCTCTTTTTGGACAAGATATATCGTATCCACCCCCCACTACTCTTGTTACGATGCCCACAGCTGGGACTCTTGTTAGAGGGAGTTTTGCACTGGAGATGCGTGTTCAAAAGGGAGGGGGAATGTCTACAGCATTACAGGTAGGTATTACGGATAGATTTCAGTTTGGCTCATCTTTTGGCGCATCTAATCTCATTGGAGATGATAGTTTACGTTGGTATCCGAGGCCAGAAGTAAATCTTAAATATCGATTAATTGATGAGACTACATCAATGCCTGGAGTTTCTTTAGGAATTAACACCCAAGGTTTTGGTGGATACAATGGTGCAGATTCTTTAAAAAGATATGATACAAAAGCATATGGAGTTTATGCGGCAGCTAGTAAAAATTGGCAAACACCAATTGGCAATACTGGTTTGCATATGGGTATGAGTTACAACTTTTTAGAAGTAGCTGATGGAGATGAAGATCCCAATATATTTTTTGGTATGGATTTTGAGTTTAATCCTGAATTATCAGTTTTATTAGAATGGAACGCTGCTTTAAATGAAAATAATATGCAAAGCAAAAATCTAGCTATTAATAAAGGTGGCTACCTAAATGCAGCCTTACGATGGACATTTGTTGACCATTTACACATAGAATTGGATTTTAATAATTTATTATTTGATAATGATAAAGTAGATTACTTCACTAGAGAATTAAAAATTACCTATATCGAATATTTTTAATTCTTTCCTATATGTTTTCCCGCTGCGTAGTATTTTATTTCATTATATCCTATGCTGTGTACGGACAAGGTGACCTTGACAAAGGTATAGAGCATTATAATAATCGTCAAGAAGGCAGTAAAAAAAGCGTTGCTGTAATTACTCCTATTAATAATGCAATTAGCAGTTTCAAACTAGCGCTAAATAATCCAACTATAGAAGCTGAAGCAGCATTGTATCTTATCAAATCCTATTATTTCAGAGGAAAATATGTTCATAGGGATATTGATAATAAGAAAGCAGATTTTAATAATGGAAAAAAGCTAGGTGAGAAATATATTGATCAATATCCAAATTCAGCTCAATTGAGATTTTGGTATTTAGTAAATCTTGGAAGTTGGGCAGAGGAGTATGGTATAATTGCTGCTGCACGTGAGGGAGTGTCTGACTTAATGAGAAAACATTCCAAGAAGATAATATCTCTTGACCCAGAATATGAGAATGGTGGTGGTTATTTTATGCTTGGAGTTGTTCATTATAAATCACCATACATTCCATTTATATTATCTTGGCCTGATAATGATAAAGCAATTTCTTATATTTCTAAATCAATAAGTATTGGTGAACCAATTCCGAATCAAAAAGTATATTTAGCACAAGCATTGTATAAAGATGGGAGAAAAATTGAAGCGATTAAACTCTTAGAAGAAGTTGCAAATATGCAACCTTCAATAGATGATAGAGTAAGAGATTGGGAGCAGATAGGAATTGCAAAGCAGTTGCTAGCAGATTTTCAATAATAGATAATAACTACATTACTTTATGGCTGAATTAAAAGAATCAACTGTTTCATCTAAAAAGGTATATGATGGTAGCTTTTTAGATGTGCGAAAAGATATTGTTAATCTTCCCGATGGAAATACATCAACCCGTGAATGGATTAATCATCCTGGAGCAGCTTGTATTATTCCCATAATGCCTGATGGAAGACTTGCATTAATCAAACAGTATCGTTATCCAGTACAATCAATAATGATTGAACTTCCTGCTGGGAAACTCGATGAAGGAGAAAAGCCGGAAGCATGTGCTGTCCGAGAGCTTGAGGAAGAAACTGGCTATTTAGCTAAAAAATTAACTTTTGTATCGAAAATTCATCCTGCAATAGGATTTGCGAATGAAGAAATGTGGATTTTCCTTGCTGAAAGACTTACAGAAAGTCAAAAGAGAACTGATCATGATGAATTTGTTGAATTGATGCCTACATCTATTGATGACGCTGTTCGCATGGTTTGGAATAGTACAATTACAGATGTGAAAACTATTATTGGTATTCTTTGGGCAGAGCGCCTTCTTTCGTAATCATTTAATTCTTTTATACATTCTCTCATGTCATATTCTTTAACACAACACATTAAAGATAAAGCAAAAGATATAGGATTCGAGAAAATAGGAATAACACAAGCCGTATCTACAAATGAGGAAAAGGTTCGATTAGTAGATTGGTTAAAAAATAAGCATCATGGATCAATGTCTTGGATAGAGAAAAGGAAGGATGAGCGAGGAAATATATTTAATTATTTTAAGGAGGCCAAATCTGTTATATCCGTTGGTTTAAATTATTATTCTGGGCATGATCAAAATGATCTAGAATCAAATAATAAATTCAGTAATTATGCATGGGGTGATGATTATCATCAAATAATAAAATTAAAATTATACGAATTACTGCAATTTATAAAAGTTGAATATCCTGATATAAAAGCAATTGTTTGTGTAGACACATCACCCATTATGGAAAAAGTATGGGCTCAACGGGCAGGATTGGGTTGGCAGGGGAAACATACTAATTTAATAACAAGGGATTATGGTAGCTGGTTATTTTTGGGCGAGATTCTCCTTGATATTGAATTGGACTATGATGATGAATTTATTGATGATCTTTGTGGATCATGTACTGCTTGCATTGATTCATGCCCTACGAACGCATTAGGTGATTATGAAATCTATGCGGAAAAATGCATATCATATTTTACAATTGAACATAGAGGAGAGTTTAAATCTAATACAGAATTACATAATTGGATTTATGGTTGTGATATTTGTCAGGAAGTTTGTCCCTGGAATCAAAAATTTTCACAAATAACTAATGAAAAGAATTTTTATCCCAAAATGGAAATATTATCTTGGACGGATAAAGATTGGGAAAATATTAATGAAAATGAATTCCGTGAAATATTTAAAGGAAGCGCTGTTAAAAGAACAAAGCACGCAGGGTTATTAAGAAATATTAAAGCAAATAAATAAGCAAGGAGTTTCCATGTCAAAAATTGGAGTAGTTCTTTCAGGTTGCGGGGTAAATGATGGATCAGAAATTCATGAAGCAGTCATTACAATGCTTGAGTTAGATAGAGCTGGAGCAGAAATGGTATTAATGGCTCCAAATATTGATCAATTGCATGTTATTAATCATGCGACTGGGGAAGAGATGGATGATTCAAGAAATGTATTAATCGAATCTGCTCGAATTTCCCGTGGTAATATTGAGGATATTGCAGGGGTTACATCTGAAAATTTAGATGCATTAATCTTCCCAGGTGGTTTTGGTGTTGCAAAGAATCTATCTGATTATGCGATGGCTGGCATGGAATGCTCTGTCAATCCAGATGTTTTGAGATTATCAAGAGAAGTTCATAATGATGGAAAGCCTATTGGAGTCATTTGTATTGCTCCTGCTATAATGGCAAAGATACTTGCAGGAGACACTGAATTAACAATTGGTTTTGACGAAAAGACTGCATCAGATATAGATGCAATGGGAGCTAAGCATGTTTTATGCCCTGTCGATGAAATTGTTGTGGATAAAGAAAAAAAAGTAGTATCTACACCTGCTTATATGGAAGCACAATCTATTAAGCAAGCTGCTTCTGGAATTGAGAAATTAGTTGCGGAAATACTTAAAATGATAAAGTAGCCTGAACCTTGAAAAAAATTGCTAAAATTGATGAAATACCATTAAATGGAAGTAAGCTAATTATGGTTAATAATCAACCAATAGCATTATTTAACCTTGATGGTAGAATTATAGCTTGGGATAATCGTTGTCCTCATAGAGGGGCTTCATTAGCTGATAGTCATATATCTAAAAATATTATTCAGTGCAAATTTCATCTGTGGGAATTTGACACCAATTTAGAATGTTCAGTTGCAAATCATTCAATTAAGATAAAATCTTACCCTATAAAATTAAAAAATGGATATGTTTACCTAGATGAAAAAAATACAGTTAGTTTATAAACCTGTTTCTGCTACGGTTTTTTTCACTGCATCTAATGTTTGATTCAAAGCTTGCTGTTCATGCTTTTCTAACTCAAAATCTAATATTCTTTCAACTCCATTAGCCCCAATAACTGTTGGAACACCTATAAAATACCCATCTATACCAAACTCCCCATTACATAATGAAGCGCAAGGTATAACTCTTTTTTTATCACGTAGATAAGATTCTGCCATTTCAATTGCAGACTGTGCAGGGGCATAAAAAGCAGACCCATTACCAAATAGTTTGACAATCTCACCACCAGCAAAACGAGTTCTTTCTTCGATTGAAGACAATTTTTCTTTACTAATTAAATCTGTAATAGGAACTCCGCCAACTGTAGCTAAACGCGTAATGGGGACCATTGTATCTCCATGACCTCCAAGAACCATACATGTGACATCCTGTACGGATAGTCCTGTCTCCATTGCAATAAATGTTCTAAATCTTGTACTATCAAGAGCCCCAGCCATCCCTACTACTTTTTTGCTTTGAAAGCCAGAGGTTTTATAAAAAGCATAAACCATTGCATCTAACGGATTAGATATGACAATAACAAATGAATTAGGAGCTTGAGTTTTAATGTTCTCTGCAACATCTTTCATTATTCCTAAATTAATATCTAATAAGTCTTCTCTGTCCATACCTGGTTTTCTAGGAATTCCAGCTGTTATAATAAACACGTCAGCATCGCTTACATCTTTCCAATCAGATGTGCCAGTTATATTCACATCATATCCATCATGAGGGCGTAATTGCATTAAATCGAGGGCTTTTCCTTTAACCATTCCTTCAGCTTTGGGAATATCAAATATTATTATATCAGCTAATTCTTTTTGGGCAGCCAATAGAGCCAAATTTCCACCAATTTGACCTCCACCAATTAGTGCAATTCTTTTTTTAGACATTCAATTCTCCATTCTATAAATTATATAATGATGTGAAATTACACTATGCCGAGTATTGGTTGATATGAAAAACCCCACCTGATGTGGGGTTGCTGTTGTTTACTATAATTGCAATTTAGAAGCTAATACGCTTACAAATTTTCTATTATTTCCTTTTTGAGAAAAAGAAACAGTTCCATCTGCAGTAGCAAATAATGTATCATCACCTGCACGCTTAACATTTAATCCAGGATGAGTCTTGGTGCCACGTTGACGGAGTATAATTCCGCCGGCAAGTATTGATTGGCCATCGGTAACTTTAACGCCTAATCTTTTTGCATTTGAATCGCGACCATTTCTACTACTTCCAACTCCTTTTTTATGTGCCATTAATTCGCCTCTTGCTTTTCAGGTTTTGCTGGAGACTTTGCACCAATTTTTACTACTTCTAATAAAGTAATACCTTGTCTATGACCATTTTTCCTTTGATATCCTTTACGACGCTTCTTTTTATAGATTAATATTTTTTTTTCTCTATTATGCTCTAGAATTTTAACAGTAACAGAAGCACCATTAACCATTGGATTTCCAACAGATATTTTACCCTTATTATCAGTTAGTAGGACATCATTAATCTTTACTTTGTCACCAACTTTCCATTCTTGACGGTTAACCTTAAGGATATCCCCTTTAGATACTCTAAATTGTTTCCCTGATATATTAACTATTGCATTCATTTTTTACCTCAAAAGTTCGCGAAGTTACATTTAAGATTATTTCTATACAATATCAACCTTATTTGTTACATCTTTTCCATCTTTTACATTAAAAAACCTATATTGATCTCTTTTTATAGATGTATTAGCCTCAATAGATATATGAACAAAGTTTTTCCACATCAATCCTCTTAGAATTTTCTTTTTATTTGTAATTATAAAATCTGCATTTTCAGGATGCAAATCAAGTCGAAGTCTAAGATTTCTGAATTTACTTTTATAACGACGAACCCAATGATCAATTCTGGTAATAAGTGTTTCAATAGATATAATTTTACCAGCGCCATGACATGTAGGGCATTCATCACTCATTGAGTCAATAAGACTTAATCTTATTCTCTGACGAGTCATTTCCAGCAGCCCAAATTCAGTAATAGGTGAAACAGCTACTTTAGCCCGATCTTTTTTTAATTCCTTTTTTAATTCATAATAAATCTTTTTACGATTTTCTTCTTTGCGCATATCAATAAAATCTATTACAATTAAACCTGAAAGATCTCTCAGTCTTAATTGTCTAGCAACTTCTCTAGCAGCTTCCAAGTTTATTTTTAATGAATTTTCTTCATGCCCTTTTTTACCTACGTATCTACCACTATTTACATCTACTACAACCATTGCTTCAGTTTTTTCAATTATTAAATACGCTCCACTTTTTAACCATACTTTTGGTCGTAGTACTTTGCCTATTTCATCTTCGATTCCCATTCCCTCAAATATTGGAGTCTTCAGTTTATAGTAATCTAACCTAGAAGCCATGTTTGGAGACACTTCATCTAGATATGTTTGCGTCTTACGATATAATCTTTTTGAGTCAATAACTATTTTCTCTACATCGGGACTAAACAAGTCGCGTATTATACTTGAAGCAGTTTCTAAATCTTCATAAACTAATGCCGGCGCCTTAGCACCTTTTACTTTTGCTTCTACTTTTTTCCATTTCTTAATAAGATTTGTATAGTCATTATTTATTTGTTCTTCTGATTTTCCTTCTGCCACAGTTCTAATAATTAATCCGATATTATTTTCCTTTATTTTATTTGCAATCTTTTTTAATCGTCTTCGCTCATATTTATCCCACATCTTTTTTGATATTCCAACATATTTAGAGTTTGGGACTAAGACTAATAATCTTCCAGGTAGAGCAATTCCAGTTGTTACTCTAGGGCCTTTTCCTGCAAATGGTTCTTTTATTACTTGAACATATATTTCCTGTCCTGTAGTAAGATCGACTTTAATTGCCCCATTATTACGATTATTCTTTTTAACATTATCTTTTAGATCATCATCATCAAGATATTCATCATTTTGGATTTCTGTGAATGGAAGGAATGCATTTATTTCATAACCAATATCTACAAACGCTGCCTGCATTCCTGGCAATACATTTTCAACAACACCTCTGTAGACATTACCAACCGTCCTGTGTTTGTCTTGTTTTTCAATATAGACCTCAACAAGTTGGCCATCCTCCATTATAGCAATACGGGTTTCCCCCATGCTTTCATTTATATAAATTTCTTTTTTCATATTCTACCTCAATAGACTTATTACATGCATTAATTCCGCACAGCACCATGTACCTAACATAATGATAGGTAACCTATTTTTTCTCTATTATGATAGTATTCTAGAAGGAAGGTACGAGCAATCGCCCGTTAAAAACTTTGTAAAATAATTAGTTATGCGAGTTGATAAATTTTTCTATTATTAATTTAAATCCTTTAGAATATATCACCTAATATACAAAGTACTTTATAATCTAACGTCTAGCAAGAAATTTTATAATTTGTTTGAATTATCACTAAATAATTATAATATTTGGCATTAAAGATAACAATGTCGTGTTTTGCTCCGTATTGCCGCGACACAAAACAATGTTGCTAAAAAGGTATTATGACCCCGAATAGCAACGGGGTTTTTTATTTATGAATGATATAAAAAAGATATTAAATAAAAAAATTATGGTCTTTGATGGAGCCATGGGAACAATGCTTCAATCATATGATTTAAGCGAATCAGACTTTCGAGGTGATCGCTTTACTAATCATGTTGTTGATTTAAAAGGCAATAATGATCTGTTATGTCTAACTAGACCAGATATAGTTGGAAAGATTCATAAAGCTTATTTTGAATCGGGAGCTGATATTGTTGAGACGAATACATTTAATTCAAATTCAATATCACAACAAGATTATCAAGCTGAAAAATTTTGTTATGAAATAAATGTTCAAGCTGCAAAAATTGCAAAATCTATTGCTGAACAGTATACAGATAAACCACGATTTGTTGCGGGAGCTATTGGCCCTACTAATCGAACAGCCTCTATGAGTCCTGATGTAAATAATCCGGAATTTAGAAATATTACATTTGATCAATTAAGAGAAGCATATTATGAACAAGCGAAAGGATTAATTGATGGCGGAGTAGATTTATTTTTAATTGAAACTGTTTTTGATACTCTTAACTGCAAAGCTGCAATTTTTGCAGTTAGACAATTATTAGATGATTATAATAAAGACTTACCATTATTTGTTTCTGGTACTATTACTGATGCAAGCGGAAGAACTCTTTCTGGTCAGACAGTTGAGGCTTTTTGGAACTCTATTCGCCATGCAAATCTTACTGCAATTGGATTGAATTGCGCTTTGGGAGCTAAACAGATTAGGCCTTGGTTAAATGAGCTATCAAGTATTGCTGACACATTTGTTTTTGTTTATCCGAATGCAGGATTACCAAACGAGCTTGGTGAATATGATGAAACACCTGAAGAAATGTCATTAGTTATTGAAGAGTTTGCACTGAGCGGTCTAATAAATTTAACTGGTGGATGCTGTGGGACAACACCTGAACATATTACAGCTATTTGTGATAAAGTATCAAAAATTAATCCAAGAATTATTCCTTCAGTCGATAGTTATACAAAGTTAAGCGGTCTTGAACCTTTTACTATTAGACCCGAAACAAATTTTATTAATATTGGGGAGAGGACAAATGTGACTGGATCAGTACGTTTTAGAAGGTTGATTAAAGGAGATAATTATGATGAAGCAATAAGTGTTGCTAGACAACAAATTAATAATGGTGCTCAAATTATTGATATTAATATGGATGAAGGCTTGCTTGACTCAGAAAAAGCCATAGAAAAATATTTGAGATTGATTGCCTCTGAACCAGATATTTCTAAAGTCCCGATAATGTTGGACTCATCTAAATGGACTGTATTAGAAACAGGATTAAAAAATATTCAAGGAAAAGGAATTGTTAATTCTATATCAATGAAAGAAGGAGTTGATGCTTTTAAAGAACAGGCGCACCTAATTAAGAAATATGGCGCGGCAGTGATAGTAATGGCTTTTGATGAAAAAGGGCAGGCGGATACCTATGAACGTAAGGTAGAAATTTGTTCTAGAGCGTATAAGATACTAACTGAAGAAGTGAAATTTGAACCGGAAGATATAATTTTTGACCCAAATATTTTTGCTGTTGCAACTGGTATAGATGAGCATAATGAATATGCAAATGCTTTTATTGAAGCATCAAGGACCATAAAAAAACGATTCCCAAAGGTTCATATTAGCGGTGGAATTTCTAATCTATCATTTTCATTTAGAGGGAATGAAGCTTTGAGGGAGGCAATGCACTCATCATTCTTATACCATGCTATTCAAGCAGGTATGGATATGGGAATAGTTAATGCTGGACAACTAACACTTTACGATGATATTAATGTAAAATTAAAAAATACTATTGAAGATGTAATATTTAATCGCGGAAATGATGCAACCGAACGATTGGTAGCAATCGCCAAAGATTATAAAGGAATTAAAAAAGAATCTAAAAAAGATCTTTTATGGAGAGATAATCCTGTAAATCAAAGATTAAGCTATGCATTAGTAGAAGGGATAGATGATTTTATTATTGATGATACTGAAGAAGCTAGAATGCAACATGATAGGCCAATTCATGTTATTGAAGGACCTTTAATGGATGGAATGAATATTGTAGGTGACTTATTTGGTGCTGGAAAAATGTTCCTTCCTCAAGTTGTAAAATCGGCAAGAGTGATGAAAAAATCAGTATCTCACCTTGTGCCATTTATAGAGGAAGAGAAAGATAAATTAGGTTTAATTGAAAAATCTAATGGTAAAATAATTATGGCGACGGTTAAAGGCGATGTTCATGATATTGGCAAAAATATAGTAAGCGTAGTTTTAGGTTGTAATGGTTATGACGTTGTTGATCTAGGCGTTATGGTCTCTTCTGATAGAATATTATCTACTGCTATTAAAGAAAATGCTGATATTATTGGTCTTTCTGGGTTAATTACTCCAAGTCTAGAGGAAATGGTCCATGTTGCAAAAGAAATGCAACGGTTGAATTTTACAATGCCTTTATTAATTGGAGGTGCTACAACAAGTCGAAAACATACAGCAATTAAGATTGAGGAAAATTATTCTGGACCAACAATTCATGTGATTGATGCATCAAGGGCAGTTGGAGTTGTTGGCAGACTTATGAATGTTAATAAGAAAGAAAAGTTCGTTAATGATATAAGGGATGATTTTAAAAAGATACGAATAAACAGGCTTCAAAAGGATTCAGTTAAAAAATTATCAATTGAAATTGCTAGAGAAAGAAAATTTTTATTTGATTGGCAAAAAACTCAACCTGTAACACCATCTTTTGAAGGAATTAAAACATTTGATGATTATCCACTGCATGAACTGGTTGATTATATTGATTGGTCACCATTTTTTCATGCCTGGGAGTTGAAAGGCTTATTTCCAAAAATACTATCTAATAAAAAATATGGTGAGCAAGCGAATAAACTTTTTAATGATGGAAAAAAGTTATTAAATCATATTATATCTAAAAAATTACTGTCTGCACGAGCAGTAATTGGAATTCATTCAGCTTATTCTGAAGATGAAACTGTAATTTGTGAAGGAGTTAAGTTTAATTTTCCCCGACAGCTAATAGATAAAGGAAATAATAATAATAATTACTCCCTTGCAGACTTTATTGCTCCAAAAAATGATTATATTGGTACTTTTGCAGTTACAACAGGGCATGGATTAGATAAAGTTGTAAAGTATTATGAGGATCAAAATGATGATTATAATGCAATAATGGCTAAAGTTTTAGCAGACAGATTAGCAGAAGCTCTAACAGAAAGAATGCATGAGCGAGTCCGGAAAGAATTTTGGGGGTATGCTGTAAATGAACAGTTAACAAATAATGAATTAATTAAGGAAAAATATGCAGGTATTCGCCCGGCTCCTGGGTATCCTTCCTGCCCTAATCACGAGGAAAAAGATAAGATTTGGAAATTAATAAAGGTGAATGAGAACACTGGAATTTCTCTTACTGAAAATCGAGCTATGTATCCTGCCGCATCAGTATGTGGATGGTATTTTTCTCATCCCAATTCTAAATATTTTTCAGTAATAAATAATTAAACTGATGAATAAAAATAATATTGATCGTCAAATTATCGCAATTGGCGGAGGTGGGTTTGGAAGAGACCCAAAGCATACAAAAATTGAACAATATATTTTAGATCAAACAAATAAAGACAAACCTCATATTCTATTTTTACCTACAGCTAGCGCGGAAGATAAATCATATATAGATAATTATTATGCTTGTTTTGGGTCTCTTTCATGTAAACCAAGTCATATATCTTTTTTTTCAAGAACACCAAAATTAAATGGTTTATTTAATAAAGCGGACGTTATTTATGTAGGCGGAGGTAATACAAAAAGTATGTTAGCTGTTTGGCGCGAATGGAAAGTTGATATATTATTATGTCGTGCCTATGAAAAAGGGATAGTATTGGCTGGAGTTAGTGCAGGTGCAATATGCTGGTTTAAGCAAGGCATTACAGATTCATGGGCTAGCAATTTAAATACGATTGATGGTCTGGCGTTTATAGATGAAATGTGTTGCCCGCATTATTTAGAAGAATCTGATCGACGACAATCAGTTCATCAGATGCTTAAAGATGGGAAAGCAATGAATGGCTATTGCTTAGATGGAGGTTCTGCAGCACACTTTGTTAATGAAAAATTAATTAATGCTATATCTTTTTATACTGATCGGAAGGCAGTTTTTGTTGAAAAAAAGAATTCAAGTATTATAGAAAAAGAACTTCCACATATAGTTTTATGATTTACAGCGAAGTAGACAAACAATTTTGGGAGGATTTATATATATCTGGCGATCTAAACTGGGATTTAGGAGAAGCAACACCAATATTTGAATCGATTTCTAAAGACATTAGTCCTGGAAAAATATGTATTGTAGGATGTGGAAAAGGTCATGATGCAGTAATGTTTGCAAAGAAAAATTATGAAGTCACTGCTATTGATTTTGCCCCTTCAGCCATTAGCTATTTAAAGCAACTTGCAGCAGATGCAAAAGTAGATATACATGCTATAAATACAGATATCTTTAATCTGTCTAATGATTATTTTAATCAATTTAATTATGTCATTGAACAAACTTGCTTTTGTGCTATTAATCCAAATATGCGCAATAATTATGAAGAGTTAGTTTCTAATTTATTAGTTAAAGACGGTCTATTAATTGGATTATGGTTTCCATTAGATAAGAATGTATCTGAAGGGGGACCACCTTGGGCTACATCAGTTGAAGAGGTGAAGAATCTCTTTTCAAATAGATGGGCAATTGAAAGAGAGGAATTTTCATCCCTATCTATAAAACCTAGAAAAGATAGAGAGAAATTGATCGTATTTAGAAAAGTATGAACTAACTTTATTGGATGAATTCAGATTTAAATTTAGCTAAAGAAGCAGCCATAGAAGCAGGATCTATTATAATGAAATACTATAAAAAAGATTATGATATTCATGAAAAAAGTTATCACAACCCTGTTACTACTGCTGATAAAGAAGCTGACGAAAAGATCAAAGAAATTTTGCTTAATAATAATTATGAATATGGTTGGCTTTCTGAAGAGACTGTTGATTCAAAGGATAGATTAAGCAAAAAATATATATGGGTTGTAGATCCATTAGATGGGACAAAAGAATTCATTGAAGGTGTACCAAATTTTGTTGTTAGTATTGCATTGGTAAATGATAATACACCAATATTAGGAGTCTTGTATAACCCTGTAACAGGAGAAATATTTTCAGCTGCAAAGGATAATGGGGCATTTTTAAATGGTGAACTAATTTCATGTTCAAAGAAGAATGATTTAAATCAAATGGTTATATTAAATAGCCGATCAGAGACGAATCGTGGTTTATGGAGTTCTTACTCTAATATGTTTAAGGAATTAAAACCGGTTGGATCAGTAGCATATAAATTAGGATTAACTGCTGCTGGCATAGGTGATATTTTTGTAACCTTAAGGCCAAAGAACGAATGGGATATTTGTGCTGGTACTTGTATAATTAATGAGTCTGGTGGAAAAATTATTGACCTAAACGGTAATGATATTACTTTTAATAAAGAAAAGACACTGATAGAGCCTGGTTTGATAGCAGGTGAAGTTGGATCTGTTAATAAAACTTATTTAGCTCTTTCAGAAAAGATATGATATGACTGATATACCAAAAGATGCAATAAAGTGTTTAGATAAAGGTTTCGTGCGGTTAGTTGATTCAATGGGTGGTGATAATGCAATAGTTCAAGCTGCACGTGTAAGCTATGGGAAAGGCACAAGTAAGGTAAGCCAAGATAAAGGCCTTATCCGTTATTTAATGAGGCATAGACATACTACTCCTTTTGAAATGGTGGAGTTTAAATATCATTGCAAGATGCCTATTTTTGTAGCTAGACAATGGGTAAGACACCGCACTGCTAATATTAACGAATATTCTTTGCGTTATTCTGAGGCACGTGATGAATTTTATTACCCAGATCCAGAAAATATACAATTTCAAAGCGCTCTTAATAAACAAGGAAGGATTGGAGAGGTTTCTGATGATTTAAAAAAGAAAGTGAACAAGTATTTTAAAGAAATATCTGATAGAAGCTTTGAAATATATTCTGAATTAAATAGCGCTGGAGTTGCTAGAGAGCTTGCGCGAGCTGTTTTACCTGTAAATCTTTATACCGAATGGTATTGGAAAAATGATTTACACAACCTTCTTCATTTTATTGGTCTTCGATCTGATAATCATGCTCAATATGAGATTAGAGTATTTTCTGATGCAATGGCTAAATCAGTAAAGAAAGTTGCTCCTTTTGCTTGGGAAGCATATCAAGACTATGTAGTTAGTGGCCTGAGGTTTTCTAGAGTTGAGCGTGGAATATTGGAAAAAAATCTACCCAAAAGAGTAATTGAGGATCTTCTAGAGGATTTAGCATATCAGATTACTGCATCACTACATAATAACAAACCGCGCGCTGATAAAGATCTGTTTCCTTTATATACTAAGCAAGATGGATCTGACTCCAAAGGAGACTTTTTTCTAAAATGGAGTTCAGGAGAAATAGAACCTGGGAATGTAAGAGAGTTACGAGAGTTTAAAACTAAGCTTAAACAGTTAATGAAATAATTATTTCGTGAACCTTTTAGGGCATATGTCCTTATTTAATAGAGCAAAAATTATTGATCAGAATTTCACAGATTTTGTGAAATCTGAGAAATTTCCTAAATCAGATATAAGTTTATCACAAAATGGAACGACAACATCTGATTTAATTTCATTATTTGAATCTCAGGTTTGCAGTAGGCATTTAGATTTAAAAGCCAGAACTATGAAAGAAGAAGGAAAGTGTTTTTATACCATAGCAAGCTCTGGCCATGAAGGAAATGCAGTATTTGGAAAGATTTTTTCTTATAAGGACATGGCTTTCCTTCATTATCGTAGTGGAGCATTTTTTATAGAAAGGTCAAAGCAAATAGCTGGGACATCTCCTATCTATGATCTCGCTTTATCTTTTACTGCTTCATCTGATGATCCAATTAGTGGAGGCAGACATAAGGTTTTTGGAAGTAAACTATTAAACATACCGCCGCAAACAAGCACTATATCTAGTCATATACCTAAAGCAGTTGGATCCGCACTTTCAATTGATAGAGCAAAAGACTTACAGATAAAAGAAAGAGAACTGGAAGATGATAGCATAATTCTTTGCAGTTTTGGAGATGCTAGCGTTAATCATTCCACTGCGTTAGGCGGATTCAATACTGCTGAGTTGATTACACATCAAGGAGGGCATGTCCCAATTGTTTTTATTTGTGAAGATAATGGATTTGGCATTTCAGTAAAAACTCCTAAAAATTGGGTCCAAGATTCTTTTTCTAATAGAAAAGGGTTCAAATACATACAATGCAATGGATTAGATTTAATAGATTTAATTCAAAAGTCAAAATTAGCAAATGACTTTTGCCGAAAGAATAGGGCACCTGTTTTTCTACATATGAAGACTATTCGATTAATGGGTCATGCAGGTTCGGATATTGAATTTGGATATAATAGCAAAGAAAATATTGAGCAAAATGAATTTAATGATCCGTTACTTTATTCTTCACGAATACTTATTAATAATAAATGTTTATCAAAAGATGAAATTTTAAAATTATATGAGCATTCAAGAGAAATAGTTAATTATGTATTCGAAGAGGCATCAATTGGACCAAAACTCAATACATCAAAGAGTGTCATGAAATCTATTTTGCCAAATTCGAGAGAAAATATCCTACCAGCAATTCCAAAAAAGATAAGTAGAGAAAAAGTATTTGGTAAAGAATATCAAAGAATAGATCAACCTCAACATATGGCAAAATTAATTAATTATGCTCTTACTGATATCCTAAATCAATATTCTAACACATTAGTTTTTGGTGAAGATGTTGCAAAAAAAGGAGGAGTATATAATGTAACTGTAAACTTATTTGAACAATTTGGTGTTCGCAGAGTATTTGATAGTCCTTTAGATGAAACATCAATTATAGGAACAGCTATAGGTTTTTCGCATAACGGATTTATACCGATACCTGAGATTCAATTCTTAGCTTATTATCATAATGCAGAAGATCAACTGCGTGGTGAGGCAGCAACTCTACCTTTTTTAAGTAAAGGACAATTTGCAAATCCAATGGTATTACGAATCCCGGGACTTGCTTATCAAAAAGGTTTTGGAGGGCATTTTCATAATGATAATTCATTAGCCGTATTTAGGGATTTACCAGGAATTATTATTGCATGCCCTTCCAATGGTGTTGATGCAGTAAAAATGCTTAGAAGAGCAGTTTTTGAAGCCTATATAAATTCGAGAATTACAGTATTTATTGAACCAATAGCGTTATATATGGTAAAAGACTTGCATAAGCCAAAAGACAGAAAATGGAGTTTTAAATATCCAAATGTAAAAGATGAAATTACTATTGGTGAATTCGCAGTGCATGGTCAAGGATCTTCTTTAACGATTATTTCCTATGCTAATGGATTTTATTTATCCATGAAAGCAAAAGTAGAGATAGAAAAAAAATTAAATAAAAAAATAAAAATAATTGATTTAAGATGGTTGAGTAATATAAATATTGCAAGTCTAATGAAATCGGTAGGTAAATGTTCAAAAATATTGATTGTGGATGAATGTCGAAAAAACGGTTGTTATGGGGAAGGGTTAGTTGTTGATATTTTTACTGCTAGTACGAAACCATTAAAGATTAGATTGCATGCAGCTGAAAATAGTTTTATTCCCTTAGGTAAAGCTGCAACAGTTACACTCCCAAGTAAAGAAAGTATAATTGATAACGCTATCAAGTTATATAATGAATAGACAAAGAATTGTAATTATTTGCCCCGGTCGTGGAAGTTATACTAGAGAAACTCAAGGATACTTAAAAAAATATATCCAATCATCATCTAACAAAATAAAATATATGGACGATGAAAGAAATAATGCTGGTTTACCAACCCTAACAGAAATTGATTCTCAGACTTTCAAAGCTAGAGTTCATATGAAAGGAGAACATGCATCAACTTTAATTTATGCATGTAGTCTGATTGATTATTATTCAATTGATCAATCGAAATATAAAATTGTTGCAATAATAGGTAATTCAATGGGATGGTACTCTACTCTAGCCTTTTCTGAATCATTGCATTATCAAAAAGCTTATGGTCTTATCGATATAATGGGATCAATGATGAAGGACCAAATTATTGGAGGACAAATCATTTATTCAATTACTGATGATAATTGGAATATTAATAATGATCTTATGCAGCGGTGTATGAAGGAAATCGAAAAAGTAGGAGCTCAAATTTCTATCTATCTCGGTGGCTATATAGTTATTGGCGCGGAACAAAAAGCATTAAATATGCTTTTAAAGCGACTACCTAAAAAAGGAAATTATCCTTTTCAATTACCTTATCATGCAGCATTTCATACACCGCTTTTACAATCAATATCTAAAAAGGCGAAAGGGATATTTTCAAAGGATATATTCCTTAAGCCTCAAACCCCAATCATTGATGGAAGAGGATATATTTGGTCCCCATGGTCTACAAATGAAACTGATTTGTGGAATTATACGCTAGGTCATCAAGTATGCACCCCATATGATTTTACAAAATCTTTGTCAGTCGCTATTAAAGAATTTTCTCCGGATAAGATTGTATTACTTGGACCAGGGAATACGCTAGGAGGAGCAATTGGCCAGATTATATCTCAACTTAAATGGAAAAATATTTCTTGTAAGGAAGATTTTGTTAGCGCGCAAAATGAAAATCCTTTTTTAATTTCTATGGGGATTCCTGATCAGAGAGAAATAATTTCTCAATTCTATGAAAACCAAATTATATCTTCGTAATTTCTTTAAAAGAATTAGTTATGAAAAATATTGGACCTGATTATTATAATATTTCTGATGAATTAGCTGAGGAGGAGTTGCTTATTCAGCAAACAGCAAATGAATTTGTCCAGAATGAGTTTCTTCCTATAATTAATGAACATTATGAAGCAGGAACTTTTCCTAAAGAACTAATCCCCAAACTTGGTGATTTAGGATTCCTTGGTTCTGCTCTCCCTGTTGAATCAGGTGGTGCAGGTGTAACTAATGTTGCATATGGATTAATTCTACATGAACTTGAAAGAGGCGATTCTGGCCTTCGATCCTTTGCTAGCGTTCAAGGTTCTTTAGTGATGTATCCCATCTATGCATATGGTAGTTCAGAGCAAAAACAAAAATGGTTGCCTGGACTAGGTAAAGGAGAGTTGATAGGTTGTTTTGGATTGACAGAATCTAATTTTGGTTCTAATGCCGGAGGGATGGTAACCACAGCTAAAAAAGAGGGCGATAATTGGATAATCAATGGTTCTAAAATGTGGATCACAAATGGAAGTATCGCAGATATTGCTATAGTGTGGGCGAAAGATGAAGGAGGTATAGTTCGAGGATTCATATTAGAGAAAGGTATGGATGGTTTTAGTAGTAATGATATTCATGGAAAAATAAGTCTTCGATCATCTATTACTTCTGAATTATCTATGGTGAATGTCCGCGTTCCAGATTCGTCCCGCTTACAAGGTATTGAAGGAATAAAAGGACCTTTATCATGTTTAACTCAAGCACGATATGGTATTGCTTGGGGAATGACAGGTTGTGCAACTGATTGCTATTTATCTGCATTAAATTATTCAAAAGAAAGAAAACAGTTCTCAAAACCCATTGCAGGATTTCAATTAACGCAAGCAAAACTAGCAGAAATGCTAACGAAAATAACTAATGCTCAATTAATGGTTATGAAATTAGGCAGAATGAAAGATGCTGGAACTATGACTTTTCATCAAGTTTCTATGGCAAAACGAAATAATTGTGCAATGGCTAGAGACGTTGCTCGAACATCCAGAGAAATTTTGGGAGCTAATGGCATAACTCTAGATTATTCTCCCATAAGACATATGGCAAATATTGAGTCGGTATTTACATATGAAGGCACTCATGATATGCATACTCTAATTCTAGGAGAGGATATTACAGGTATTCCTGCATTTGATTAGTTCTTAATAGAGGGGGTGGAAAAATGAAACGTCGTGATTTTATTAAATCAGGTGCAATTAGTCTTGTTGCATCAAGCTCAATATTAACTCAATGTGATAATCCAATAAAGAAAGTAAAAAATGATCCTATAGTACTTTCTACTTGGGATCACGGAATTCCTGCAAATAACGCTGCAATGGCTATCATGAATAAGAATGGATCATCATTAGAAGCTGTGGAGGCTGGTGTTAGAGTAACTGAGGCTGATCCTTTATCACAATCTGTTGGATTAGGTGGAAGGCCAGATAAAGATGGTCACGTTACATTAGATGCTTGCATAATGGACTCAGGTGGGAATGCAGGATCAGTAGCATTTTTGAGAGATATTAAACATCCAATTTCAGTAGCTAGGAAAGTAATGGAACAAACTGATCATGTAATGCTTGTTGGTGAGGGTGCAAAGAGATTTGCTTTAGAGAAGGGTTTTAAAGAAGAAAATCTTCTCACGGATAAATCAAGAGAAGAGTGGCTGCAATGGAAAAAAGATAATACTATTAAAGATTCTTGGGGTCCGAATGATGAACATGATACAATAAGTACATTAGCTAGAGATAATAATGGAAATTTTGCAGGAGCTTGTACCACTAGCGGTTTGGCTTACAAACTTCATGGCCGCGTAGGTGATAGTCCAATTATTGGTGCAGGTATGTATGTGGATAATGAAATTGGTGCAGTTGGCGCAACGGGAAAAGGTGAAGAAGTAATAAAAACTTGTGGAAGTTTTTTAGTAGTTGAACTTATGCGTCAGGGATATTCTGCCATGGATGCTTGTAAAGAAGCAGTAAATAGAATTCTAAAAAAACAATCTGGAAAATCTGATTTTCAGATTGGTTACATCGCATTACGAAAAGATGGACAGGTTGGTTTTTCTGCTATACATGATGGATTTCAGTATGCTTTATATAAAAATAACAAAAATAAGCTTTATGATGTAAAAGGTATTGGTTAATAGTGAATGTGATTTTTGAATCCATTACTAATAGGTATATACCTAAGTCAAAAGAATCTACAAAAAAATACCGAAGCCGAATCGGGAAGTTTCAAGGATGGGTTTCCATCATTGTAAATGGGTTATTATTTTTTTTGAAGCTTTTAATCGGTGTAATTATAGGATCCATATCTGTTATTGCTGATGCCTTTCATACCTTAACTGATATTGTTTCAAGTGGAGTGGTAATATGGGGATTTAATGAATCAGAAAAACCTGCCGATAAGGAGCATCCCTATGGCCATGGACGAGCAGAATATGTAGCCACATTAGTTATAGCTATTTTATTAATAGTTGCAGGGATTGAATTTATTGAGTCATCGATAGAGCACATTGTTAACCCAACGATAGTTGAGCCTGAATGGTGGATGATAATTAGTATTATTATTACAATTTTTATTAAAATGATAGTTGCACTGTATGCTGAATTTTTATCTTCTAAGATTGCCTCAGGTACTTTGCATGCTGACGCATGGCATCACCGAGCAGATGCTATCTCATCATTTCTAGTCGCATCTGCAATGATATTAGGAAAATTTGGCTATGTTCAAGTCGATGGTTGGACTGGATTAATTGTTGCTTTATTTATTATGTGGACGGGGTTTGGTATTGCAAAGACTGCTGTAGATGATCTAATTGGTAGGCCACCAACTATTGAGGAAATAAACGACATTAGACAATTATCTCAAAATGTTGAAGGAGTTATCGGAGTCCATGATATTGCAGTACATAGCTATGGGAAGGATAAGTTTGCTAGTATTCATATTGAAATTGATGAAGATGAGAATCAAATGGATGCACATAATATTTCAGAAAATGTCGAAAAGATATTAAATAAGAAATTAGGAGTTTCACCCACAGTTCATGTTGACCCTGTTTCAATTACAGATCCTAAAACAAAAAAAGTAAATAAATATTTAAAAGATAATTTTTCTAATCATGAAATTATTACTGGTTTTCATGATGTTCGAGTTGTGGATACTAATAAACATCATGTGATATTATTTAATGTTGATGTTAAAACAAATTTATCAAAAGCAATAATTATCGAAACATGTAATATTATAGAAAACCAGCTACAATCAATTTTTCCTGAATTTGAAGTTGATATTAGTGTTTCAGGAATACATAATTTTTCTTAAAAAGATTATTTGAATTACATTAATATTTGTAAGTCATTTATCGAATCACCAGAGTAATGCATATTTTTTCCATTCACTTCAATAATGCAACTGCCATCGTTTGTAATACTTTTAAAAATTCCACTATGAGTTACATTATCTTTCTGAAAAGAAACTTTTTTATTATTATGTGTACAATAATTGTTCCAATCGTTACTTATATCAAAATTAATAGGGTCATTTTCAAAACGTTTAAATAATAATTCCATATTATTTAATATGCTTGCAATTACTCTTTCACGTTGAGTATTCTGTCCTAATTCCACAAACAACGATGATGCTTTTTTATCTAGATTAGAATCAAAATCATCTTTGCTTTCATTTACATTAATTCCAATTCCAATAACGACCCATTCAATATTAGTTTTTTGGATTTTAGATTCACATAAAATCCCCCCAACCTTTTTCTCATTTAATATGATATCATTTGGCCACTTAAGATTCCCATTAATATTCAATTCTTTCAAACCGTCTAATACAGAAATACCAGCTAAAATTGAGAAAATACCTATTTTTTCAACAGGTAGCCTTTCAGGTTGGTAGATTAAAGAAAATGTAAGGCTCTTTCCAGGTTTAGATTTCCATTCATTCCCATTCCTCCCTTTCCCAGATATTTGATTATCAGTAATAATCAAGGTACCAGATTCTGTTCCTTCATTAATTATTTCCCATGCTTCATTATTTGTTGATTCTAGTTGGGTATAATATTCAATATATTTACCAATAGTATTTGTTTTTAGGTTAGCTTCAATCAGATTTGTAAATATCATATTTGTACAAATAAAAAATGAATCTGAATTAAAGTAAGAATTAATCCTAAAAGTGAGCCAATGGTTACTTGTGGTATGTTATGTGCTTTTAATATCACTCTTGAATAAGCAACGAAAAATAATATTATAAACATAATAAATGGGTATTCTTTACTGTGTATCCATAAAACACTTAATAGACAAGATATACCCATAGTGTGTATAGATATTTTCCAATAACGAGTAATTGTTATTATTACTATTGTGTTAGTTATCGTACAAAACATTAACCCCTTAACTAGCATTCCAGCTTCTTGAATATGTATTAATAAATAACCAAAAATTGCAAATACTACACCTAAAAATAATGGCATAATGCGCTCTTCTCTTATGCTAGCATCTAGATCTGATATAACACCTTTCTTTTGCAATAATAATAATGTTATAATGGGCATTAGATTGGAAAAAATGAAGCAGGTTATGAGGATTGTAAATGCTTGTGGATGTATTACATTATTATCAAAGATTATTATAATAAATACTAATAATGAAAAAATCATAGGGTGAAAAATAATCGAAATAGCTTTTGCAACTTTGAACAATTGAATCTTAAATGCTTGATTGATATTCGCCAAAGATGTCTCTTAATTCATCAGAGATTTCTCCAATTGTACATTCTGATTTCACACATTCTATAATTGTAGGAATTATATTTTGAGAACTAAGGGCAATAGTATGTAAAGAATTTAATTTTTCTTTTACCAAGTTATTATCCCTTGAAGTCTTGAAATTTTTTAATCTATTTAATTGAATACTTACAGAATTATCATTTATTTCCATAGTTTTATAATTGCCAATATTATCTGATTTATATTCATTAACACCAACTATTATTCTCTCCTTAGTATCTATAGAATTTTGATATTTTGATGCACTTTGAGCAATTTCATTCTGTATCCATCCTGATTCAATTCCTTCAATAACTCCGCCCATATTATCTAGGTCATTTATTATATCATTTGCATCTTTTTCAATTTTATCTGTCATCTCTTCTATAATATAGCTACCGCCAAGTGGGTCAGGATGATTTGTTAATCCTGATTCATGAGCAATAATTTGTTGAGTACGCAATGCTAACTTTGCTGATTCATCTGTTGGCAATGACAATGCTTCGTCTCGGCTATTAGTATGCAATGATTGTGCCCCTCCTAGAATTGCTGAAAGGGCCTGGATAGTAGTTCTTACAACATTATTATCTATTTCTTGAGCAGATAATGTTGAACCTCCAGTTTGTACATGGAAACGGCATTTCATTGCTTTTTCATTTTTCACATTAAATCTATTTTTCATTATTTTTGCCCACATTCTTCGAGCAGCTCTAAATTTTGATGCTTCAATCAGTAAATCATTATGCGCATTAAAGAAAAATGAAATTCTACTAGCAAAAGTATCAGGATCTAAGCCTCTTTTTATTGCATTCGATACATATGTAATTCCATTAGCAATTGTAAAAGCTAATTCTTGAACTGCTGTGGATCCAGCTTCTCTTATATGGTACCCTGATATTGATATAGGATTCCATTTAGGGGTATGTGTATTTGCAAATTCTAATAAATCTATTACTAAACGCATTGATGGATCAGGGGGGAAAATATATGTACCTCGGGCTATATATTCTTTTAATATATCATTTTGTATTGTCCCCATTAGCTTGTTAGATGGAACACCTTGATTTTCGGCTGCAACTATATATAAAGCGAACAATATTGGTGCAGTTGCATTAATTGTCATTGAGGTTGATACTTCGTTTAATTTTATATCATCAAATAATATATTCATATCTTGAATTGTCGATATTGGAACACCGACTCTTCCAACTTCACCTTTTGCCAATTCATGATCAGAATCATAACCAATTTGAGTAGGTAGATCAAATGCCACAGAAAGACCAGTTACACCTTGCTCTAAGAGAAATTTGAATCTTTTATTAGATTCTTCAGCAGAAGAAAAACCTGCATATTGTCTCATAGACCACAGTCTATCTTTATACATTCCAGAATAAATACCGCGAGTAAACGGAAATTTTCCTGCCTTTTCACCCATTATATATTCCGTTCTTTTTTGATTGTTTGATATGCATTGTTAACGGCCTTGAATTTTTCTTCTGCAATATGTTGCAAATCTATACCAAGGTGCGATACTTTATCTGGGTGATATTTATTTGCCATTTTACGATATCCTTTTTTTACTTCATCATTATTGCACGATGGATCAAGTTCTAATATTTTATATGCATGTTTATTATCTTTTATAAACATTGCTTTAATACTTTCATAATCTTTTTGATTAATATTTAGGTATCCTGCAATGGTATGAATGACTTTTATTTCACTATCATCAATATGTCTATCTGCAAATGCTAATCCAAATAAGATATGGATTAATTCTATTCTACTGGGATGATCCATCGATCGTTGAATTTGTTTGCACACATCTCTTAAAGGATAATCCTGTTTTAAAATATCCTTAAATAGAATCATAAAATATTGAACATCAGAAGATTTTAATTCTTTATTTAGAAAATCTTTTACGTATTTAAGCTCTGATCGCAATAGCTTATTATCCGCCTTCATTACTTTTGCAAATAACACCATAAGCGACACAATGAAATCACCAGCTTGTGTATTGGATTTACTATAATTTCCTTGATAGTTTTTAACTGAACCTGCGTTCATTGATGCCCAGGCATAGCCAAGAATTCCGCCTATTGGCCCTCCTAGGACCCATCCTAGCCCACCCCAAAAAAGTTTTTTATTTAATGACATAATGAATTTATTTATTTCAATTACTTCTAGTTATAGCTGAAAACTACACAGTATCATAATGGTGAAAAAGTTATATTCATCCATGGACTTTCCTTTAAAGACAAGGCTCGCACTATTTTTTAATTATCTAATTTATAAGTCAGTTAAAGATTTAACATTAGGAATTAATGATAATAACACTTCTATTTCACGAGTCTTATTTATTCTTCCAGAAGAAATTAATTATTCCCGTGTTGTAAGAATATTTTTACAATCTATATATAATGCTATGGGGCCAAATCCAACTATGAACATTGATTATGCTTTATCAAAACAAAGCATGATTTCATACGATGGATTAATAAATAATCCGTTAATATTATTTTCTTCTGATGATCAAAATTATTGGGGATTACCAAATAATCAATTGATCAATGTATGTAAGAGGCTAGAGTTTCATGCAGTGATTGATTTAAATCCTGAATTCAATCCATTTGCAACAAGTTTAATTAAGTATATAAAAGCAAATATTAAAATTGGCTATTATTCAACATATGCTGAAAAATATTATAATATACTTATTGAAAGAAAAGATACGGACTTTCTAGAAAGAGGCAATAGTTATATACTGCAGCTATTAGGCCTAAAATAAAAAAATTAAACTTTTTTCAACAAATCATTGCCACGGTATAGGTCTCCGATTAATTTAACCGCCGATTTTAGTAGGTATTATTTATGTTAGATGAAGGAATAATCTGTCCAAATTGTGGTGCGAACATTGAAGAAATGGATCTTCGCAAAAAACTTGCGTGCACTCATTGTAAAAAAGATCTAAAAGATAGGAACTATCTTGACTTCCTTGAATACCTTATGGCAAATGGTATCGTAGAGAATTTGGATTTTTTCGATGTATCAGTTTATAGCGAAGATATTGAAAGATTTGATCCTGAGGATGAAGATGATGTAGATGTAACTGTGCACGAAAAAAGAAAAGAAGTATTTAACTTATATGAGAATGAAATGGTTCAGCAGCAGAAGGAAGAAGATATGAACTATAAAGATTTTGAAGGTCTTGATGAGGACTGGGAAGATTTTAACAGTACTTGATTTATTTAGGAGGATATCAACATGGAAGAGAAAAAAAAAGTTCAGCAGATCAATATTGAATTGGATGAAAAAGTAAGTGGAGGAGAATATGCAAATTTTGTTGTTGTTACACATTCTCCTGCAGAAGTAGTAATGGATTTCACTAAATTATTGCCTGGAGTTTCAAAAGCTAAGGTCCATTCAAGGATTATTATGGCACCTCCTCATGCCAAAGCATATTTAATGGCTTTGACTGATAATTTAAAAAAATTTGAATCTAAATATGGTGAGATTAAAACACCAGGGCAAGAGGGCTTCACTGAATTTGGCGTTAAGCCGCCTGAAGATGTTCTTCCAAATTAGAATTTATTCATATTGAACCCAGGTTCGTCCTCTTTTTAGCTCTCGCATTTTTATTAAGACCCATATAGTGATAAATAACCAAGCTATACCATAGCCATATAGCCCGCCAAAGATTACATCACCAGGGTAATGAACCCCTACGTATACTCTGCTAATAGAAACACTAAGCGCTAAAAAGAATAATGGGTTTTTCCATCGTTCATAGAAATATGATAAGATGGTAGTTGCACAAAATATGTTAGCAGCATGTGCTGACACAAATCCATACTTTCCACCCTTACCAATCAATACATTGATTGTATCACCCAACGTATGCGAGGGTCGTAGGCGAGCAATCGTAGGTTTAATTACTTCTACAACGGTTAGATCAGTTATTCCAGTAGCAATCAATATTATTCCAAGAGCAATCCTTGCACGCTTTCCACCTCTAAAACCTAGAATTAGAACGCCAATTATTACAGGGATTGCCCATAAATCCTCATTTGTTATTGTAACAAAAAATAGATCAAAAATAGGATTAGAAAGAAAATCGTTGATTAAGTATAATATTTTCCGATCAATAATATCTAAAAAACCAATCATCAAAAGTCAGAAATAATAATTAACTTTTTTCCAAAGCCCTTAGATGTTCTTTACCATGATCATCAAAGTATAGATTTATAAACTGACCTAATAATTGTTTAACTTTCTTAGGTTTTGATTGATCGACGTTTTGCTTGCACTTCATGGTAGCAACAATTATTTGCTGTAGAACAAGTGTTTGATCTACATATAATTGTCTTCCATCTTCATTGTTCATTTTAGGCTTAATTTTTTGGGCAAGAAAATAATCTGCTATCGTAGATTGAATTAATGTTGCATGCTCTTCTTTTGTATTAACCCATCGAATTAATTGATTCATATTTTGCGCATTGGAGTCACTTTCAGACAACTGTTCAATTTGATGCATAGCCTTCTCAATTGTAGTAACATGCTCTTTTAGAAGAACAATACGAGCGGCATCATCATAGATACCACATGGAACTTGACAATGACCAAACAAATGGTTCGAAGAATTAATAATAACTGCAGCAGCTAAATAAACGATATGCTTGAATTTCATGAATTTCATACTCCTTAATATTTACGTATTACTAGTTTTAATATTATTGTTTTATATTAAAATATGCAGCTTATCCTAATACAGCCTAGGTATTAGAATTTTGCTTGAAGACGAAATACGATAACCCGCCCTAATTCAGGTCCTCCTTGTATCTCAGTATGCATGTGATCAAACATGTTATTTAATGTTAACATTGCAGATAAATTATCATTGATATCATAGTCCATATGTAAATCAAAAATATTATAGGAGTCTATTATACCATAGTATATGCCTGATGACCATTGGAAACCATCTACATGACGAAAATTTAAGGAGAAGGAATATGGCTTATCTTGCGGATCATACTGAAGTTTAAACCCACCTTTGTGTTTTGGCGCATTAATAGGATCCTTTGCATTTGTTAATGGATTTAAAAAATCTGTTATACTTAAAAAGGAATAATTCATATCAAAAGATAGACTTCTTGTAATAAAATAAGTGATACTTGCATCTATTCCACTAACATCAACTTCACCATAATTTAAATAGCCTACTACAACAGGTGGCGCAAGGCCCTTGATAGTATCCATTGCAGCGACACCTTCAATATTATCTCTCCATTTATTAAATGATTCATCATAATCTTCAGCGTCTGCAATTATATTATTATCGGCTACATTAACAACATCATTTGTAATTCCATCTCCATTCCAATCCGTTTCTAGTACCGATTTATTAATTATTATAGGCGTAATAAAGGTTGGGCGACTAATAAAATTAGAAAAATGATTAGTGAATAAATCAAGAGTTCCAAACATTCTTTGATTAATTCTACCTTTCCAGCCAAATTCCCATGTATCAATAATTTCTGCCTCAATTTCCGGGAGATCATCTGTAATATAATTATAAAAACCATCAATCTTTGGATCTACGGATGGATAAAATAATATATACTTTGATGTATCCATTGGCTCATAATTAAATGTTGTAGTATTAAAGAAGAAAGGTTGTCCTTCATTATTTCTAGGATATACATATCCTCCATCTGCGCCACGTGCATATACTTTAAATATGGCTACTCTTGTTACAAATATGTCTAGAAAAAGAGCCTGATTTGTGGGTGTGTTAAATGCCTTTGCCCATGTTAAGCGAAATGTTTGATTTTCTTTTGGACGGTATATTAAACCTACCTTTGGTGAGACTTGCAATCCTTCCTTATCATCAAAATTAAATTCCCAATTTCTAATATTTACTTTTCTACCTTCTTCATTATTAAATAGCACCATATTTGTTAGGCGATCATGAACATCCCACCTTGTTGCCTGAACAAGTTCAAATTTATCGGTAAGTTTCCAGTTAATTTGATAATAAGCACCTAATTCATTTACTATGCGTCGATTATTTTCATCACTTTCATCAATTCCTTCATCAATTAACCCATCCCCATCATTATCAACACCATCTTTTATTGCATACATTACATTATCAATAGGCGTTCCATCTGCAGCCGTATCAATTGAAGCCCAGGTAGTGTATTGTTCACCACTATCATACCAGGTATTGTCATTTCGATCATAGAATGAATCTGGAGAACCTGCTTCTCCATTCCCGTTATTATCTCTTCTATCATGTAAATTGTTATCACGTAAAATAGTTCCTCTTGTATCGGGCATTGTCATAAAATAATCAACTCCCCATACAAAACGAATTTTCCCACCTAAGAACTCATTTACTTGCTGTAATTGACTGCTAAATTTCTTTGAACGATCATAAATAGTTCCACCAGTTGCTAGATTACGAGTAGGGGAGTATGCTAAGGGAAATCTTGGGTCATAATCGCCTGAATAACTTGTATTTAGATAGCTTTGAAAGAACCAGTTTTTATATACCATTCTACCATGAACATATCGATATGTCCAACCATCAGCTAAATATCTTGCAATACCTGTAATATTTATATTTCTTGCTTTTGCATAGCCATGTGAAACGCTGAGTGTTAAATCTGGATTGATCTCCCAGTCTGCGCGTGTATCATAGCGGTAATTTTCAACATTAAAATCTGGATAATCATCAATGCCATCTTCATTCGCATCCTTTACAATGGTTGGGAGACCGCCATAATTCATTTTGAAATCACCTTCACCATCATATATACCATCATCGTTTGAATCGAAAATTAATTTCCCATCCTTTGTGTATTTAAAATCGCCCAATCCAACCTCCGGAATTGTACTACCGATGCGATCTGTCCAAGACATTCCAATTTCATCTAATTCATCTATTTCACCATCGCCATCATTATCTACGCCATCATACCATCGCTCTGGATCATCATCTATCCCTGAGTCAATTTTTTCATCAATCAAACCATCATTATTATTGTCAACCCCATCTGCATATTTTTTCCCAAGCTTTTCTTGAGTAACAAACCATAATATTATTCCATTGGTGAGTATATAGCGATGAAATGGATCACTGGCAGCCATATCAATCATTTCTTGAGTAATTTCTGGTGAACCCGATTCTCCATCTCGAATAAAATTTTCATTATCAATATTATCTGCAAATCTTCTACCGACCCAATATGCTTCTGATCCTTCCCAGACGCCTAACATCTCCTCTGTAAACTCTGGGCCTGATTCTCCATTAGTACCCCCATCGTCAATACCATTATTTATTAATCGTGGACGACCGATAAAAGCAGGGTCATGTCCTTCAAATTCATCTGGGTTATAATGATGCCAGTCTTCACCACGAAAAATTACACCAGACACTTTAAATCCAAATTTTCCTAATTTTCTTCCACCAATACGAAGATCTTCAAAAGTAGATGCGTGACGCATAGTAAATTTTTGCATTGGGTCTGAATTTGTTTGAGACATTAAGCCTCCTTGTATATTTACACTTGTGGCGGTGCCATCCAAGGGAGAGCTTGTAATAATATTTAAAACACCTGTATATGCATTTGGCCCGTATAATGCAGAGGAGGGACCTAATACAACTTCAATTTGTTTTACATCTTCAAATGATACTGGAATTACATTATATGCAATTAATCGTAATGATGGAACATTTGCCATTCTACCATCTGTGAGCGTTAGAAGCCTTGAACTAAAAGAAGTATTGAACCCCCTTGCGCTTAAATTATAACTATCAATTCCAGATTGTGTGAACTCCACTCCTTTTACTGATTTCATATAGGCACCAAGATTGGTATTACTTTCACGGCGGATATCCTTTTCCGTGATTACACTGATAGCAGCAGGGGCATCTTCCACACGCTCCCGCTTTCTTGATGCAGTAACCACATATGTTTGCATTTGAATAGTTTTGCTTGCAAGGATAACATCAACAATCAATTCTTCATCCGCATTTACAGTAACGGATTGTTCCTTTATTTCGTAACCAATATATGTGATTTTTAAAAGATGCTCACCAGCAGGAACACTAGATATAAGATATGCACCTTGTATATCTGTAGCTGCACCCATTGTCGTTCCATCAATAACAATGTTTGCTCCAATAAGCGGATCGCCATTATCAAGATCGGTAACTATTCCTTTGATTGATCCTTTTTGTGCAAAGATTATGGAAATAGATAGTAAAAAAAGGACAAGATAATTTTTCATATACTCACTCGTAAAAACAGACAGCCCTAATCCATAAGGATAGAGCTGCCTGTTTATTTTTTTGTCAACTAATGAAAATAATAAATTATTTCATTAATGTCATTTTCTTCGTTGCATTGTATTTACCTGCTTTTACACGGTAAATATACATACCACTGGAAAGCATGCTTCCATTCATATCACGACCATTAAAGGTCACATTATGACGACCAGCATTCAGATTCCCTGAATATACAGTTGCAACTTGTTGACCCATAATATTCCATACAGTTAACTCAGTATATGCGTCTTCAGGAAGATCGATAGTAATCTGAGTAGTAGGGTTAAATGGGTTTGGAAAGTTATCATATAGTGCAAATTCCTTTGGAATCATTGATTCTTCAGATTCTACACCAACGCCACCTACATTTGCAAATACAGGGTTGACACGTTGCGTGGAAAAGTCAGGTATACAATTGTTTCCAACTTGGAAAACCAAACGACCATTCGTTGTTAGAGCTCCTCCAGACATATAGAAGTCATCCACATAGAAAGATCCATGATCATCCCCAGTTGGTTGCACATGCATTACACCAACCTGAACAACAGCAGGTGTTTCTGCAGGGACCGTGCAAGCAAGTGATAGTTCATGCCATTCATCAGCTGTAGCACCTCTAAAATGAACTGAATCAATACCAATCATACTCCAATTACTATCAAAGTATTTTGCAAATAGAACACCATGGCCATTACCTTGACTTAAGTCATCTGCACTATGCGTATAAAACATAGCGGATGCGTCAAACATATCGCCTGCTTCAAACTCTCCAGACCAGGATTGGAAAAAATTATTTTCCATATTTTCTCCACCAGAATACATGCCCCAAAGTTTTCGAGCTGAAGTCCCTTCATAGGCAACAAAGGTATCACTACTGTTATACAATAATTCACCAGTACTTACAGTAGCTTGACTATTTGCATTAGGATAAGTCTCCCAACCAGTAGCGTCAACTTCACATCCAGCGTTCGCTAAAGCATTACCTGGTGCTCCATAGTCATGATCAGAGTCATCCACTTGCACACCAGCTGACGCCAGTGCCCCAACAGCGTATGCACCAGCTGCCTGTGCTGTCTGAGTTATTGCAGAGACAGTTCCAACTCCAGCTGTTAGCAATGCTGTAAGAGTTGTTCCTGCATATGCGCCAACAGCGGCTCCCAATGCAGCTGCGTTTGCTGCAGGAAGTCCAAAAGTAGTAGTAGCAAGTGCTTGCATCCCTAAGTCAGCTAATGAATCTGCTGTAGCTACCAAGGCCGATACTTGGTCAAGCCCTAGCTGCATATAGTAAACTATCCATGGATGTGTATCAGGTACGCCATCATTATCAGTGTCGAGTAATATTGCTGGGTCAGAAAATTGACCAAACGTAGCAGCCAAAGCGCCGAGTGCGGATAAGGCATTACCGGTAAAGTAATATCCTGTAAATTGAAATGGTTCGTCACCGTTAAATGGTACGCCATCTCCTCCAACAGGGTCAAATAGATAACCCCATTCCAGCTCTGGATTAGGGATAAAACCATCATCGCCATCAATTGTTCCATCTTGATTCACATCAGCGCCAGAAGCACCAATCATTGGATATGTTCCTACATTAATTGCAGGATTTAAAGTTGCTAAATAAGGAATAGTTGTGTGATCACCAAAAGCACCCGTAACGCCGAATACTCTATTAAGGTTTCCTTCAGTATCAATACCTAATGTGGTTTCTACACCATCTTGCGCTTCCCAGTACACTTCTGCACTTTCGATTCTTTCAAAATTGGCATCGTATTGTGCAGTGATCATTCCCCAGCAGGTATGATCTGTTCCAATACCAAAATTAACACCTTCTTCATCAACATGTAAATCAGGAGCGTACATCTGATTCGCAAAGATTCCAGAAGTCACGATTCCAAAACCCCAAGTAGCAGTTCCTGCAGCTTCATCAACGACAGGCTCACCACCTAATTGATAGGTAGCAGGATCTTCCACTGGTGGAATTGATATTGCTGTTGAACAGTCCTCTACATCAATAGTTGGATACGTACCACTGATAAACATATCCCCTTCATCGGATAGATTTAAATATAAATCTACACCATAGGCTTGTAGCAAAGCAGGATATATTAGCGGAACCGGAACTACTGCAATAGTATCACCAACATCAAAGCTTAATAGTTCATGAGTGTATACGGGACTAGCAGCACTTGGCCAACTAGCAGTTACAGCATATCCATTTCCTGGATCTTCAACATCAGTCATTTCTCTTACTACATATGTATAATCTATATACACACTAATCATATGATAATACCCACCTAACTGAGCCTGACTAGGCTGTGGAATGATTATAGCTATAAAAAGAAAAAGACCTAATAACCTATTTCTATTCATTAGTACCTCCTTAAAGTATCTAATTAACTTTACTTTTTTCATTCTAAGACAAACGAATTTTTATACAATTCAAAGATCGCAGTAGCAAAACTAGTACAGTATTTTGCTACTGTCAAATATTATTTTTTTCATGTGATGTAGCTTAAACTAATTTTATACATTCATTTTTTATTATAATGGCGTGCAATTATCCTAATGATGCTCCATAGCAATAGAAGGGTGCCAATTATAAATAAGATATTTGCAAGGACGATGGTACTTTTTAAAAATAATATGGTTAGCATAAGACAAATTTACTATTACAGTTATCAGTCTATTTAACATTTTTCTTGCGAAAGAAAGTCTATCTATTTAAAATAAACCGACCGGTCGGTTTATTTTAAATAGAATATGTATTAGGAAAAATTTGATAAAAAGCAATTATTGGATGCTGAGGTTTTAATTGATTATTATTGGCGTAATAATATTAGTAATATAGAAATAGATGAAAATTGCAGTATTAGTTAAACAAGTCCCAGGGTCTGAATCACCACTTCCTTTAGTTTCTTCTCAGGATTGGTTGGATGAATCTCAAGTTGCATATATCATGAATGAAAGTGATAATTATGGTTTGGAAGAAGCTCTCCAGATTCGTGAAAAAAATAATGATGGTGAAGTTGTCGTAGTAAGTCTTGGCCCAGATAGGACGCAAAAAGTTATTCGTGAAGCTCTAGCCAAAGGAGCTGACCGCGCTATTCATATTCAGACTAATGAAAATTATCCAACAGATCCGCTGGCGGCGGCCTCTCTTTTTGCTGATGCGCTTAAAGGAGAAGACTTTGATATTATTTTTTCCGGACTGCAGTCTGATGATCTAGGATACGGACAAACAGGGGTAATTCTAGGAGAATTATTGGGAATGTCTACTGCTACTTTAGCAATGGCTACAGAAATTTTGGATAATAAAATTAAAGTGAAACGAGAGCTTGAAGCAGGATATTTCCAGTGGGTGACAATGTCCTTGCCTGCCAGCATCAGTGTTCAATCTGGTTGCAATACTCCAAGGTATCCTTCATTAAAAGGAATTATGGGAGCCAAGAAAAAAGAATTAAATGTTGTTACACCAAGTGTTGGGGATCAAAATCAATCAATCAAAAAAATATATGCACCTAATACTGCTAAAGAAACTGTAATGATTAAAGGTTCTGTTGATCAAGTTGTTGAAAAATTAGTAACTATCTTTCGGAATGAAATTAAAATTACTTAAGCGAATTAGATGGATATTTTAGTTGTTTTAGAAGATAATAATGGGACGATTCACCGGATGGGGATTGAGTCTATTGCTGCGGCACAGCATATGGCCGATTCATTAGGCCTTAGTGCAGGAGCTATGGCAATGGGCAAGAATGTAGATTCTTTAGCAACTGAAGCCTCTGGATATAGTGTAGATGAGGTATTAAGCGTAAATCATGAATTGCTTAATGATTATTCTTCTGATGGATATGCAGAAGCAGTCAAACAAGTCATCAATAAGGAAAACCCAACATATGTTTTATTTGGCCATTCTTATCAAGTAAGAGATTATGTTCCAAAAATAAGCGCAAAATTAATGAGGCCTTTTTTAGCGGATAGCATCGCTATTGACTTTGATGGAAAGGACGTATCTTTAACAAAGCAAATGTTTAATGCAAAACTATTTTCTGATATAACTCCAAGTGGAGATGCTCCTTTTTTAATTAGTTTTCAATCTGCTTCTTTTTTATCAGATAATGCTACTACCGGTACCGCAAAAAAAAGAGAAGTTGTTATAAATTTAGATTCATCAATGATTAAAACAGAATCGGAAGCACCTTTTAAAGAATCGTCAGGTGGTGTTGACCTAACGGCTGCTGAATTGATAGTTTCTGTAGGTCGTGGTATTGGTAAGGAAGAAAATATTTCAATGGCGCAGGATCTTGCTGCAGCGTTAGGTGCAGAGATTTCATCATCTCGACCAGTAGTAGATTCGGGTTGGTTATCTCCATCACATCAGGTGGGAAGCTCTGGCCAGGCTGTTTCTCCAAAAATGTATTTGGCCTTGGGTATATCTGGGGCCATACAGCATGTAGTAGGTATGAAGGCTTCAAAAAATATTGTGGCAATTAATAAAGATCCGGAAGCACCTATTTTTGAAATTGCTGATTATGGAGTTGTAGGAGATCTATTAGAAATTGTTCCCAAACTTACAGAAGCAATCCAATCCAAATAAAATTTTATGCATGATATTTATTTTTCTTTTGCCGAAAAAATAGTTCTCGGTTTAGGAATCATATTATGTTTGGCTTCATTTATATATGAAGTTATGCGCCGATTACTTATTGTATTTAAAGGGTTGGGTAAGCTGCCATTTGATCGTACAGGAGCCCGTCTTTGGCGAATGTTTCGCGAGGTTTTCTTGCATGAGAAAGTTGTTAAAGGTCGCTTTTGGCCAGGATTAATGCACGCTTTTGTTTTCTGGGGATTTGTGATTTTTGGGCTTGTGACCCTTGAACACTTTGCAAAGGGTTTTGGCGTCACGTTATTGAGCCTTAAAACCCACAAAGTATATACGATGATTGTTACACCATTTTCAATTTTGGTCATTATTGGTATTTTAGCTCTTGCTTATCGTCGATTTGTAACGAAACCAAAAGCGCTGGGAAAGCTGTCTCCTACTTCAGGATTGGTGGCATTCTTTATTGTTGTTTTAATGGTTACATATTTAATAGGTGAAAGGGAAATTCCAGTTTTTCTATGGAAAATTAACTGGTGGATTCATTCAGTTATTATTCTTGGTTTCTTATTTTTGATCCCTCGTTCAAAGCATCTTCATCTTGTTCTTGCTCCGATAAATATATTTTTTAGACCTTTTGATCAACCTGATCACTCTACAGTAAATATTGATCTAGAAGCATCAGAAGAAGAATTAGATGATATGTTGGCTGGATTGACTAAAATGACTAAGAATCAGGCGCTTGATATTTTTTCTTGCGTGGAATGTGGTCGTTGTGTTGATGTTTGTCCTGCAAATCGTGGAGGGGGTATACTTGACCCAAAACATCATTTTATTCTTGATTTACGCCAGCCGCTTTTAGATACAAAGGATGTTGATGTTTTATCACAGATAAATGTGGAAGCTGGTTGGGAGTGTACTACCTGTCAAGCATGTACGGAAGTTTGCCCAGTAGGTAATCATGTAGAAAAGTCTGATGAAATAAGGCGACTAGAAGTACTTGTAGAAGGAAAAGTTCCACAGGAATATCAAAAGTTATTTACCAATTTACAGGAGACAGGAAATACAGAAGGTGCAACAACTAGCCCTCTAGCGGATAGGTTACCAAAATTTTCCTCTGATAAAGAATATGTTTTATGGTTAGGCTGTTTTGCCCGATATGAGCTAGACCCTGAATTCACAAAATCTGTTGAAAACTTTACCAAAATTCTTGATGTTGCCAATATTAGTTATGGAATATTAGAACAGGAGCATTGTTCTGGAGATCCGGTCAACCGTTTAGGTGATAAGTTGACTTATTCGATGTTAAGAAAGCACAACATGGAACAATTAAGTGAAGCAAAAAAAGTTGTCACGCTATGCCCCCATTGCGCTCTGAATCTGGAAAAAGAATATCGTAAATATGATACAGTATCTTACACTGTTGAGCATCATACTCAAGTGATTGAAAAATTGATTATAGATGGGCGTATCCAGGTCAATCAAACTGCGGCTGGAAAAATTACCTATCATGACCCATGTAATTTATCAAGGATGCTTGATGAAGTTGATGCACCACGAACCGCAATCAATGCTGCTTCAGACAACTTTATTGAATTACCTGAATCTGGTAAAAACACTCTTTGTTGTGGAGCCGGCGGTGGGCTTTGGTGGAAAAAAGAAACTACAGGACGAACTCATTTAGTTCGAGCTGAGCAAGTAGTGGAATCTGAAGCAGATACTGTTGTTACGGGTTGCAACTTTTGTTATGGTATGATGAACCAAGGATTAAAACCTCTTACACCTGAAGGACGTAATGAGATCCAAGTGAAAGATCTAGCAGATCTCGTTGCTGAAAATATATCTCAGTAGTTTTTTTTACATATTTTTGCAATTATATTTTGCGCCTCTTATGGATCAAAAGTATACAATAATTATCTTTTTACTGCTAAGTACAAATGTATTTGCAGATGATTATCAAGTAGAGAACCCTAATCAATTACGATTTCGTGAAATGGTTGCAACCAGAACTGTTACACCACCAATTATTGATGGGAATATTGATGATGAAGTATGGAAGAATGCATTAAAAGAAAGCGAGTTTATTCAGTTTGAACCTTATAATCTTTCTCAACCCTCAGAGACTACAATAGCTAGAGTGCTTTATGATAATGATAATATATATGTATCCATAAATAATTTAGATTCTCAACCAGAAAAAATTACCGGCAGATTAAGTCGGCGGGATAGTTGGATGGAAGCTTTTGGACCGCATTCGGATTGGGTAGGTTTAGCATTTGATTCGAATGATGATGACCGAACAGGTTATTGGTTTGCAGTAAATCCTTTAGGATCTCGTATGGATGTATCTGTTTCTGGTGAAGGTATGGAAGCGTTTAATAGGTCCTGGGATGTTGTATGGGAATTTGAGGTAGCGTTGCATGATAGCGGTTGGTCTGTTGAGATGCAAATTCCAATAAGCGTATTTCAATTTGATGCAAATACAGATAATGATTGGGGAATTTTTTTTGCTCGTCATATTCATCGGCTACAAGAAGAGGTCCAATGGCCAGGTAGATCAAAAGGGCTTAGTGGTTTTGTACCATATTATGGAGTGTTAAAAGGGATGGCGGATATACCATCACCAAAAAAGGCTGAAGTATTTCCATACATTTTAAATGGAAATAGTGATCAAACGAATGTTAGCTCCATAGGAATCGATTTGAAATACGGATTAAGTGCACAGTCCTCATTAAACATGACTGTTAATCCAGACTTTGGTCAAGTGGAAGCTGACCCATCTCTTTTAAATTTGACAGCATTTGAAACACAATATGAGGAAAGAAGACCTTTTTTTATTGAGGGTGGTTCTTTTTTTAAAAACCGATACAAGCTATTTCATTCTCGAAGAATTGGCCAAACACCCGGGTTTCTATTACCTGATGATGCTATAATAATTGATAGACCGGATGCAACTACAATATTGGGCGCTGGAAAAATATTGGGTCAAACATCAGGGGGCACTAAATATGGTATCATTGATGCAGTTACTAATGAAGAATATGGAAATTGGGAATATGAAAGTGGTGATTCAACTATTCAGCAAAAAGGTATGCTGGAGCCTATAACTAATTATTTTATTGGTCGCATAGAGCAACCAGTATTAAATAATGTGTCAACAATTGGCATCATGATGACGGATATTAATCGAAAAAATTATGGTGGTGCAAATGTAATTGGACTTGACTGGTTTATGAAATTTTTAGATAATACAGTGACATTTAAAGGACAGTTAGTTCAATCAAAAAAAGATGAAAAAGTAGGCAATGGAGCACGTTTCAATATTGGATATTTGGATCCAAAATGGTGGGATTTAAATTTTGTGATTGGTTTTACTGATGACAAATATGAGATCAATGATATTGGATTTAATCAGCGTAATGATAATTGGTATTATGGATCTTACGGAGGGTTAAGGAAGCAAGATCCCTGGGGACATTTTTTAAGTAATAATTTACAGTTTAGATATTTTAGTAGAGGAAGAGGGGATGGCCTAACCTTATCAAAATCCTTATCTATTGAACAAAAGAACCAATTGAAATCTTATTGGAGTTTTGGTGGAGAGCTAAATATGGAGTTTGCTTCCTATAATGATGATGATACGTTTAGAGATGATAGGGCATGGGTTTATAAATCAGAAACAGAGGGCTTTGGAATTCTTTGGTTTCAGACAGATAAACGAAAAAAATTAATTTTTAGATCATATCTTGGGTATGGGCGTGGAGAGTTTCGAACCTGGGGATATCGATCGGGTTTGCATCTAAGATTTCGTCCCCGCGATAATATTAATCTAATGATAGAAGGATTCCAGGATTTGGGAACAAAGTCAATGGAATGGGTTGGTATTGAAGAAGATTCAGTAGGTACAAATATTATTTATGCTAATTCAGCAGCTATAATGAATGACATCAAAGTTAGATTTAATTGGACATTTAGTCCTGATTTAACATTTGAAGCATTTTTTCAGCCATTTACTGTAGATATGAATTACAAGAATTTTTATAAACTGATGGAAGAAAAAACTAGAGATTTAGAACCATATTCATATAATAGTAATCCTGATTTTAAGGTAAATAATCTTGTAGGTACTTTTGTGTTACGATGGGAATATCGTCCTGGAAGCACTCTATTTATTGTGTATAATTTGCATAATGATAACTATTTTTCTGCAAGTGATAATGCTTGGACTAAAAATAGTTCAAATTCTATTTTTTTAAAGTTTAATTATTGGTTGCAAATTTAAATAAAAAAAGAATCTATTTATTTAGATAGGTCAGTTAATCCTATATCTAGTAGTTTTGCCAATTCAATAACGTTTTCATCGCGATAGAATTCACCAAAATAAATTTTATTAATTCCACTATTTGCAATCATTTTAAAACAGTTATAACATGGTGATACTGTCACATATATTTCACTCTCTTCAATTCTAATGCCATGTTTTGCGGCCTGTACAATTGCATTTGCTTCTGCATGGATTGTCCTTACACAATGATCATTTTCCATTTCATGTCCAACATCATCACAATGCTCTACTCCTTTAATACTGCCATTGTAACCAGTTGAAAGAATTGTTTTGCCACGAACAATAACAGCACCTACAGATTTTCTATCACAGGTTGAACGAGTTGCAACTTCACGAGCAATGTTCATGAAATAATCAGACCAGCTTACTCGATTACGTTTTTCAGTCATTATAATAACTAAGCTTTGCGTTTAAAAATTTTCACAGTTGAACATGGTTCACCATATGTTATATCAGCAGCAACCTGTGCAAGCTGAGCAGTTATAATTAAATATGCCCAAGTGGGAACTGGCACAGAAGTACATCCTTTTATCATTACACGTTTTAAATTGTAATCTTGCCAATTAATAGCTGATATTTTTTCACGAAATGACTTTTCTCTTATAATTCCATCGTCAAGAAAGTCATCTAGATAGATGGTTTCCATTACATTATTTTTTTTTAATTATTTCTGTAGACATATATGGATCTTTATCACCCATAAAATAATGATAATCCAACACTGCATAACCTTCATTATTTCTAGTTGGACAATCAGGTAAACATGGTTCACCATTGCTACGATGACGAACTAAATCTAATAGTTTTTGATCGGATTCTTGCGATCCAGATACTAATTCCTCATCTGTTTCTACATACCACCTCATGGTAATCATATATTTATATTTTTTTTGTTCACTTCCATTTTCGCTCATGCTCAAACTCCTTTTTAGACTTTAAGTGCTATGGTAAAATAAGAAAATCATTTGAAAACGCTGGCTGTTTTTTCAATACTTTCACACAAAGTATCTATATCATCTTCCGTATTATATATATAAAAACTTGCTCGACTAGTTGCAAAGACACCTAACTTATTCATAATTGGCTGAGTACAATGCTGACCTGCGCGAATTGCTATTCCATCTTGATCAAGAAATTGTGCTAAATCTTGAGGATGAACATCTTCAATTTCAAAGCTAACCACTGGGCCACGTTGATTCTGATTGCCATGAATCTTTAGTCCATCTATTTGATTCAATTTATCTAAAGCATATTTAATCAGTCTTTCACCATAATGATGAATATTATCTAACCCTAAATCATTTATATATTGAACTGCGGCACCCAAACCAATGGCTTGGGCAATATTTGGAGTTCCTGCTTCGAACTTATAAGGAATTTCATTCCATGTAGCATCTTGCATAGAAACTGATTTGATCATTTCACCGCCAGTTTGAAAAGGCTCCATTTCATCAAGAATTTCCGGTTTGCCATATAAAATCCCTACACCTGTTGGCCCTAACATTTTGTGTCCTGAAAATGCATAGAAATCCGAATTTATGTGGCTTAGATCAGTATGTCCATGGGGAACCCATTGTGCTCCATCAATTAGTGTTTTTGCTCCTACATTGTGAGCCATCTCAATAATATTCTTTATAGGATTAATTGTTCCCAAAACATTCGACTGGTGAATAACAGCTACAAATTTTGTTTTATTATTAAAATACTTATCTGGATCATTTAGATCTAGCGTTCCATCATCATTTAAAGGTATATATTTTAAACTCGCACCAGTTGCTTTTGCTGCAAGCTGCCAAGGGACAAGATTGCTATGATGTTCCATTTCTGTAACTAATATTTCATCATTTGATGATAAATTATTTCTTGCCCATGCATATGCTACAAGATTGATTGATTCAGTAGCCCCTCTTGTAAAAATAATTGATGAATTATCAGCGCCAATAAACTTTGCGATTTTTTCCCGTGCATCTTCATAAGCCTGAGTAGCTTTTTCTCCAATAGTATAGATTGCACGATGTACGTTTGCATTAAACTGCGTATAGTATTTATTTAATTCATTAAGAACAATAGATGGTCTTTGAGTTGTTGCTGCATTATCAAGGTAAACGAAAGGTTTCTCTATGTTAGAATAAATAGGAAAATCTTTGCGAATTTGAATGGGATCAAAGTTTTTCAAGGTAATTTTAGAGAAGGCCCATTTCTAATCGAGCTGCTTCGGAAATCATTGATTGATCCCAAGGAGGGTCCCATACGAGTTCTAAATTAATTTCATCAACACCTTGTACGTTTTTTATTTTCTGTTTTACTTCATCCGCAATTACAGGACCCATTCCACATCCAGGAGCAGTGAGAGTCATTTTTATATCCACTAGTTTGTTTCCATTATCTTTTGTTTTGAATTTGCATGAATATATTAAACCTAGATCAACTATATTAACTGGTATTTCTGGATCATAGCAAGTTTTCATTACATCCCATACAGCCTTTTCACTTATTTCTGCACCATGAATATTGTTTAATTTTTGTATTTCTTCAGATTCTTCTTTTCCAATAACATCAGCATCCTTGCCATCAATTCGAAAAAGATTTCCGCCGATCATCACTGTATAACTTCCACCTAAAGCTTGTGTTATATGTCCATTTTGGCCTTTCTTCAAATTTGTTTTAGCACCAAAGGGTATTGTTATCACATCAACATCACGTGAAAGAGTTACTTGTTCATCCATGTGCGTAGTATTAATCATTTTTAAGCAAGTAATTCACTTTGAATTTTGTGAATAGCAGCTCCAAATCCATTTGTCCTTTGGCTGCTAATAGAACCCCCCAGACCTATCTCTTTTAAAATATTATCCCCATTAATTGATAATATATCTTCTTTTTTTTGTCCATTAAATAATCTTTGAAGAATATATAGAAGTCCTTTAACAATCATTGCATCTGAATCTGTAAGAAAGTTATACGTTTTATCAGAATTTTCTTCAGATATTATCCAAGCCTGGGAAGTGCATCCATATACTTTATTTTCATCATTCTGATCAGCGAGATTAATCCCTGGAGACTTTTTTGCAATATCCACCAAGTAAATATACTTTTCTCTTGCGTCTTCAAAAACAGAGAATTCTTTTCTTATTTCTTCCATTTTATTCTGAATATTATTCATTATGTAACACCTGTATTTTCTAACCAATAAGATAATTGCTCATTAACGTATTGATTAATATTTTTTTCAGAAATTATTTTCAAAGCTTCTTTTGCAAATCCATTTATAAGTAATAAATGTGCTGTTTTAAAATCAAGCCCACGAGATCTCATATAAAATATAGCATTATCATCTAATTGTCCAGTTGAAGATCCGTGAGAACATTTTACATCATCTGCATAAATTTCTAACTGTGGATTAGAATGAGCAACGGCCTTATCATTTAGTATAAGATTCCTAGTTGTTTGCTTAGCATTAGTTTGTTGCGCATCTTTTTTTACTATTACTTTTCCATTAAAAATTCCCGATGAAGCATCTGACAGTATATATTTAAATAATTGATTGCTTATACATTTTTCTTTTAAATGATTTACTGTAATAAAATGATCGTGTTGTTGCTTGAGCTTTGAAAGACAAAGACTGTTTATCGAAGATGAGGCGCCAATATCATTAAGATTCACATTAATATTTTGTCGGTATTTATTTGCACCTGACACATAATGGAATGCATTTAATTTCGCATCTTTTTCCAATATATATTCTGTGTCCGCAACATGATAAGAACTATTTCCATCTTCTTGCAGTCGAATGTGATTGAGGGAAGAATTCTTTAGTAATTCTATTTTTGTTACAGCATTCAGCCAATATTCAATATTAGTTGATCCGTAATAATGTTCAATAATTGTAGCTTCAGAGCTATTACCTATCTTCATTATAAATAAGGGATGATTCATTATTGGTTCATCTATATCAGAAGTATAATTGATAATATGTATGGGTTCATTAATAATTTCATTATCATTCACAATAATTGTTAAACCTGTATTAATCATTGCTGAATTAATGTTATGAAACGGATTTGCATGTGGAGAGAAAATCTCATGGATTAATTCTGGGTTTGATTTATAAGTCTCACCTATTGTTTCAATAGAAATTTGATTACTAATAGAAGAAAGATCTTTTTGATAATAACCATTAAAAAAAACGATTCGATTAGAATTATTGATTTCTGGGAATGGATTAGGCAGAGTAGAAATATTCTTTCTTAATCCAAAACGGAAAGACATATTGTTAAGTAATGAAAAATCTGAATATTTCCAATCTTCCCAGCTTCTATTTGGGAATCCATGTCTGGTAAATTCTTTAAAAGCATTTATCTGTAATGATTTAATAGTATCTGATCCATTAAGGCCAAATAGTGGAGATTTATTTATTTCTTTTTCTAAAAATTTCATATTAACTATCTAACCAACCATATCCTTTTTCTTCAATTGTTTCTGCTAGTTCTTCACCCCCTGATTTTGCAATTCTACCATCAATTAATACATGGACATGGTCTACTTCTAAGTATCGAAGAATTCTTTGGTAGTGTGTAATGATAATAATTGCACGATCATCACTTCGATATTTATTTACTCCTTCAGCAACAATTTTTAGAGCATCTATGTCCAGACCTGAATCTGTTTCATCTAGAATAGCTAGGTTAGGCTCAAGAGTAATCATTTGTAAAATTTCGTTACGTTTTTTCTCTCCACCAGAAAATCCATCATTTACTGCCCGGTGCAGGTATTTTTCTCCCATACCAACAATTTTTAATTTTTTACGGATAAGATCTAAAAATTTAACAGCATCTAACTCAGGTTTTCCTTGATGTTTTCGTTTTGCATTTAAAGCAGCCTTAAGAAAATAGGCATTGTTTACACCTGGAATAATAACTGGGTACTGAAATGACATAAATATGCCTTCTAATGCGCGATTTTCAGGAGTATCATCTATTATACTTTTATTATTGTAGAGTATGTTTCCATCTGTAACCTCATAAGAATCGCGCCCAGCAATAATATTAGCTAAAGTGCTCTTTCCCGATCCATTACGCCCCATTATTGCATGAATTTCACCATTATTCACATTAAGGTTGATTCCCTTTAGGATTTCTTTTCCTTTTATAGCAGCTTTTAAATCTTTTATTTCTAACATTTGTTTAACCAACACTTCCTTCGAGACTTACTTCCATAAGTTTTTGTGCTTCGACTGCAAACTCCATTGGAAGCTCCTTGAATACTTCTTTACAAAATCCATTAACAATTAGTGAAACTGCATTTTCAACAGAAATACCTCTTTGGTTACAATAAAATAATTGATCTTCACCAATATTAGAAGTAGATGCTTCATGTTCCATTTGTGCGCTTGGATTTCGAACATCTATATATGGAAAAGTATGAGCACTACACTTGCTACCAATTAATATTGAATCACATTGTGAGTAATTTCTGGCCTTATCAGCATTTTTCATAATTTTTACCTGACCTCGATACGTATTCTGACCTTTCCCAGCAGAAATGCCTTTCGAAATAATTGTGCTATTTGTGTTTTTGCCAATATGTATCATTTTGGTGCCAGTATCTGCTTGTTGAAAGTTATTTGCAACTGCTACGGAGTAAAATTCACCGATAGAATTATCACCTTTCAAAATACAGCTAGGGTATTTCCAGGTTATTGCAGATCCAGTCTCTACCTGTGTCCAGGATATTTTTGAATTTTTTCCAGCGCAGATACCTCGTTTGGTTACAAAATTATATATGCCGCCTTTACCTGTTTTTGGATCTCCAGGATACCAGTTTTGAACTGTGGAATATTTGATCTCAGCATCTTTATTAGCTACTAATTCCACCACGGCAACATGTAATTGATTATCGTCACGCATAGGCGCTGTGCAACCCTCTAAATAGCTGACATGGCTTTCGTCATCAGCTATAATTAACGTTCTTTCAAATTGACCTGTATTCATTGCATTAATTCTAAAATATGTAGATAACTCCATTGGACAGCGCACACCTTTTGGGATGTAAACAAAACTACCATCGCTGAATACTGCAGAATTAAGAGCTGCAAAATAATTATCTGTATAAGGGACTACAGAACCCAGATGTTTTTTTACTAGGCTGGGATGATTTTGAACAGCTTCTGAAAATGAACAGAATATAACCCCCTCTTTTTCCAAACCTTTTTTGAAAGTTGTAGCAATTGACACACTATCAAAAACAGCATCTACAGCTACACCAGATAGCATTTTTTGTTCCTCTAATGGAATACCTAATTTATTATATGTCTTGATTAATTCTGGATCAACTTCATCAAGGTTTTTTGGCCCATTAGATTGATCTTTAGGAGCAGAGTAATAACTGATGGAATGATAATCAATTTTAGGGTAATCTACTTTAGCCCAATTTGGTTCATCCATATTTAGCCAATGTTTATATGCTTTAAGTCTCCAATTTAATAGCCAATCTGGTTCTCCTTTTTTATGAGAAATAAAGCGTATAACGTTTTCATCTAGACCAGGAGCAATTGTATCTTGTTCTATATCAGTAACGAACCCGTATTGGTAATCCTGAGAAGTAAACTCCTCAATGGTTTTATTTTTTGCTTTCAATTGTATACTCTAAACTGAAAAGCTTGTACCGCAACCGCAGGAACGATTTGCATTTGGATTATTTATTTTAAAGCCACCATTAAGCATATCATCTAAGAAATCAACTTCAATCCCACGTACATAAAGCCAACTATTTATATCACAAAATATTTTTAATCCGTTGCTTTCAAAAACTTTATCATTTTCACTTCGTTTATCATCAAAGGTCATCTTATAGCTCATTCCTGAACAGCCACCTTGCTCAACAGACATACGCAAGCCCCAACCTTCCTTATCTTCTAGTTTCATAGCTTTTTTTATTCTCTCGCAAGCTTGAGGTGTTACTGAAATAGATGCGGAGGTAAATTCTTTTAATTCTTTTTCTTTAGTATTCATTACTTACTCCCATTCTGAGTTTTCTATTTTTTCTGATGATGCGGGCGTTGGATAAAAACCAAGTTTTTCCTTTGCATCATCAGTCATCATTTCTGGTTTCCAAGCAGGATCAAAGGTTACAGTAACTGTAGTGTCTTCTACACCATCAAGGGATTCTACTTTTTGTTTAATATCATTTGCCATTTGATCTGCCATACCACATCCAGGTGTGGTAAGTGACATAGTAATATCAACATTTGTCGGCTCACTTGCTTGGTCATCAAAAGCTATATCATAAATTAATCCCAAGTTCCAAAGATCAACAGATATCTCTGGATCATAACATTGCTTCAACACATTTATAATATCTTCTTGCGCTAACTTTTTCATATCAAAGATTAGTTTGTTATATCCTGCACACTCATACTACGAAACATATTAATCATATTATCATTAATACGTTGTATAGGGGTACGGATATTGCAGTGTTCAATTTGCATACAATTAGCATCGTAAAAACAATCACTCAAACCAAGCGGTCCCTCTACTTTCTCAAAAAATTCAGCAAGATTAATATTATTCAGCTTTGCTTTAATACGATAACCGCCTCTGGGGCCATTTATTGCTTCAATAATATTTTCTTTTGCCATATGTTGCAATGTCTTTGCCAATATTTCTAAAGGTATATTATAATGAGTAGCAATTTCTTTTGTCGATGACACTGAATCAATAGATTTCCTTTGCATATGACGAAGGGCAATAAGTGAGTATTCAACTTTTCTTGTTAGTTTAAGCATTTTTATATCCGATATAAATTATCGGATATATTACACTAAGTCTTATATGTTATACAAGTTATTAAGAAACGGTAATCAAACTTTTAGTTCTTGTATGTACTGAGCCAATTTGAACAGCAGGAATAGAAGTCTTGCGATTATAATATTTAATAAATTGATTAGCATTATCTTGAGGCAATGAAATTAATAAACCGCCTGATGTTTGCGCATCTGCAATCATTAATCTTTCAAATTCAGAAAATGAATCTGAGAAACTAGTAAATTGATTTGCATGCAATAAATTTCTCTTAGTACCACCAGGAACAACTCCTTGTTCAGCCAATTCTTTTACTCCAGGTAAAAATTTTAAATCATTATAATTAATTTGAAATGATACATCACTACTTCTGCATATTTCTGCAGCATGTCCTAGTAAGCCAAAACCTGTTACATCTGTAGCTGCATTAACTGAAAATTTTGTTAATATTGACCCTGCTAGTTTATTTAACATTACCATTGATTCTATCGCGTGCTTGATTGAATCGGCAGTGGCTTTTTCTTTCTTAATTCCAGCACTAATAATTCCTGTCCCAAGTGGTTTAGTTAATAATAATACGTCTCCTGGTTTTGCCCCTTTATTTTGTATTAGATCCTCTTTTAAAACTTCACCAGTTACAACTAAGCCATACTTAGGTTCTTGATCATCAATACTATGACCACCAATAATGGATATTTCAGCTTCATTCGCTTTATCAGCCCCACCTTGCAATATTGCTGAGATAATATGTTTAGGAATATCATTTACTGGAAAACCAAGTATATTTAATGCAAAAAGTGGTTTTCCGCCCATAGCATAAATATCAGATATAGCATTAGCTGCTGCTATTTGTCCAAACATATAAGGGTCATCAATAATAGGCGTGAAAAAATCAACAGTCTGTAAAATAAATTTATTATCTAGTAAACGTACAACAGCCGCATCATCAGAATTATCATATCCAACAACTACTCGATCATCTTTTTTTTGCACTAAATTACCCAGAACCTGGGCTAGGTCATCCGGACCAATTTTGCATGCTCATCCAGAACCATGCGATAAAGTACTTAATCTAATCTGTTCTTTTGTTTTCATAAAATCTTGTAATTTAAAAAAATATATAAATGAAGTTATAAGCTATCCGCTAATTTTCTTATATCTTCAATAGTGTTTATATCTCTATCAATAAGATATTCTAGATGAATGGTTTTAAATCTAGAATGAATTTGCAGTTGAGACTGGTATTGATGTAGCACCATCGGAATGTGCATTGTTTTAAATACCATTAAAGAAAAAGGGAAATCTAATTCAGTGTGTTTTAAAGCTGATAGAGTAGTATTATCCTTTCTCATCTGCTTACGGCATTCCTGAATATCTTTTAACAATAATTTTTTTCGAAATTCCCAAGGGGCTGTAATATCAGATAATGAATCAATAAATTCATATCCGCGTGTAAAATGTTCTAAAAAATATTTTCCATATATTCCACCGCTTAGTTCTTTATTAAGAAATTCATTTATCTCATCTTTTTTTGATGATAGAAAAAGTTTCCAATTGCTGAAATCTGACCGGAAGAGAAAATAACCGAAAGGTGTTTTAAATGAATTTCTTGGTGTAAAGAATGCCTTTATTTCATATGTAAGTTTTTTAAGGTCATTACGTAATTCATGAGAAAAAAGTTGTACAGTTATAGGAGAATAATTTTTAGGTATTTTCAAGAAATCTTTTGGGATAATAGATTCTGAAAGATTTAAAGTATAGCTTTTTTCAAAACCTTGAATATTGATCTCAATAAACGCTCCAAGGTCACTTAATTTAATAAGATTATTTAATGCTTGGTCAAATTCTGGAAAGGTTGCTATCGAAGGATTAGAAGAACTAGGGATCTCTCCAAATAATGATAATTGACGTGGATCATTTGAATCTCGCTTATTCACCATAGTGGTAAATATTACGTTCTAATGAATTGAAGTGCAACAATGCAGAAATAATAAAAAATAAAATAAATAAATTCTTTATAGCGATTTTATTGTGTGTAATAAAAAAGTGATGCTAAATTTTGTACTAATGATTATGCAATATTTCAATACATATTTTGCTGTACCTAGAAAATAGGATCATTATTAAATCATAGTAATCGATAAATAAAAAAAATCCCACTATATACAAATTGAGTATTAAGACAAAAAATTTAGATAAAGTAGTAATACGATTTGCTGGAGATTCTGGAGATGGAATGCAGCTTACGGGTACACGTTTTACTGAAACCACTGCAATTGTTGGTAATGATTTAAGCACATTACCTGATTATCCTGCTGAGATTAGAGCGCCAGCTGGATCCTTAGCGGGAGTAAGTGCTTTTCAGTTACATTTTAGTTCTAAAAAGATTCATACCCCAGGCGATCAGCCTGATGTACTTGTTGCAATGAATCCTGCAGCATTAAAAGTGCATTTATCAGAGTTAAGACCTGGTGGGATAATCATTGTAAATGAAAATGCATTTAGTTCAAAAAATTTGAAACTAGCCGGTTATGAATCTAACCCCTTAGAAGATGGAACGGTGGATAGTTATGAAATATATTCAGTACAAATGAGCACTTTAGTAGCCAAGGCTTGTGAAGGTATGGATATTTCTCCAAAGACCGTTGATCGTACTAAAAATATGTTTGCACTTGGCCTTTTGTATTGGATTTATAATCGTCCTTTAGAGCCTACTATTAAGTGGCTTGGAAAAAAGTTTGCTAAAAGGCCTGAGTTAGTTGATTCAAATATTAAAGCGCTGAACACTGGATATAATTATGGTGAAACAGTAGAAATATTTACTACTCGATTTGCTGTAGATAAAGCACCTCTTTCTGCTGGCAAATATAGAAATATCAATGGTAACTATGCTACTAGCGTGGGTCTACTTGCAGGTTCAATCAAAGCAAATATACCTTTATTTTATGGTGGATATCCAATTACTCCTGCAAGCGATATCCTCCACACCCTTGCATCTTTTCGTCATTTCGGCGTTAAAACATTTCAGGCTGAGGATGAAATTGCAGGCATAACTTCTGCGATTGGGAGTTCATTTGCAGGAAACCTTGGAGTTACTGCATCATCTGGCCCAGGCATTGCTTTAAAAGGAGAAGCAATTGGTCTTGCAGTTATAGCTGAATTACCTTTAGTTATTGTTAATGTTCAACGAGGTGGTCCTAGTACAGGGTTGCCAACGAAGACTGAGCAGGCTGATCTTTTTCAAGCGTTATATGGGCGGAATGGTGAGGCTCCTGTTCCTGTCATCGCTGCGCAAACGCCTGGAGATTGTTTTTATGCTGCCTTTGAAGCATGTCAGATAGCGATTAAGTATAGAACTCCTGTATTTTTACTCACAGATGGATATTTAGCAAATGGATCTGAACCATGGTCTATCCCTAATTTTGATGATTTACCTATTATCGATCCAAATTTTGCTACTCAGAATGATGATTTACCATTTATGCCTTATGACCGTGATGAAAAAACTCTTGCCAGGCCCTGGGCCATACCTGGCACGGCTGGATTGGAACATCGAATTGGTGGCCTTGAAAAAGAAGATCTAACCGGGAATGTTTCTTATGATCCAGAAAATCATCATAAAATGACAGAGTTAAGAGGACAAAAAGTACAGAATATAGTTGATGATATTCCCAAGACAGAAGTTTTAGGTAATGAAAGTGGCGATGTATTGATTCTTAGTTGGGGAGGCACATATGGATCATGCCGTTCAGCGACAGAAAGATTACAAAATGATGGAAAAAAGGTCAGTCATGTTCATTTACGATGGATTAATCCATTGCCTAAAGATCTAGGAGAAATATTAATACGATTTAATAATATCCTTATTCCAGAATTAAATATGGGCCAATTATTCAAAGTAATTCGGGCAGACTATCTTGTAGATGCTATTGGTTTAAATCTTGTTAAAGGCCGCCCTTTTAAAGCAAGTGATATTGTAGATAAAGTAAAAGAAACTATAGGTTAATATTATGGCAGAGACTAAAGTTAAAACTCCAAAATTAGATCGTAGAGATTTTGTATCTGATCAAGCTGTTCGTTGGTGTCCTGGATGTGGCGATTATGCTATATTAGCACAAACACAGAAAGTTTTTCCTGATTTAGGAGTGGATAGAGAAAAATTTGTTTTCATTTCTGGAATTGGATGCTCCAGTAGATTTCCATACTATATGAATGCTTATGGATTTCATACCATTCATGGTAGAGCGCCAGCAATAGCATCTGGAGTGAAATTGGCAAATCCTGATCTTTCAGTATGGGTGATCACAGGAGATGGAGATGCTCTTTCCATTGGTGGAAATCATACCATTCATCTGCTTCGCAGAAATTTAGATATCAATGTCATGTTATTTAATAATAGAATTTATGGTTTAACGAAGGGTCAATATTCGCCAACATCAGAATTAGGAAAGATTACTAAATCAACACCTTTAGGTTCATTAGATCGTCCTTTTAATCCTCTAGCGCTTGTTTTGGGTTCTCATGCAAGTTTTGTAGCTAGAGCAATTGATCGTGAAACTGCTCATTTACAATCCATGATACAAAGAGCTCATAGTCACAAAGGGAGCTCCTACATTGAGATATATCAAAATTGTAATATTTTCAATGATGGAGCATTTGCACCAATGACTGATAGAGAGACCAAATCAGATACAGTGCTGAGGTTAGAAAATAAGAAACCTCTTTTATTTGGGGCTGAAATGAATAAGGGGATTTTTATTGATGGTCATACACCAAAGGTCGTTGAATTGGGTGATAAATGGAGTATAGATGATTTGTTAGTGCATGATGAAACTGATTGGACAATTGCCATGATGCTCAGCAATTTTACATATCAAGATGATTTTCCAAATCCAATCGGTGTTTTTTATTGTGTAGATGAGCCTGTTTATGAAGTTATGCTTAATGAACAGATTGAATTCGCGATAAAAAACAAAGGAAATGGCGATATTCAGGCATTGATAGATGGCGCAGATAACTGGGTGGTAGAATAATTATTATTTATTAGCTTCCTACTATGGCTTATCGCACTGAAAAGGACAGTATGGGATCTGTTAAAGTGCCAAATAATCGCTATTATGGAGCCCAAACGCAACGATCCCTTAATAATTTTAAAATAGGTAGCGAGAATTTTCCTAGAGAATTCATTAGAGCTTATGGTATTGTTAAAAAAGCAGCTCTTGAAGTAAATACTTCTGCAGGTTTAATAGATCGTAAGATATCAAAAGCAATATCTGCTGCGGTAGATGAAGTAATATCTGGAAAGTTAGATGATCATTTTCCTTTAGTAGTATGGCAAACAGGGTCTGGAACACACACTAATATGAATGTTAATGAAGTAATTGCTAATCGTGCCATTGAAATTTTAGGGGGAAAACTAGGAAGTAAAGATCCGGTTCATCCAAATGATCATGTTAATATGGGTCAATCAACAAATGATACTTTTCCAACAGCTATAAATATATCAGCTGTAGAAACTGTTGTACATAATTTACTCCCAAAACTTGAAGCGTTAAGAGATGGTTTAAATGCTAAAGCAAAAGCATTTTCTAAGATTATTAAGTTGGGAAGAACACATTTACAGGATGCAACTCCTCTAAGTCTTGGACAAGAATTTTCAGGATATGTAACTGCAGTTGATTATGGATGTCAACGAATTAGAAATGCAATAAAAAGCTCTTATAGCTTAGCAATGGGTGGTACAGCAGTAGGTACTGGAATTAATACTATTGAGGGGTTCGGTAAGAAGGCCGCAAAAGAAATTGCAAGTTTAACGAAATTGCCATTTCGTACAGCTGAAAATAAATTTGAGGCTTTAGGCGGTCAGGACTCAATAGTAGAACTTTCTGGGGCTTTAAAGACGGTGTCAGTTTCACTTTTTAAAATATCCAATGATATTCGATGGCTCGGTAGCGGGCCTAGATCAGGTTTAGGAGAATTAATTTTACCGGCGAATGAACCTGGATCTTCCATAATGCCTGGTAAGGTAAACCCAACACAGTGTGAAGCTATGACAATGGTATGTGCTCAGGTAATGGGTAATGATACAACAATTTCTTTTGCAGGAGCTAGTGGTAACTTTGAGTTAAATGTATTTAGGCCGGTTATCGGTTATAATATTTTACAATCAATTAGATTATTATCGGACGCTAGTGAATCTTTTTTGATCAATGCTATTAATGGTATTGAACCAAATGAAAAGAGAATAAGTGAAAATTTATATAATTCACTAATGCTAGTGACTGCGTTAAATCCTCATATTGGATATGATAAAGCAGCAAAAGTTGCTAAAAAAGCATATTCTGAGAATCTTTCATTACGCGATGCAATTCAGAAATTAGGGTATATGACAGGAGATGAGTTTGATAAAATTGTGAAGCCAGAAAAAATGATTAGCCCAAGAAAGGCGAATAAATAGATTACTCCACATTAAATTAATGGGAAAACTATTTCTCATCACTCATTTAAATATTAATAATAAATAAATGTAAATTTCATTATGGCCAATAAGTCAAATGATAACCTCTGGGCTGTTCCAATCATACGATCATTCTGGATTGTATTAACTGGGGCGATTGCTTTAATTATATATATTTTTGTTTTATCTCAAGATTTGCCTTCCATCGAACAACTAGAAAATTTTGATCCGGATCTTGTTACAAGAATTTATTCATCTGATGGAGAGATTATTCATGAATTATTTGTAGAAAAACGAGTATTCGTTGAATTAGAAGCTATTCCAAAACATATGCATGATGCAGTTATGGCATCAGAAGATAGAAGGTTTAGAGATCATTGGGGTATCTCATTAAGAAGTGTTGCTAGAGCAATTATAACCAATGTTTTAGCGCTTAGCTATCGTCAAGGTTTTAGCACTTTAACGCAACAATTAGCCAGGAATTTATATGATACAATAGGTTTCAAAAAGACTGTTACTCGTAAAATTAAAGAAATGATAACGGCAATTCAGATTGAAAAAACATATACGAAAGATGAAATTCTTGAAATGTATTTAAATAGTGTTCATTTTGGTCATGGGACCTATGGCGTTCAGGCTGCCGCAAAGAGATTTTATGCTAAAGATATTAGCGATCTAAACATAGATGAGTGCGCATTGCTTGTTGGATTATTACCGGCTCCTGCACGATATTCCCCGATTCGACATCCAGATAAAGCTTTTGCCCGAAGAAACACTGTCCTTCGATTAATGCGAGAACAAAAATATATATCCGATGCTGTTTATGTAGAAACACGATCTACTGATATAGATCATATACAGAAAAATCAATTTACAGGAGTCGCCCCATATTTCACAGAATATGTTCGTAGAGTATTGGAAACGGAAGATGAGCGTCTAGGAATAAATATATATCGTGATGGCTTGAAAATATTTACTACTCTTGATTCAAGACTCCAACGATATGCGGAAGATGCAATAATGCAGTCGATTATTGCCAATCAGAATCGATTAAATAAACGTTTATTTAAAGAAAAAGAGGAATTTGAAAATCTAGCTTATTTAGGGATTTTTAATGAGGATACAGTTCGGTTAATGATGAAAGGAGAGTTGCCATTGTACGAAGACTTAAGAGATAAGTTGCTCGTGCAATGTGCATTTGTAGCTTTGGATACAAAAACTGGAGCTATCCTTGCAATGGTAGGAGGTCGACCGGATTATAATGATCAATTTAATCGTGCTACTCAAGCAAAAAGGCAGCCAGGAAGTGTTTTCAAGCCATTTGTTTATACGACAGCAATAGATAATGGAGTTCCAGTTACTAAGCAGCTATTAAATCAACCTGTAGTTCTTAAAGTGCCAACACCTGAAGGAGGATGGGAAAATTGGAATCCTAGAAACTATGATGAAAGTACGGGGGGATTAACAACTATAAGAGAAGGATTGCGGAGATCGTTAAATCTTGTTTCTGTACGTATGGTTCAAGAGGTTGTACCTGCTAGAGAAGTTGCACGTACTGCAAAAAATTTAGGCATATCAACAAATATACGTGCTGTTGATGCTATTGCACTAGGCACGTCAGAAGTGTACCCCATAGAAATGGTTGCTGCTTACTCAGTATTTGCCAATAAAGGTGTGTATTCAAAACCGTTTGGAATTACAAAAATTGAAGATCGTTATGGTAATACATTAATTGAATATTTTCCAAAACAGGAGGAAATACTAAGTGAAGAAACTGCATTTATGGTAACCAATTTAATGCAGACTGTTCTTGATAGAGGAACTGGTGGGAGCGCAAGATGGAAATATAATTTTTATCACCCAGCAGCTGGAAAGACTGGAACAACACAAGGATGGACTGATGCATGGTTTGTTGGTTTTTCATCCCAAATAGCAGCAGGAGCATGGTTTGGGGTTGACGATCCACAAGTAAGTCTTGGTCAAGGAGCAGATGGAACGCGTGCGGCACTTCCTTCTTGGGCACGATTTATGAAAACTGCTCATGATTCTCTTTATTATCCTAAAGAAGAATTTGAACAACCTTCAAAAGTAAACACATTTTCTATTTGTCAAGTGTCAAAGCAAAAGCCAACTGCATTATGCCCAATTGAAAAAGAATTATTTATTTTAGGCACAAATCCATCTAGGTTGTGCAAAATACATCGGCGTTAGTTGGCTTTATTATCATCTAATATTAGATGATGCTCTAATTTATTTTCATCAATTTCCACTGAATCTTTAAGAAGTTTTAAGGCTTTATCTAATTTCTCTTTATCTGTATTGAATAACCGCATCAATGGTTCTCCCTCCAATACTTGATTGCCAATCTTATGGTAGAATTCTATACCAGCAGTAGGGTCTAAATTATCAGATAATTTCTTTCTTCCACAGCCAAGCTCACAATGAGCAAGACCAATAAGTAGAGTATTCATATTTGTTATATAGCCAGGTTTTTCTGCGGATAATACAGTTTCTTCTTTTGGTAAATGGAGGGTATGTAAAGAAGCTATATCTGATAAACTGCCATCATGTATTGCGACCATCTTTAAAAATTTTTCTAATGCATGTCCTGATTCAATTAATTGTTGTTGTAGATTCAAAGCTTCATTTTCATCACTTACAATTTGAGCTTGTAATAACAATTTTGTTCCCAATGCAAACGTCACTTCCATTGTATCATCACTACCTTCATTTCGTAAACAGTCTATGGCTTCTTTTATCTCACACCATAGACCAGCATAACGTCCTAAAGGTTGGTCCATACTTGTAAAAACAATATCAGATTTAACATTAAAATTCTCTCCAATATCTCGAATCAATGCTGCTAATTCTTTTCCTTCTTGAATGGTTTTCATAAATGCGCCATTTCCTATTTTTATATCCATTACTAACCCTTCTATTCCTTCAGCAATTTTCTTACTCATTATAGATCCACAAATTAATGGAATTGAGGCAACAGTTCCTGTCACATCACGTAAGGCATACATTTTTCTATCCGCAGGGCATATCTCCTCTGTTTGTCCAATCATTGAAATTCCAATATCATTTACATTTCTTCTAAATTCATCAAGACTAATATTTGTTCTATAACCAGGAATGGTTTCTAACTTATCTAATGTTCCTCCTGTATGGCCTAAACTCCGTCCGCTAATCATAGGTACGGCTAAACCAGCCGCAGCCATTAATGGACCTAAAATAATTGAGACTTTATCTCCAACGCCTCCAGTACTATGCTTATCAGCAACATAATTACTTAAAAATGAAAAATCCATTTTTTCTCCAGAGTCAATCATGCTTTCAGTTAAAGCAAATATTTCCTCTCTTGTCATTCCATTTTTAAATATAGCCTTTAATAACTTTGTCATATCCTTATCGGATATTTGTTGATGAGAATATTCCCAAATAAATTGTTTTAAATCAACGGCAGGTATTTCCCGTTTATTTCTTTTTATACGGATAATATCATTTGGAATCATTACTATTTTCCAGGGACTATTTTTTCCAAGGCCAATTGAATCGTATGGAAGCGCTATCACGAACTGTATTGAGTGTTAAATAAATTCCACTAATAAGTAATAGAAAATTGGGAGCCCACATTCCAATAAATGGAGAGACTCGATTTCGATCTGCAAGTTCTTCGCCTCCTATAAGAAAAATATAATAGATTAAGAAGAAGCCAAATCCCATACTAAGGGCGACGATGAATCCACCTTTTCGTGTCAATGTACCTAATGGTGCTCCAACAAGGACAAATAATATACATGCAATTGGTAAAGAAAATTTCTTATGAATTTCCACTGCATATTTATTTTGACTTTTCTGATAATTCTGAATTAAGCGGTATTCATTATTCATTTGTCGTTCAAGACTCTTTAGTTTTCTTTCTTGCCGTCTTTGTTCTACAGAGGTAAGGTTTTTGTTATCCAACATCTCTGCACGATAATTATCCATTTTAAGTAAAGCATCATCAAGAGAAATTGGTACTAAGCTATCTCCAATCACTTTGTTGAATGCTCTCCCTATACGACTTTTTACACGATCTGATCGTTTATTATAGTTCGCTTTTTTATCAAGCATCATTGGAACAGTCATTTCCCGATCCGAACGATTGGATGTATCTCTTCTGGCAAGCATCATATCATCAGCTGGTATAATAATTTTATGCTTTTTAAAATTAATTCGACGGTAACTTTTATAATCATTTAAATCTAGTTCATGTATTTCACCATCATATAACATTAAAACGATTGCATCATCTAACATTTCCAATTCACCCGTTAAAGAGTAGATGCTGGTTTGAATTTCTTGATTCTCCTTGCTAAAGATTCGCACATCCTCCATCAATCCATTATTATCTTTTCTAATAATCATGCTATAGTCTGGTATACTATTAATGAAATGACCTGGTTCTATATCCAAACCAGGTCTTTTTTTATGAATATCACCCTGAAGTAATCGAGCATAAAAATTCATTTCTGGCAATATATAATTATTAAAATATGTAAGTGATAGGCAGATAATAAGACCAAAAATTAACGCAGGTTTTAATATAGATGTAAAACTGATACCGGAAGCCCGCATTGCATTAATTTCATTATCTTCAGACATTCTTCCAAAAGCCATTAATGTAGCAATTAATACTGCCATCGGAACCGCCAAAGCAAGGATCCATGCAAAATTAAGAAATAAGTATTCAAATATTGTCACAGCACTAAGTCCTTTGCCTAAGAACCGATCAATTGCTCTAAGAAAAAAATTGATAAATAACATAAGAGCTATGATCATCAAAGAATAAATAAATGGCAGGATGAGCTCTTTAATGATATAGCGAGATATTAGTAGCATGGAAAAAATTACTTAGTATTACTTTAATATAAAATGAGTCCTTTAAATGACTTTACATCTTGTGTTGCATAAGGAAAGCCGGTAATTTTGCCTGCCTTTTCGATTGCGAAATAGGCCATATGGTGGGCGTAGCTCAGCTGGTTAGAGCACCTGGTTGTGGCCCAGGAGGCCGTGGGTTCAAGTCCCATCGCTCACCCAAAAGTTTGATTTTATAGCACCTCGATATTTTTTAGCTCCGTTTCCATTTGAGAGGCCGATAAAAAATGGATTGTGCGGAAATCTAGATCATTAGCTGCTTCTATATTTTCTAGTGCATCATCAATAAATACGGACTCTTTTGCGTTAACATTATATCGATTTAGTAATATTTGGTAAATTTTGTAATCGGGTTTTTTTATTTTTTCATCCCCTGATACTACAATCCCCTCAAAATAATTAAGAAATGCATATAAATCTTTTGCAGGGTAGAATGTTTCGGCAGACCAATTTGTTAATGCCAGCAGCCTATGTTTCTTTTGCATGTGCAGTTGTTGAAGAATACGTGCCGAATGTGCATCATAATCACCAAACATTTCTTCCCATCGTGTATAATAGGCATTTATTTCATTTATATATTTTGGATGTTTTTTGATCAAATTACTTGTTGCTTGTTTTATTGGATAACCGGCATCTTGATTTTCATTCCATTCCTTTGTACAAATATTATCAAGAAAAAAACGCATATCTTTTTCATTTGTAAATATTTGTTTATACAAATATTCAGGATTCCAATCGATAAGCACACCCCCAAGGTCAAAGATGATTGTATTTATATGGCTCACTATAAAGTTATTATCATAGAATTGTAGGTATTGTTCCGCCATCTACCCGAAGGGCAGCACCATTATTTGCTGCAGCTAGGGGGCTTACAAGATACGTAACAAATGTTGCTACTTCTTTAATAGTAGCAAATCGTTTTATAAGGCATGTAGGTCGTACAGTCTCAAAAAATTCTCTTTCAATTTCATTGATTGTTTTGCCCTGTTCCTTTGCTAGATCTGTAATAAATTTTTCTGCACCTTCAGACCTTGTTGACCCTGGAATGACTGAATTAACTGTCACATTTGTTCCGGAGGTTTGTTGTGCAAGTCCTCTTGCAACACCAAGCTGTGCGGTTTTTGTAGTTCCATAGTGTATCATATCAGAAGGGATTTGCACACCTGATTCGCTAGATATAAAAATGATTCTTCCCCAATTCTTCTCTAACATTTTAGGCAAATAATGCCGCGATAAGCGAACGCCACTTAATACATTTACTTCGAAGAAGTGCATCCATTCTTCATCCGTTATCTCTTCGAATGATTTTGGAGCAAATATACCAACATTATTTATTAATATATCCACTGAGTCATGAGCAGCAATAAGTTGATCTATTTGTTGTTTATTTGAAAAGTCAGCAACGCACCCCGTAACATTACATTCTGGAATAGAACGCTGAAGTTGAATTATAGCACTATTGATTCTCTCTTCTGTCCGCCCATTAATTATTACATGCGCACCTTCTTTCAAAAGTTGTCGAGCAATTCCGTAACCAATTCCTGCAGTTGATCCTGTAACAAGGGCTTTTTTATCTTTTAGTTCTAGATCCATTTATATCTTATTGAATATAATTAATTAATAAATTACATCATTACAATGGCAATTATGAATGTAATAGTTATGGTTTTCTATAATCATATCATTTGTAAATTTTCAAAGATGTTTAAGATCAAAACACATATATATATGTACCTATCACTAGTCTTCTTTGGGTGTGATAATAATGAAGATTCCATGATAGTGGATGATCTCAAATTGAATCAAATTCAAGTAATAGGGAGTCATAATAGTTATCGTATCAACACCGCGATTGATATGCATAACCTTATTGCAAGTTTCCAGCCAGATCTTGCTCAGGATTTAGATTATGGACATCCTATATTGGAGACCCAATTTAGTCAGCATGGAATTCGTCAGATAGAAATTGATATATATCATGATCCAGAAGGCGGATTATTTTATAATCAGCGGGGCAATCTTTTTATTGGCATGCCAGTTGCTTCTGGAATTGAAGAATTATTAAGTCCAGGTTTAAAGGTTTTACATTTTCCTGATATTGATTATCGAACTCATTATTATACATTTATTGATGCTCTTAATGCTGTAAAAAATTGGTCAGATCAAAATTCCAATCACATTCCTATATTTATTTTGATTGAAGCAAAGGAGGAGAGCCTTACCAGTTTATATCCTTCCTTAAGCGGCTTTACTCAGCCACTACCATTTGATAATACAGCTTTGGATGCCGTTGATGCTGAAATTCGATCTGTGTTTGGTGAAAATTTAGATAAAGTGATTACCCCAGATGATATTCGAGGTGATAATGAATCATTAGAATCAGTTATATTAAATGGTGGATGGCCGACGATTGGTGAGTCAAGAGGGAAAATATATTTTGGTCTTGATAATGGCGGCACCACTCGTGATGCATATGTATTAGGGCATCCGGCACTTGCAGGAAGAATACTGTTTACAGCCTCAGATCCCGGTACACCAGAAGCAGCTTTTTTAAAGTTGAATACTCCAACTGAAAGTATAGCTGATTTTGTATCTCAAGGGTATATAGTTCGTACCAGAGCAGATGCTGATACAAAAGAAGCAAGGTCTGGCGATACAGGTCCTCGCGATCTTGCTTTATCAAGTGGAGCACAATTTATTTCAACAGATTATTATGTAGCCGATGCACGGGCAGATACAAGTGAAGATTGGACCAACTATTCCGTATCATTATCAGGCAACTTTATTGCAAGAGAAAATCCAGTAAGTGGATCAGGAAATTTTTTTGATATGGAAATTGAATGATTTGGATAATGGTATTAATTCTCATAATTTCGCCGGCTTTTAAAAATAATATTCGGGGTGTAGCG
>JAPYRG010000011.1 GCA_029936965.1 Fidelibacterota bacterium
TAGTCCACCAGCAGCAGTAGACCAAGTGGCAGCGTCAGCGCTAGTTAATGTTAGTGCACCAGCGGTAGTAGAAAAGTCAGAATTCGCACCACCTTCTATTGAAACTTCACCAGTTGCGTCAACCGTAACTTTATCTCTGGAATTAGCAATAATATTTCCCGTCCCAGAAGTTAATGCCAAAGATGTGGCTCCCTCATTATTACCCACTGTAATTGTTCTGGCTGTAGCATTTGTACCAATAGAAATATTTCCAGTGGCTGCGTCTGCGGCTGCACCAATTCCAATTGTTGACGTACCATCAATTGTTACTGCACCACTTGCATCAATATTTAATGTAGATGACTCTACGACTATTGGAGCATCGGCTAATACACCTACACCTATATCAATGCCATCTTCGCCATCTAGTGCAAGTACTGTTTTCGCATCAATATCCACACCTCCTACGGAAGCATCAATATCAAGTGCATTGGTAGCTGCATTTTCGGAAGATATAACCATTATTTCAGCTGTCGTTAAATCACCCTGCATTGCACCTTCAAATTTATTTCCTGGTTTAATTATTCCTGCATTCGTTATCGTCAATTTATCTGCCCAACTTCCAAGTGCATAACTTTGAACTTTCAAATCACCACCATCAAGGGCCACAAATCTCCACTGATCATCATTCTGTCTTGAAGCAGCAATATCAGAATAAATATTCATTATTGCATCTCCATCATCTGCTGCTGCAGATACTTGCAACATACCAACATTTACCGTTTCTTTATCCGACTTTGGTGTGATCCTAATTCCACCTGCAGGACTAGTAATAGCTACTGCATCATCACCACTACCACCTGAGTTTAAAATCAATTTACTTTCACCTGCTCCAGATGATTCAACGGTTAACGCACCACCAGCTAAATTTACCGCCATCTTTGAATTACCAGCAGTTGCTAAAATATCAAAATCAATAGATGTAGTGACAATTTTTCCAGATCCAGCTTCTAGTTTTATTCCACCAACTGAAGATTCCATAAAGATGGAACCATCAGTACCACCCTGTGCAGCAGCAGCAGTACCAGTTGAGTACAAGTGAATCTTTGATGCACCACCGCCAGTAACATCTAGCTTAATATCTTTATCACTGTCACCACCAGTAGTGTTTTTAATAATAGTACCACCATCTTCAGCATGTAATGTAATCGCATCTGTATCATCTTCACTTGAGGTTAGATTGATCGATGATCCCGTAGCTGTTATATCAATATCTTCACCTGCAGCTGCGCCAGAAGCAAGTATATCGATACCACCTGCACTTGCATCAATTACAAGTGCATCTGCAAAAGTACCTGCAGAATTAATAAATAAGGATGCATTATTATTACCGACCTGCTCAATGGTAAAATCCTGAGCATCATCATCAGAAGTATGCGATAATGTTGCAGCAGTATTTGTATTTAATATTACTTTTTTAGCTGTAGGAGTAGTCAAAGTAATATCTCCTAATGCTGCTGTAATTTGCATACCACCAGCTTCTGCTTCTGCTTCTATAGTAACTTGATCGGCTTTCAGATCTAATAATAATCCTCCATCAATTTCAACTTCATTTATGGAAGCCAATTTTGTGATACCGCCATCTTCGCTTCCGATATATTGATCGTAACTGGTATTATCATCAAAATAAAGCCTATGTTGTCCATCTAAAATTAATCCTGCAGGGCTAGCTTCACCTGCCCCAGTTGTTGCTGCTGCTGCAGTAACACCTGTAATCTCGATATCCTCTCCAGCATCACCACCATCACCATCTGAAAAAGAAATAAACCCAGTTTCAGTAAGCCATAAATCAGTCCATTCTTTTGCTTCCGCTCCTACGCCTGGTACTCCACGGGTTGCAGGGAGTAAATCATTTTCATATGCAGTAGATGTTGCAGTTAACGTACCAAACACTTTTAGATTGGCAGCATTAGCATCACTCCCAATTGTTACCGTATTAGGAGCAGTTGCACTCAAATCCATTACTTGTTTCGCAACTGTAGCATCATAAGTGGTAAAAACCATAGAACCAGTTTGTGAATCTGTAATGCCTTCGCCTTTAAAATCTATCTGCGCAAAAGTACCACTAGGTGTTGAACTCTTAATAGAACCCATTATAGCATCATCTTGCGTTTCGCCTTTTTTAAATTCTACAATTGCACCAGATTGCGCAGCACTTGCATTTGTATTTTCCAAAGTCCATACAGGCTTACTTGTTTCACTTGATTTTAATACTTCTGATGCTATATCCTTTGTTACAGTCATGGCATAATCATCACCATTAGTCATCGAGATGGAACCAACATCAAATGCCAATACCCCATCACTTTTTACATTAAGAATTCCACCACTTGAAGTCGAATTGATATAATTTGTTGCTAAATCAATCTCCAGCTTTTGCTCACCTTGCATTTGCAATGATCCTGTTAAACCAACAACTTTCGCAACATCTGTTGCATCTCCAGCTACACTCACATTTAGAATAATATCCTTATTTCGCTTCATATTCGAAAGTGTATAATGATCCGTTCCAGTTTCCGCTATTACAAATTCATTTGCATTGCCCCCATTAGCTAAAATAAGACTATCTTGTAATTCGAGTTCACCTAATACGTATGTATTGCTGCTAGTAGTACCAATATTAAGAGTTGGACTTACTAAAGCTAGTGTGCTTACATCCGCAGCTGAAATAAAATTGTTATCACCGGCAAACGTCATCTTTGCAGATGTTCCACCATCCGAAATGGCTACTTTCCCTACACTAACACCATCGGTTACTGCAACCAAATCCAAGGTTCGATCTGCAGAACTTTTGATGTATGCATTTGCTGTATTAAATAACAATTTATTATCTCGATTAAGCGTCAATCCATCAGTTCCATTATAGGTTAAACGCAAATCAGTAGCATCATCGGAACCAACACCAAAAGTGACCATAGAACCTGAACCAGCTGCATCATAAAGGTTAAGTGATTTCCATTCTCCTAAACCATCCGTTCCAAGACTATTTTCCCCTTTAAGATCTGAAGTAATATCCGCTCTAAATGCAGCACCATTTAAGCTCATTGCTCCTTCCACCTTTAGATCTGCATGTACAGTAACAGTATTATCTGTCGTGTGATTAATATCCATCAATAGATCTTCAACACCACCCTCAGTATTATCAAACGGTCCATTAGCACCCTCCGTAATAAATTGTATGGATCCACGCTCCGCAGCATCTGTAACAGCTGTGCTCTTAAATTGAATCTTCGCGTATACTGTTTCTGTATCGCCATCATCTTCACCAATAGCTGCAATTTCTCCTAACAAGTCATTGTCTATACCTGTGGCTGCACCACGTATCTTTTTAAAATGTAATTGCGGCATAAGAGTAACATCATCTTTAACACTGGACAAAGTTATCTTTGGTGTTTCATCCGGAGCTGTAACGAGTATTTCATTCGTATTAGGCTCAATTGTATTCAAAGCATGTATCTCAACTCTATTTGTAGTATTTGCTGGTGAACCATCTTCAATGTTACCAATCTTTACATTGCCAGAATTCTTTGATACAATATTTAATTTATTGCCTTCATTATTGATATAATCATCACCATCTTTGAATTCAAGTTTCTTTGTATCACTCATCCTTAGTGAACCAGGACCATCTTGCCCAATAAAACGAGCTATCTCAGTGTCACCACCACTTGCATTCGTATTGAAAACAATATCCTTAGCTGAAACCAAGTTCTTAATCGTATAATCATCCGTGCCGGTTTCTGCAATTGAAAATTCATCCGCCGCATCATTAAATACTAATTGATCCTTCAATTGTAATTCTGCCTGGACAGAAGTTCTAGTTGAACCATCCAATACAAGAATCGGACTTGTTACTGTCATTGAAGTAGCGTCCGCAGCTACAACTTTATTTGCTCCACCTGTTCCAATATAGACTGTTCCTGCAGCAGTTCCAGATTGGGAAGCAACAATAGTTGGCGCCACTATATCTAGAACGTTTGAAGCAGAACTAGCTACATATGTTGCAGCATCCCGGAATTGGAAATGATTATCCGTATCCAATGTAACACCACTAGTTGATGTGATATTCAATGAAGGTGCCACCAAGGCCAATATATTGGCCTCCGTGCTATACATATATGTTGCAGCATCTCGAAACTCAAGTCTCTTAGTATCCGCCATTAATAAGGATTGGCCATCGCCATCAATACGCATTATTTCTGTTCCCGTTCCACTTGGAGCAACTTTAAAGACCAAATCCTTATCCGTTATTTTATTTTCAATAATAGTATTGTAAGCACCTGTGTGAGAAATTTTAAACTCTGAGTTTGTCACATCACCAACACGGAAATCTCTACCAACACGCATATCGTTACTCACAATAAATTCCTGAGTGGAATTGATTTCAATATTATCTGAAGTCATCCGAATACTATCAGCGGCTAATAATTGTATAACACCTAGCGCGAGATCTTGGGCATGTACCAATACTTTATCTGCCCCTTTCACATTTAATCTTGCACCACTACTCACAGCATTGATGTAGGTATCCGTATCGTCATCTGAAGCCAGTTTCTTCTCAAGAGGAAGCTTAACCATACCATCATTCCCATCCAGGGTTAATACGGTAGTATTTTCATCAACAATAAAATTAATTTTCTGTCCCGGTGAGTAATTTGTCATATTAATATCGCCAGAACTCTCGGCAATCGTAAATAGATCAGCAACAACGGAGTTGCCTTGCGTTACTTGCACAATATTAATATCATTTGCAGTTGAAAGATCATCTCTTGATAGAAGAGTACCGTCTACGGTTACTCCTCTATCAGCCACAGCAAACGATCCGCCGATTAGTGGATTTGTTACACCAAGATTCGGATTTCCATTATCAATTATCAGTTTATTATCGGCATTGGATAGTAAACCGCTACCAGCGTTATTCCCGATAAGTACATTGGCATTTCCACTTTCAATATTAGCGCCTGCGTTTTTTCCGACGGCTACATTAATCGTTCCACTTGTAATATTTGATAACGATCCATTACCAACTCCAACATTATTCTCGCCGGTTGCATTAGCACCTGCGCGATCACCTAAAAATAGATTGTTACTGTTTGCTGGACTTGTACTTGCATCGTTCAAATCATCAATATTTTGTGCCCCAGGAGGTGCTTTCCAAATTCCAAATCCCGTAGCTTGATCACCTTCCCATGTCCATACTTTTCCATCTAAATTACTAGGCTCTTGGATAAAATACTGACCATATTGAACAAGATCATAGGTTAACGGACCATCAACTAGGTCAGCTAAATTTGCATGATAGTTCATTTTTCCATCCAATTGTACCTGGAGATCTCCTGCTTGATAGCGAAATTCTGTAGCATTGGCCTCCGGCAATTCCTGCCCTGCCAAGCGCAGGCCTGCTAAGGCATCAAATTCTGCATTTAACACAGTACTATCATTGATTTGTAACGCATTCATTTGCCTTAATTGCGACCCATCCACTGCTGGTAATTTTGATCCAATTCCTAATTCAACAATATCTCCAGCATTCGTACCTGTACGAATATTTAAGGTATCTGCACCACTACTGAATGTAAAACGTGGACCATATGTTCTCCATTCACCACTTTCTTCGCCATCGGAAGACCAATACTGTCCGTTAATTCCAGCATCATTAATAAAAAAATTACCATTCTCTATTCTTGAAGCAGTAACATTATGGGTTTCATCATCGGATGTTAAGAGAGCCCAACCACCATCTCCATCAACCACTTTCCAAATCAGTAGATCATGATCAGATAAACTTTCCCGTGAAGAGGCTCCAAGCGATGCGGTTACAATCTCATCCAAATAAATACTTTGATTCTGTTTATTATCCAACTGACTTTGAATTGGACCACCTGCTAAATCAGCAGTGCTCGTTGTACGCAAATCAGTTAATAAGTCAAACTGTGCATTCGTAACAGGTAGATCGCTACTGGCATTAATTTGCTCTGCAACCAGTCCTGTTAGCTGTGATCCATCCACGCCGGGCAAGGATCCACTAAGGACGCCTTCTAAAGCCTCTAATTGAGGAATTTTACCCGCTTCTAAACCAACATCAACAACGACATGTACACTACCTGCTTCTGCAACTGTAGCACTATTTATAAGAATCCCTCTTCCAGGATCTGTATACACATAAGCAATGTCACCACCTGGAGCCCAAAATCCTTCATCAATTCCATCAGCAGTCCATTGCAAACCAAGATCACCAGCATCTTTGATAAAGAAAGTACCATGTTGTACTTTTGATGCAGACAATATTCCATCTTCAGCTAGATCCTCCAGATGCTCATTTTGCTGTTGCGCATCAAGATTTATTCTTGCATCTTCCGCAGTAGACGCACCTGTCCCACCTTGGTTGATCGCTAACATTGTTGTAAGACCAGTAATAGATATAATATCCGCATTATTACCCTTTTGAGCTTTGTTATCTAATTGATCTTGTAATAGCCCTCCAGGTCCATCTTCTCCAGTTATCGTACGGACACCTGAAAGCATGTCAAATTCTGAATTAGAAACAGTGCTATCATTGATTTGATCAGCTGTTATCCCTTCAAGTCTGGATGCATTTACAGCTGGTAATTTCTGATTTACATCAAGCGCAATGACTTGATTTGGCCCTGTACCAACATTCACATTAAATTCAATATTTGTAGCAGAATCTGCACCAGAAACTTCATAAGTCAAGTATTCACCAAGATTAGACCAACGTCCAGCTTCATTTTCATCAGAAGCCCAAATTTGACCTTGTTGACCAGGTTGATTAATAAAATATTCGCCATATTGAATTTTATCTGCTGGAATATCCTGTCCATCTGCATAGTTTTGTAAATCTTGATCCCAAGCTTGGACATCTTGACCAATTTTTAAACCAAGGTCTATTCTTGCAGAATCAGCAGATCTAGCTTCCCAATAGTAACCACGACTAATTAACATTTGTTTTACATTGGGATTTTCCGAATGATTTTGAGTAGCAATTGTCAGTAAATCAGAATCAAAATCCTGCACATCTTCGCCAATTTTTAAACCAAGACTATCTCTTGCACCTTCACTAGTAGACGCACCTGTCCCACCATCCGATATAGATATATCGTCTATGCCCGATATAGAACCTCCTGTTATGATTACGCTATCCGATTCTTGTACTGCCATATCGCCTAAACCAAGGGTAGCACGTGCATCTGCTCCACCTAGAGCAGTCCATGAAAGCTCGGTACCATCATAAACCATAAGATGTCCTTGTATCAAATCTCTCAACTCAGCTATTTGATACAGTTCCGTATCATATGGCTGTATTGTAGATCCAATATATTGACTTAACGAATCCTCCGTAACGTAGTAACCAAGACTATCTAATGTTGCATAATAACTCAGAGTATCAGTTACCGCATAGTTCGCAAGGTCAGGAATATTCAATATATCTTCATATTCACCAGAGAACGCTACAACTGACAGCTCGGACGTCAGCGTATAGCTATCAAGACTATCTAATGTTGCATAATAGCCAAGAGAATCCTTTGTTGCAAATGGAGTGAGATCAGGAGAGTTTAACAGATCAGAGTACTCACCACTCAAAGCAACTTGGGAAAGATCGGCTGTTTTGGTATAACCTTTAGCAAAATAAGTTGTATCCGATTTTATTGCATACATAACCGAAGTTATCTGCTGACGAGGAGACAACGTATTGCCATCAATTTCTATTTCAAGATATGAATTCATTGGAACAGTCTCTATTGGGAATCCATTGGATCCCAAAAGAGCTGAAACCAACCCATCTGAAATAGTTAATAGATGTGTTTCATTCCAAAACTCATTACCATCCTCTTCTTGGTCAAACAGTCGGAAATTCACTGTGTATTGGCCATCACTGACTGGGCCAGATCCACCGACTGTTAGGAAGCCTTGATAAGATAACAATCTTGGTACGGTTTCAACCGCGATAGATCTGCTCTTACTATCTCCTTCCTTATTTTCTGTTATTAGTTCACTGTTTTTGAACTTCTGTCCAAACAACAGGAACGGTACTAGCATAAACGCGAGAATATAATTCTTCATTATACTACTCCTTTTTTTTTACTCTGTTGATCTGTTATTAAATATTTATTCAAAATCTATTTATATTTTTTTGTCATAATTAAAATTATTCAAAAGGGAAATCTGCGGGCATACCCAAATCATTATCTCCGCCAAAGATTGCAATAGCTAATCCCCCAATAACCACAGCAGTTACCGCAAGAACTTCTGGGTGATCTTTATAAAATTCTACCGTATCATAAAATGAATCTTGTATTTTGCCCTTTATTCCTTGCGAACTGCCTCTTTTCTTCTTGGATTCCTTATTTATTTTTTTGCCAGCAAACATATCTTTCAATGTTTGTGCAACGGCAGGTTTAATATCGGTCATCCCCATAGGAGATCCTTGTTCATCCAGAACAATCGTAGTGGATAAATTAATCTGATCAGCCATTTTCAATGGAACCATACCGCTTTTAAGTGTCGCCACAACTGGCTCACCACCAGAAGTTTGAAAAACCGAATAATAACTCAGTTTTAAAACATCATTTTTTTGGAAATCCCACGTAATTACATCTGTTGCACCTACCGTAAGTGCATTCTCTGTTGCATCAGCCAAAGAACTACATCTTGCTTTAAACTCAGGCTGAAATGGAGACACTTCAGGTGCCTCATATCCTCCAGGATATAAAAAATTACTACTAACAGGCGACTCAAGAGGCATAAATACATCTACACCATCGTACAATACGGAATTAACGGTACTACGAAGAAAATCATTAAATTGTCCAACCCTTGCAGTTGATAACCCTGATACATTAATTCCTTGTACCAATCCAACTTGATTTTTCGCTTTTGGCCTTCCTGTGACTCGGACTGTATCTCGATCAACAACCTCCCCATCTGGACCACTTACGGATAAGAAAAAAATATAATGAGTTTCCGTATCAATTGTTGGCAGTTTAAATGTGGCAACCGGATCTGTTGCTGATGATAGAGCAATACCCTCTGGGGAACGCCATAGATAAGCTAAATCTTGATTGATTGCAGCACCAGTAGCAACAGCTGATAGCTGTACTTTTTCCCCACTTTGAGCAACCTGATCTCCGGGACCTTTAAATGATGTCATTTTGCCCTGCTTTGCTCTCAGGCCAACTAGATGGAGAGTATTATACCTTCCATCATTTAATGTCACCTTAAAAAGAAAAATTTGTTCAATCATCACTTCAGGGATGCGGAATCCAATTTCTGAATCAGTTGCTTGTTTAAATTCTAGATTGTTCATTGACTCCCATTTGTAGGATATCTTATCCTGATTATCATCATAGGATTTTCGAGAGTCTAATGATATCGTATCCCCACCCAATACATCAAAAACAATATCTACCTTCTGATTTATTTTTTCTTTAGAAGCTGCATCAATAGACTCCAAACGCATTTTACTAAATTGCTTTTTACCCGTTGAAATTCTCTGCTCACGGAGGACAATTTTAAATCCTTCCACAACAGCAACTGGAGGAGTACTGACTACAGTTTGATTTAACCGAACTGTATCCTGTTCCGCGAATGAACTAAACTCATTATTTGCATTCGCATATAAGTTTGTAATAAATAAAAGAACTATAATTAGCCTAAACATACAATACCCAAAGCCTATTTTATATTTTTTAGCATCCATTAACTGCTACATTTATATCCATATAACAATGATACATAGATATAGTAGCAAATTACACGATAAGATACAATAAAACCATGATCTACCGCACATCAAAATTTAATTTCTTTAATTACTATATTTATTTAATTCGCTAAGCAATTTTACCATCATATCTTTCGTTAATCTACGCGTATTCACATTCCTTGGGCTAGGATGGTAACTAGAGATTAAATGGAAGTTATTTGGCAACGTATATATTGCATGATGTTTAAAAGGATAATCTTTTACTTTTATTTCGAATTGGGATCGCCAAAACCGCAAACATGCGTCAAATGCAATTTTTCCTAAAGCAAGCATACATGTAGCATTATTCAATAAATTGATTTCATCATTAAAATAAGTAAAACAATTCCGTAATTCTTGTGCTGTTGGTTTATCTTGAGGAGGCACGCACTTAAGCGCAGGCGTCATATAACAATTGTTTAACTTCAATCCATCATGCAAACTATCAGAGTTAGGCTGGTTAGATAAACCAACCTGATGCATACACATCATTAAAAAGTCTGCTGATTTATCTCCAGTAAAAACTCTTCCTGTACGATTCCCTCCATGTGCAGCAGGCGCTAACCCAACAATAATAATTGAAGCCATATGATCTCCATATCCTGGAACAGGCTTTCCCCAATAATCCCAATTCATATATTGTTTTCGTTTCTCATTTGCAACTTTTGTACGAAAATCAACTAAACGAGTGCAATCATTACAATGAATTATTTCTTCATTAAAATCATCTAATTTGTCTTTATCATGTTTAATCATATCTATAATTTAGGTTTTTATAAATCATCATACTACTTTCGATGTTCATTGCTTCCACACCCAAGCTTATATAAATTCGCATCCAATTTTAACATTATGAATTGAGTATCAATTATGGCTTTAATGACAACAATGCGCAACCGAATGCACATATTTTTATGGGCAATACTTATTCTATTTTTATTAAGTATATCCATTGGCGGATTAGTAGGTGGTGCAAATATTATTGATCAATTATTTGGTAGAGTTGATCCTTCAACAGCAATAGGTGTGATTAATGGCCAAAAGATTTCTCCTGATGACTTTTCACGAGCTGTTTCTGGTCGATTAGAACAAGTTCGTGCAAGTGGTCGTGAAATAACTGATCGAGATTTTGATCAAGCTAGAAAACAAGTATGGGATGATTATATACGTGAAATACTAATTTCACAATCCATAGAAGAACTTGAAATATCTACAACTAATCAGGAAGTTTTATTTCACTTACAGAATATACCACCGCCTTTTTTAATATCTGATCCGACTTTTCAAACAAATGGAGAATTTGATCAAGCGAAATATGAACAAGCTATAAATAATCCTAGCGGTAATGAATGGACACAAATTGAACAATTTATGAAAGATACCTATATACCAAATATCAAACTGCAAGAAATGGTGAATGCAGATTTAATTATTACAGATGAAGATGTTTGGGAAAGCTATATAAAACAACATGTCAATTATACCATTGATGGTGTTCACATTACTACAAATGCTGTAAAAGATGAAGTGGAAGAGCCAACTGAAGAAGAATTATTTAATGAATATACTGAAAAAATTGATGATTTTTATCGTGAAGAGATGCGGAACCTTGAAGTCGTATCTTGGGAAAAAAAGCCATCCAGCGATGATTCTATTCGTGTACTAGATGAATGCCAGGAAATTATAAATCAATTAAATAATGGATCTGATTTCTCAGAATTGGCAAATACATACACCCAAGATCCTGGCAACCAAGTTTCTCCAGATTCTGGAAGAGGTGGAGATTTGGGATGGTTTGGAAAAGGTCAAATGGTTAAACCCTTTGAAGAAGCGGCCTTTGTTGCCAAAGCTGGAGATGTAGTAGGTCCGGTTTTATCCCGATTTGGGTATCATATAATTAAAGTAAATGATCGTCGAAATGAGAATGATGAGAAAGAAATCAATGCATCACATATGCTTTTGAAAATTGAGATGGGACCTAATACGAATGATGCGCTTAAACGTAAATCTACTCTTTTCAGCTATGATGCCTCTGACCCAGAGATAGGCTTCCCTGCTGCTCTTGATTCACATCAAGTTACTACAAAAAGTGTGACTAAAATTTTAGATGAAACAACAACTCTTCAAAATTTTGGCGCTTTTCGTCAAGCAGTTCGATTTGCTTATAATAGTGAAGTAAATGACGTTTCAGACCCTATGCAGAATGATCAGTATTTTATTGTCGCTAAGCTAGATAGCGTTTTACCCAAAGGGACAAAATCTTTTGAAGAAGTACAAAATCAAATCAAAAATTCTATCAATCAAGAGCGTCAATTTGCTCAAGCTAAAAAATTTGCTGACGAATTAAGAGAAGAGCTAAGAAAAGGATCGACCTTTCAGCAATTAAAAGATAATTTTGAGAATATTGATCTTATCACTGGTGACACAAAGTTGCTAATTAGAAGTTTTCAATCTTTAGGGAAGAGTAATTATTTTGTAGGTGCATTAGCGATTGCAAACAAAGGAGATATTGTTGGGCCCCTTAAAACTCCTAGAGGATATGGTATTGTCAATATTGTAGATATATCCCCTATTGATAGCTCCGATTTTGAGATGAAACGCGATGTTATTTATGATAAACTTTCAAACCAGAAAAGGAATACTAATTTTCAAAGCTGGTATCAAGATCTTCTTGATGAGGCTAAAATTATCGATAATAGAAAATATTATTTTTAATTATTATTTTTTATAAGGCACGAAATTGTTCCTTTAATTCTTCAACAATGATCAATTAACTCATGTAAATTATATCATGGCAATAATTGAATCCCGAGTAGATCCATCATCAGAAAAATATAAATCTAATTTTGATCATCATATCAAACTTTCTGATGATTTAAGCAATGTCCTTGATCAAGTTAAAATGATGGGCCCTCCTAATCGGGTAGAAAAACATAAATCAAGAGGAAAGCAAACTGCTAGAGAACGAATCAATAATCTGAAAGACCCTAATACGGAATTTTTAGAATTTTCAGTTTTAGCAGCCTACAATATCTATGAAGACTCTATTCCAGCTGCAGGAATCATTACTGGCTTAATTACAATTAAAGGTAGGCAGTGTATTGTAGTTGCAAACGACGCTACAGTTAAAGGCGGAACATATTATCCACTTACAGTTAAAAAACATCTTCGTGCACAAGAAATTGCCATGGAAAATGGTCTACCATGTATTTATTTAGTTGATAGTGGCGGTGCGTATCTTCAAAAACAAGATAATGTTTTTCCAGATCGTGATCATTTCGGAAGAATTTTTTATAATCAAGCAAGAATGAGCGCTGAGGGAATACCTCAAATTGCTGCTGTTATGGGAAGTTGTACTGCTGGTGGTGCTTATGTACCCGCAATGAGCGATGAAGCTATAATTGTTAACAAAACTGGCACTATTTTTCTTGGAGGACCACCACTGGTCCAAGCTGCTATTGGTGAGGTCGCTACTGCAGAAGAACTGGGCGGAGCAACAATGCATACAAAAATTAGTGGTGTTGCTGATCATTTCGCGAAAAATGATGATGATGCCTTAGATAAGATCCGTGGTATCATGAATCATTTACCAAAATTAAATCAATTAAATCCTGATGAGGTAATTGATCCTAAATATGATATAAATCAGATTCTTGGTATTCTAACTAAAGATCATCGAACAACTTTTAAAGTAATGGAAATTATTGCAAGACTTGTTGATGGATCAAATTTTGAAGAATTTAAATCTGATTATGGAAAAACCCTTATTACAGGTTTTAGTAAAATTGGAGGATATCCTGTAGGTATTATTGCTAATAACGGGGTCTTATTTAGCGAAAGTTCTTTAAAAGGCGCTCACTTTATTGAACTCTGCTCACAAAGAAAAATTCCTATGCTATTTCTACAAAATATAACTGGTTTTATGGTTGGTAAAAAAGCTGAGCAAGGTGGAATTGCTAAAAATGGAGCAAAAATGGTTCAGGCTGTTGCTACTACTAACGTTCCTAAGTTAACAGTCATCATTGGTGGAAGTTTTGGAGCAGGAAATTATGCTATGGCTGGACGAGCATATCAACCAAGATTTTGTTGGATGTGGCCTAATGCTCGTATTTCTGTTATGGGAGGAGATCAAGCAGCCAATGTCCTTGCTACAGTAAAAAAACAACAACTTAATAAAGCTGGTAAGGAAATATCTCCTGAAGAGCTTGAAGAGCTACAAAAACCAATAAAGGTGAAGTATGAAAAAGAAGGACATCCTTATTATGCGAGCGCTAGATTATGGGATGATGGTGTAATTCAACCGACAGAAACAAGGAATATTTTGATTCAGGCATTACAGGCTGTAAATACAAAACCAATTGAAGAAATGAAGTTTCCCGTATTTCGAATGTAATTTTTATTATAGTTATAATATTTTATAGACTATATTGAATAAACAGTCCCACACTCTTTTATATATTTTATTATCTATAACTATGGCAATATGGGGACTATCTTGGACTAATGGGAAAATCCTATCCCAATACTGTTCCTCTTCAATTTTAGCATTTTGGAGGTTTTTTCTATCGAGCATATTTATGATTCCAGTACTATTAATAACTAAAAATAATTTTAAGGTCAATTTTGAGGGTGTAAAATATATTTTTGTTGGGTCTATCTTGATTTTCTCTTACAATATATTTTTCTTCATGGGCACCAATTTAGGCTTTGCGAATGTTGGAGGTGTAATCGTACCTACATTGAATCCAATTATTACTTTTATTCTTTCAGTAATAATTTTCAGAGAAAAAATTTATAACAAAGATTTTATAGGGCTAGCATTTGGAATTTGTGGAGGAATAATAGTCCTAGAAGCTTGGAACCTATCTGCTGGACATATGATTACAAATGGCAATCTATTTTTCTTATTTGCTTCAATCTCATGGGGTATAATGTCAATAATTTCAGGGAAATCTCATAATGCTGTAGCAACACTTACATTTAGTTTCTGGGTATATTTTATCTCTTCATTATTTTGTTTATTGATGAATGTAAATAACGATATATTAGTTGTTATAAACTTTGACTTCGTGTTTTGGTTTAATCTAATTATACTGTCAATTGGGGCGCAAGTTTTTGGTACAACAGTCTATTTTATTGCAACAACAAAACTTGGTCCTCCGAAAGCCAGTTCTTTTATTTTTTTAGTTCCAATAACAGCTCCAATATTTAGCATGTTTCTGATTGGTGAAAAATTGGGAATATATACTATAATTGGTGGAATTATGACTATGACTGCAGTTTATTTAATCAATAAAGAAAAGATTCAAACTGAACCGATTGATTAAATATTGTTTTGGAGTGCTTCTAATAACTTTTTTGGAGGCTTAACAGCCTTTCCTGATTGATCTATAAATGCGTGTATCGTATGACCCGTGACAAGTAATTCATTATTATTACTTCGATAAATTTCGTAATCAATTCTCATTGTCGCTTTTGGAGATTTATTTATTAATGTTTTTACCAAAAGTATATCCTCAAAATTTGCACCCAATTTATAATCACAATGGCTAGTAATTACTGGTAAAAAGTATCCTTCATCTTCTATTGAAGTAACATCAATTGAAATTGATTGTAATAGTTCTGTACGTGCTGCCTCAAAATATTCATAATAACGTGCATAATAAACCACACCCATCTGGTCTACGTCCTTATAATACACCTTTGTCTTATAAGTGAATTTTATCATTATTCTTCTTGGAAGAACCCCATTCTTTCATATCGTTGTATTCTTGATTGGAGATAATCTTTTTTATTATTTTTTTCTTCAATTAAATCAAGTTCTTCTAAGATAATCTTCTTAATGATATCATACATTTTCTCAGGTTCCCTGTGTGCTCCACCAGTTGGTTCATTAATAATTCTATCACAGATGCCTATATCTTTTAAATCTTTGGGTGCAACCTTCATTGCATCGGCAGCATCTGAAGCCTTCGTGGCGTCATGCCACAAAATTGATGCACATCCTTCAGGACTAATTACAGAATACCAAGTATTTTCCAACATAATTAATCGATCGCACAATCCTATTCCAAGCGCCCCTCCACTTGCACCTTCTCCGATAACAATAGCTAATATTGGGACATTAAGCTTTGCCATTTCCATTAAATTCCTAGCGATTGCCTCGCCCTGCCCCCTTTCTTCTGCCCCTAAACCTGGGTATGCTCCAGGAGTATCAATTAAAGAAATTACTGGAAGATTAAATTTATCTGCTAAACGCATTAAACGTAATGCTTTACGATATCCTTCGGGACGCATCATTCCAAAGTTCCTATATAAATTTTCTTTTGTATTTCTTCCTTTTTGTTGACCAATAAATAGAACTGAACGTTCATTGATCTTGCCGATACCTGCTATTATCGCCTTATCATCAGCATACGTTCTATCTCCATGCAATTCAATAAATTCTTCAGTAATTCCATTGATATAATCTAAGCTAAAAGGTCTTTCTGGATGTCTTGCTAGTTGCACTCTCTGCCATCGATTTAGGCTTCCATAAATTTCATCTATTTTTTTATCTCTTCTTTCAATTAATCTATTAAGCTCTAAAGGATTACCATCATCATTTTCCAAAGATTGAAGTTTAATTATCTTATCTTCAAATTTTTGAATAGGCTTTTCAAATTCTAAATAATGTTTTGCCATATTAATTGCTGAATACTGTTTTCATAATAATTTCAAGATCCATCGTAAAACTTTGATTCTGAACATAATAATGATCTAAAGCCAGTCTATCTTCAGGATTGAATTTTATAGATCTTATTCTTTCCAATCCAGTTAATCCAGGTTGACATATCAAATTTGGATTCGGCTCAGTAATTTCAAACATAGTTGAGCCAACTAAACTTAAGTCACCCAATAGAACTGCAAATAAAAGCGGTAGCTCTCTAATAAAACGAGACCTTACATTAAAGATAGTTACATTAAACTTATTTCCTTCTAAACCCCAGTACTGTTTTTTCCTCCCTTTTTTTAGTAATAGCAATAATAAAATAATGGGACTAAATATAATTAACGTTAATAATGAAATAGTTAAATCAAAAACACGCTTTGTTAATCTATGCAAACTATAAAACAGACTATATTCAATATTTAAGAAAGATAAGTCTCCAATATCTTCAATTGATGCCTTTCCTAATAATATTTCTTGCTGCCTAGGTATCATCCGATATGTTAATCGTAAATCTTTAGTTTGATTCATTAAATTTAAAATTTCTTTATTCGTAAATGCGCTAGTTGAAAATATTAATTCTCTAATACGATATTTAACAACAAGATCGCGCAAATCAGATAGTTGGCCAATAAAATCTATAGGAAGCTTATTTTCTTCTTCAGGTAATTTTGTATCAATAATACCTATCAACTCTAATCCTGTATCAAATCTCTTTAATAAACTATCAGCGATTCTTAACCCTTCATCATCAGCGCCAACAATAAATGTTTTTCTAGTAAAAAGAATTGGATTCTTCTGTTTTACATGATTCAGAAGCCCTCTTGCCATTAAGAAATGGACGAATACTCGCCAGCCAGGAATAAGAATAGAAATAATTGCTGACCCAAAAATAATTACAAATCGTGAAAAAGCATATTGTTTGAAAAAATATGTAAATGCAACGGCTAAAAAGAAACCCGTTACTGAAGAAATAATTGCGCGTGAATAAGATAAAATATATCGATTATATAATTGAAAAATAAAACCAACACCTATCCAAAATATTATATAAATAGATGGAACTAAACCATTACTCATTGTTATTGGCTCAAAATGTGAAAATCGCATAGAAATTGCTATCAAGAATGCCGATAGAATAACAATAGCATCTATTGTAACAGAAAGTATTTGTGATCGTTTTTCACCAACCATTGAAAGAAGTTTTCGTATATATATACCACAACGAATTGCAAATTTCATTATCCATCCCGATCCAAATGAAAAGTGCTTATCCACAAATAATATCATCGCATTATAAAATTCATTTATACTATCAAAAGGAGCAGATTTAACTGATTCTCCTTGGTAATGAATTATCTGCGTATTGGGGACATAATGTACCTCATAATTATTTTTCCATATTCGTGAACAAAGATCTAAATCTTCACCAAACATGAAAAAACGCTCATCAAAACCCTTCAATTCATGGAACAAGAATGATCTAATAAACATGCAAGAACCACTGATAGCATCAACACTAGATATTTGATCTTCATCAAGATATGTTAGATTATATTTCCCTGCCCATTTAGAATTTGGAAACAAACGGCTTAAACCAAGTAATTTAGGTAGGGCAACACTTAGAGTTGGAAATGAACGTTTACATGCCAATTGCAGTGTCCCATCAGCATTAAGTATTTTAGGCCCAACCATACCAACATTAGGATTATCTTCAAGATAATCTTTCAATGTAGAGATTGTCTCTTCTTGAATAATTGTATCAGGATTTAATATTAAATAATATTTACCCTTTGCTATTGCCGCAGCTTGATTGACTGCGCTCCCAAACCCAACGTTCTCTGTATTTTGAAAAATCTTAATTTGTCGTAGATGACTATATCTTTCTTTGAGATATGGAACTGTGTTATCAAAAGAATTATTATCAATAACAATAATTTCAAAATCATCCAAATCAGATTTAATTATAGCATCAATTGCATGAGCTATATACTGACGAACATTATAACTTACGATTAATAATGATACATTTTTTTTCATAAATATTACTTATGCCAACCAAATAGTTTCCATATTCTCATTCTCCAGATAACAATAATTGCTTCAAACATAATTTTTTTAGACATTTTTGATTCACCAATAGTTCTATCTGCAAAAATTATTGGATGTTCAAATATGCTGTATTTCTTCTGCCATGCCCTCCAATTCATCTCGATCTGGAAAGAATATCCTTGGGATTTAACGCCATTAAGATCTATAGAATCAAGCACCTTTCTCTTCCATGCTTTAAATCCGCCTGTTGAATCCTTAATAGGCAATCCAGTTACAATTCTCGCGTACACATTAGCACCATAACTAAGCAGCAACCTCTTAATTGGCCAATGAACTACACTAACACCATTTATATATCTACTTCCAACTACCAAATCATAGCTATTAAGCAACCTAACCATCTCTTTTATTTCTATTGGATCATGAGATAAATCGGCATCCATCTGGACAATGTTATCATAATTTCTTTTCAATGCCCAATTAAAACCATATTTATAGGCAGTCCCCAAGCCTGCTTTCCCAGGACGTTCTTCCAAATACAAATTTTTATATTTCAACTGTAATTCTTTTACAATATCGGCTGTTCCATCAGGTGAATTATCATCAATAATTAAAATATGATAATTTTCATCAATGTTAAATACGCTTTCTATGAGAGATTTTATATTTTTCTTTTCATTATAAGTTGGCGATATAATCAACGTATTCATAATAAAGATACCATTTCATCTAATGCTTTTTGGATTGGAAGAGCTTCTATACCTAAATCTAATTCAATCTTGTTAGTGTATAAACCACTTTTCAAAGGTCTTCGTGCAAACCAATTTAGTTCAGGTGTAGTAATAGGCTTGATTAAAGTTCCATCAAGACCAAATGTAGATGCTATCATCTTTGCAAATTCAAGTCGATTCAAAAAATCTCCACCACCATAGTGATATAAGCCACCAACATTTTTTTCAATAATTATTGAGATTACTTTTGCAAGATCATTAGTCCAAGTAGGATTATTCCACTGATCATTCACAACTGTTATCATTTGTCTCTTTTTAAGTGAATCAACAACCCAATTAACAAAACTTGCTTTTGTTCTATCATTATAACTGAAAATAATATTTGAACGCAAAATAACCCAATCTATATCTGATTGTTGAACCATATTTTCTCCATATAATTTTGTTTTACCATACACGCTAATGGGATTTACTTTATCATCTTCAAAATAAGGACCTTTCTCACCATCAAAAACATAATCTGTTGATATATAAATGAATTTCCCATTAAAGTTTGCAAGTAAATTCTCTGTTCCCTTTACATTTACATCAAAAGCAATTTCTGGTTTTTTTTCACATCCATCTACATCTGTCATTGCTGCAAGATGGATGATAATATCTGGTTTGTAATCACGAAATACATCTTCAACATTTTTTTGATTTGCAATATCAAGCTCAATACACCGGTATTTTTCTGTTGTAATAATAACTCTACCAGTTGCTAAAATTGATTCATTTGATAGAACTTCACATAATGAAGTACCTAACTGACCAAATGCCCCTGTAATTAATATTTTTTTCATAATACGTTATCTATTATAAACAATAAATGATTTTGCAATGAGATCTAATTGTTGCAAAAAAATTACTTTATTGTTTCCTGGGTGGAATATCATTGCATGTATATAATAAGTTCTATCAGAAATCCCATCATAAAATAAATAAGCTAAAAATGGCCCTCCTTGCGTATCATCAATGGATTCCCATAATCCATTTACTTTCCAAGTAAGCCAATGATTAAATTTGTTGGTAGTATTTAATTCAAAATAATTTTCACTGTATTGAATATTCTCAAAGTATTCTCTTGGGAAATCCATTATAAATTCTTTTGCTGAATCATAATTTTCAACTATTGCTCCCTCCCGCCAATGAACTGCAACCCATCGAAAAGGCATTTCACTACCTATCCAAAATAATTGCTGTTCTGAACTATCTGTAATAACCTCATAACCCCAAGGTATTTTTATACTCCATCCATAATCTTCAATCAAATGTTTTTCTAACTCTTTTTGTCGTGTATTGTTAAACATATATTTTTCTTGACGTTTTTTAAATAATGTAAAAAATTGGCTCTTTATCTTTTCATTATTTTTAGTCGCAAATTCCTTAGCCTTTTCAAGATTTGGAGTATTTATTACCATTAATAATTGATTTCTTGCAAAAGGATCCTTTGAGATAATAATTGGTTTATCTCCAGATATAGAATTATGATACTGTTTATCAGATAAAATATTTTTTATCAAATCAACTGCAGGGTTTGAGGGATATTTCCCTATTGCTCCAATTACAATATGTGTACTGTTCTTTATTCTTTTATAATCTTGAGGTAAAACAAAAATTAATTTATAGTATGGCTCTGGTTCGGGAGTAAATAATGTATCATTGAAAATTGTGCTTAGTATAGATTGCAAATGAACTTTATCTTCCATTGCAGAAACAACAATAATTTCATCATCTGAACCAAGAGCCTCTCTTTTAACCGCACAACTAAATTGGAATATTATTAAATACCCCAATAATATAAATCTCCACTGTGATAAATATTTATTCATGGTGTTACAAAATTAGTACATTATTAACCAAAAACAACTTAATTGCTTTTACAATCGACTTGAAAACTTAATATGGAGTTTAGCTTCTGATATAAGGTCTCCTCTTCCAAATCCAATTGTCGCACTTACAATTGAACTTCTAGATACTTGTTTAATTCCCATTCCAAAACCCAAGGGATAGGGCTTATGTTCTTTCTGAATAGCACTCTCTATAAATGCAAATAACTGAAGGTCTTTTCTAACATTTGATACTAGCTCCATTGAAGGAATACAAAGACTTGCAGATATAAATTGATCATCTCTATAACCTCTAAGGTTATTTACGCCTCCATATCTAATTTTTTGCCCTTTGTGAACATTGCCATTTTCTACCCAAACGCCTTTTACATATAAATTTATATGATATGATAGGAATGAGTTAATACTCCAATAAAATCCATTATCTAATGACCAATCACCCTTTGGATTTGAAATATTATCCTCAATTTGCTTTCCAATTGATACTGAAATATCCCAATAACTACCATTTGTTGGAAGCCACCTATGGTTCCTTTTGTCATTTATAATGCCTAATAAAATCGAAGAGGATTTATGGTTTAAAAGGCCCAGTGAATTACCAATATTAGTAGGAACAATTGTTAAAACACTGCTACCATAAAACCATTTACCGTAACGATTCGGGCTAGAAAAGATCCTAAATTCTTTTTTTTGCAAAATATATTCTTGGTCTCTTAATTCTTTATCAAGTTTTAACTGTAATCCAAAAGGCAAGTTCCATAAAGATGGCTCATAATGAAGGATCGAAATTATTTCTGACTTTTCATTAAGTCTTTTCCAGTGAAACAAAGAATTGCTTGCAGTAGACCATATATTTTCCAAATATAATTCTATCTCTCCATTAGTAATCCAATTACCATCATTTGCTCTATTTGCACCAAATAATCCTGAAATATTATTTTCAAATTCAGGAATTATATCTAATAATAGAGCTAATCCCCCTCCTTTGGTTTTACCATATCTAAAATGAATACTGTTCTGCAAAAATTTATAGGATGACTCTAAGCGTTCAATTTGTTGAAGAATATCTTTTTCAGATGAAATATCTAATATTGATTTTAACAATGACTGATAAGTTTGACTTCTTACCTGTTTATTATCTTTGATAAATAATGTATCAATATATAGCAATTCATGATTTGCAATATATTTTACAGCGATAGGTTCCACGCCCTTAATTGAAGTAAGAGTATAACTATAATTTATACTCTTATCATTTCTTATTAAGGAGTCTAAATACTCTTCTACACTTCCAGCGTCTAACAACCCTATTTTTTCTTCCTGACCAACTGTCAGTTCTACTACTTGACTATATAAAATAGATGTAGCTATTAATATTATCTTAAAAATAGGCACGCAATTCTCCACTCAGATTAATAAAATTATTATATCGAATATCAGATATATAATTAATATTTATATTTATTGAAAAATTATCTTTTAGAAAAACATTACCATTTATGCTAACCCTCCTATTTTCACCTATACCATGTCCCCGAAGCGCCTCAGGCGGCAAGTAACGTGCTTCACCGAACAAATCCACATTCGACCATTCAAATCTGGTTTGTATTCGACCTTTAGAACTAAAAAAATGTAGCAGATCAAATTTCACCCCTTTTAAGGAGGATGAAAAATTATTTAACTGATGAGTGCCTGCATCATATCCAAATTGCAAATACCCTTCTATATGTAAAACTGAAGAAAAACGTTTTTTTAATCCAATTTCAGACCAATATCCTGCTGTACTACGATCTCTCAATGAAGAAACGCTAGACTTAATATTTATGCGATGTTGATCTAATTTTAAACCAAAATGCATTTCATTTATAATAGGTTTTAAATAATCCACTCCATTTTCATTATTAATTCTTAAATCTGGTCCTCTTGGATCCAAGCTATTTAAATCTTTCTCATTTATATTCCATATCTTTATTTGGTGGCCATTTTGGTTTAAGTAGCTTATTTCATTCAGTAGTTTCGATTTAGAACGTACTATTGATTCACTATTTAAATTATTTTCACTATATTTATTAATATGAAAATCTTTCCCATTAAAGTCCCATTTCCAATCCATCCTATATTTAATATTTTTTAAAAATGTTTTATACTTTTTACTAAAATCATATTCTAAACGCTGAATTCCTTCAAATTTCGTTGTAGGTATTCGACTTCCAGATAATACTGTATAAGCGATATAGGCACCATTAGGGTCAAGAACATATTCTTCAAATTGTATATCGTAACGATGCGTTCCTAAACCAACACCAACTGAATCATACACTGTCATTCTTTCCTCTGTCAGAACCTCTTCAATTTTAAATTTTGCATCAAAACGCAATGGTGTTCTTGACTTTCTAATAAAAGTCCTTGCTTGTAATAAATCATAATTAATTTTTTGATTATCTATAAACTCTGTCTTAATCCTCTTACGATATATGACAGAATGATTCCATCCAGATAAAGATTTAAATTTTATATCAAGTTCCCCAAAATATCCTTTTGAGAATAAGGCCTCTTTATTATCATTATATACAAAATCTTCTCTACGCCCAAATCCTAAAATACTTTGTAGTCGTTGTCCATTAAATTGAAGTCCAGAGGTAATATGATTAAAATGATATAATTTATCGGAATATTCATTTTTATAATTAATCACTGGGTGGATGGATCCTGAAAATAGTTTTGTGTTAAAATCTATACTTTGATAATACTCATTATTAGATCGAACTTGATTTATTGTTCCCGAAATATTATTAAAAAAACTAGTGCTACCTTTAAAATCTAATTGGGCCCTTTCTTTCCTATTAGATCCAATCTTGTAACTTGATAGGTTTGTATTGACTAATAATAGAGAATCAATGAAAACCTTCGAATTGATATTTTGCATTAGTTCATTTTCACCGTAAATAGGTGAAATATTCCAATCTTGATTGAAGTTTATTGATCGATCTCTTTGTAATGAATGAAATCTTTTATTTCTACCCCACTGTAAAATCTCATATCCGATAATTATATTATTATTAAATGGTATATGATCCCCAGATATTTTTATTTGATGACCAAAACCTTGGTTGTTATTATCATCTATGTTGGACACGTTATTTTTATCATACTCTGATAAGGCTAGTTCCAAAGATAGATCTAGCCAATCATTCACACGATAATTACTTAATGCTTGAATTAAATTATGACTTTCTGGCGCAACCAATTGTCTTACAGGGCTATAGTAATCTATTGATTTGTTTGATAGTTCGATATTTTGCCTATCCACCCATTGATAATAAAAAACCCCATTATTAGATAATTTTCTTACATATTCGCCATTTTTACTATCATAAGTAAATGAGACCTGGTAATGCTGCCCAATGATTGTATTTGTTGAATCAAAAGAATAAATACTATCTATAAATACATATATACCTATTGAGTCTTCCAGCGCTCCACTAACAAATATCTCTTTATCCCCTGAATCTTTGAAAAGTGATATTGCCTCACTATTCATTTCATTATTTGTATTTAATGTTTGGTCGTATTCGCGAATCCAACTTAATTGAAGATTGCCTTTATTGTTTAATTCTTTATTTATTGATGAAGTCAAAAGGTTGCGATTATACTGTTCATCAGCATACTGGTATTCTATATAAAGATCACTATCAAAAAATATTATATTTCTTGGCATAAAGAATATTTCACCAAGACTATAATCAATTATATAATCATAATCTTCTCCACGATATAAACGCACACCATTTAACCATATTCTTTCAGATCCTGCTATAATGATAATATCTTTATTACCATTTTTGGCTGTGAGACTATACGGCCCTTGCTTTCCATCAACTCCTTTAAATTCGATCTGATGCGTTATCCCTTTTGAACCAGAGACAGCAGCAGTTCCAGATACTCCTTCATATTTAAATTGGTTATTAATACCAACAGCTTTTCTCTTTACATTTAAATATTTTCCAGATTCAATATTTATATCCACGTCACCAGCAGTAACTTCAAAATTATTATGGTTAATTTGAAAAAATATTTTATCAATCTCATCTAAATTACTTGTATTTCCATCGGGTTGGATAGGAAAGTTTTGATCAGATAACACACCACCAACTACTATATCATTTCCTAATGATCCTTGTATCTGCATTTGAAATCCGCCGCTAAACTCTGAACCTCCTCTTGGAGCAATATTCAAATTTCTAAAAACTGTTCCTGAAGAATAGATCGATTCCTTTTCTTTCACAATTGGATATGATGTTAATTCAATATTATTACTTAGATCATGATTTATTATCAAAGAATCTACGAGAGGGAGATCTGCCCATTTCGGGCCAATCTTCATTGGCAATGGTATTGAATAATAATCATATTTAACAATTACGGATTGGAGCCTTTTCTTCTGATTATCTACAAAAAATAACCCATTAATTGGATCTAATGAATATTTAATAGAATCATTATCTTGTTTTAAGATTGAAAAAGTTGAATCAATTATCAAATTATGCTGAAGCTTTATCTCTGATGAATATGGAGGGACATTTATTGTATCTAATGTTGAAATGATTTGTCCTTTTGTAATAGAAACAAACAAACCAATCAAGATAATTCGATTAATCAAGATAAAATTCTATTATCCTTTGATTTGTTAAACATAATATCTTGAAGTTATTATTAGTTAGATCTATCAAATATTCATTATCAATTAATGGGATTAAAAATTGTTTTGATATTGATTTATCAATTATCTCTATTGCTCCTTGATTATTTAGTATGACCCATGAGTCTTTAATATCTGTAATCGTCCTAGGGCGGTCTATTGAAAGGTTTAGTTTATATTTTAATCTACCCAATCGATTAAATATAACTAACTGCTTTAAGCATGGATACAATAGAGCTATATCTCCATTAGAGCTAATTTTAATTTTATCACAACAATCTTTATCAATCATCTGTTGATCTAAATCAATAAATATAAAGGGATCTACGCCTGAAATATTTCCTCGAAGAATTGCATTATCATTTTTAGAAAGAAGATAATAATGCCCCCAACTGTCTACTGCGAAATCATCTATAACTATGTTAGATCTATTAAAATTAAGACTTAGATCTAAACTATTAATTAGGTTTAAAGAATAATCAAAACGGAAAACTTTATTTTGACTTCTATCAAATATATATAAATCTAAATTTGAAATACTAAAGCCTATGGGATCAATAAATGAATCATAATTATCACCAAATCCACCAGCAAAATAAAAACTTCCCATAGAAGATTGACTTGCTGCCATCCTTGAGTCAATATCTATATAAAAAGTCCATCCACCATGTCCCTTTATTATTTTATCAATAGAAAAATGTTGTTTCTTTAGTTTAGCAGGAAAATCATAAATATCAAATTTTTGAGCAAATAAACTGCTAATAAAGAAAAAACTAATGACAGCCCTAATCATAGGGTTTAAATGATTAAGTTGCTTCTTTTGTTTCAGAATTTTGTAGAGGGTTATTCAACATATATATCCCAATAACAATCATAATAAGTGAAATAACTTGTGCTCCAGAAAATCCAATGACATCAGTTACAATCCATATATATTTTGGATTAAGACGAATAAATTCAATAAAAAATCGTTCCATACCTGCAATGATTAAATAAGTAAAAAATAAGCTGCCTTTAGTTACTATCTTTTCTCTTTTTTTCCATAAAAATATAAAGATCCCAAATCCGATAATTGATTCAATTATTTGAGTAGGATAAACGGTTATTATATCACCAGGATTAAAATTAGAGATATCTAACCAAGGATAATTATAAGAAATTGATTCATATGTTGTTGGAGGTGCGCCAAATTTAAATGACATACCAAAAATTGATTTTGTAGGCAAACCATAATCATCACCAACTAAAAAGCAGCCTATTCTTCCTATAGAGTATCCAATAATCAATAATGGAGCAATAATATCAGCAAATTGAAGCCATGGCAATCTATTCTTTCTTAGTACAATTGTTACACCAATTGTACCTCCCATTAAACCCCCAAGGAATACAAGTCCTGCACCACTAAATATCATCCCAAATGGATCAACAATAACACGATCAAAGTTTTCTATTAAGTAATATATCTTCGATCCGATAATTCCTCCTAAGGCTGCCGAGGTAACAATGTCTGAAGCTAAATTTTGATCATATTTTAAGCGTTCCATTTCTTTAAATAACAATGCATAACAAGTATAAAAAGCAACTACTAACATTAATCCATATGAATAAATTGCTAGATGGAATTCAAATCCGAAGATTCGAATTAATCCAAAATCATATACGATAGGCCACATTATATTTTACTCCCACAAGTAGAACAATATTTATCACTATTATCTAATATATTTCCACATTTTGAACAAAAACTTTTGTTATTATTATCATTCTTATTCTGATTCTTCTTTATAAATAATCCTCCAACTAAAACGGATAAAATACCTAATACTACAAATGGCTCCCATAATGGAAGCCTGTGTCGTTTCGGAATATTATTATTTTTTAATTGAGTGACTTTATCATTATCTATTGAATTTTCAGCTAATCTATTTTGTAAATATTGCATAGTAGTCTTCCCTGATAGATTATCATAAGTTAGATTAATCATCTCTTTAGACATTTCTTTTAATCCTTGAAAATGTATCTGGTGAAATACAATATTATGCTGATCTTTATTTGAAGTTGATTCTAAATCAATATTAAAGTTAGTTGAAATAAGTGGTTCTTGAACAAAAACATGAAATTCACCTAATGAAGTTGAGAACTGTAAAGGATATTGAATTTCTCTTTTAATTGATGAATTTAAAGGATTATAAAAAACAATAATTCTAAATGGGGATTTTTTTAAATCTAAATACACCCATCTCATTGAATTTTCATCCTTTATATCTAACGCTTTTACTTCAGATTCATCGTTGGAAGATCCTGATACAAAAAAAACAGAATCTGTCATTGCTGGAACGAGCATTTCTATAGTTAAAAGATCATCTGACAAATCAACTTTACCATTTATTTCTACCATAATACCACTATAGTAGTATTCAGGGTAAATATATACATTCAGATCACTGATCTTTGAACCTGCAGTAATCGGATTATATAATAGGATAAATATGATAAATAAATATTTCTGCATTTTAGTTAAAATTTTCATTTAAAAAATAATACATTTAAATCAATTACTTATAAAAATTTATAATTGGGTTGTTACAATAGTAAGAATAATTAAATCATAAACTGTATGAGCATATGCTGCAGGACCAAAACCCCGAAATACATAAATAAATCCTAGAAAAATACCTGCGATAAAACGCATCATAAAGACAGAGAAATTTGGCTCTTCGCCATAATCGCCCATAAAATGAAATAATGAGAATAATGCGGCTGAAAGAATGATTCCGCATGTAATTTTAGCAAATTTTTTCCATTGGAAAATAAATCCTAGTATAGAGCCAAACCCTGCAATAAAAATAACACGAAAAACAAATTCTTCATAAATACCAGCCCCGACTGATAAAACAACTTGTTGTAGCATTGTACCAGTAGAATTGGCTATTAAAAAAGGAGCAGTAAATCCCATTAAAATAAAAAGTAGTACTCCCCAGCATATGCTTTCAAAAAACATCCAAATTAGATATTCCCCTTTGATAACTGTAGTCTCAAGAGATTTCTTTTGTCGTAAGAAAGCAACCATGAATCCAATCATGAATGAGGCGCTAAATCCATAAACTCCATAAATACCAAATAACCCCAATACTTGACGCATTAATACATCTGCACCATTCCTTAAAATTACAATATCATTTACTGAAATAGTAAAAACACCTATTTCATATATAAGGAATAAAGGTATAGTAAAAATAAAGCTATATAAAGGCGAATTTGTTACAGACAAGTAATTTGAGTTTTTCATAGAATGAAATAATTATTTATCATTCCGTACATAAAAAGAATCGGAAAGATTATTTTTCATAATCTCTTTCAACTAAACAAATTCTTAATTTATAGTTTTTATACCATTTCTCTTTTCCCAATGCTTGTGCTTTTTTATGCAATGTGTTTTCTTTCCAATTTTTTAGAGCACCCATATCTTTCCAATAAGATACATTTACTCCAAAACCATTTTCATCTCTAAATGATTCATTCCCCAAGTATCCCTCAATAGTTTCTATTTCTTTAAAAGTAAGTTCATCCATTTCATCATAGCCCTCTTGAACGCCAGTTCTAATAGAAGTAAATATCGCACAAACATAAGGAGGTCTTGGTGTATATGCTATTTTTGTTATCCCATCGAGTTTCTTCATTTTTTATGATTAATAGTTGTTATTTATCTATCTGTAACACCGCCAAAAGCGCTTCCTGAGGGATTGCTATTTTTCCAATTGATTTCATCCTTTTTTTACCTTTCTTTTGTTTCTCCCATAGTTTGCGTTTACGCGTGATATCCCCTCCATAACATTTTGCAGTTACATTCTTTTTCAATGCCTTTACAGTAGATCTAGCAATTATTTTTGTCCCCAAAGATGCTTGTATAGGAACATCAAATAATTGTCTTGGGATTAGTTCTTTCAGTTTACTACATAACGCAACACCACGGCCATATGCATCATCAGCATGTGTTATGATAGACAAAGCATCGACATAATCCCCATTTAACAGGATATCAAGCTTCATTAATTGCCCATTTCTATAGTCAGATAAGGAATAGTCAAAAGATGCATATCCTCGACTAATTGATTTTAATTTATCATAAAAATCAAAGATGATTTCCGCCAAAGGAAGATCATAGTGTAATTGTGCTTTATCTTTTGTCAAGTAATTAGTGTTTTTATATACACCGCGCTTGCCCTGACATAATTTCATTATATTTCCTATATATTCTATTGGCGTAACTATTTCACAAGACATGTATGGCTCTTTAATGTCATCTATATGAGAGCTTACAGGCATTTTAGCAGGAGTATCTACCTCAATTTCTGATCCATCTTTAGTTATAACAAGATATCTAGCATTTGGAGGAGTGGTTACCAAGTTTACCTCAAACTCTCTTTCTAAACGTTCTTGAATAATCTCCATATGCAATAGGCCAAGAAATCCACAACGAAAACCAAAACCTAACGCTTCACTGGTTTCTGGTTCATAGATCAATGATGCATCATTTAATTTCAGTTTATCCAACGCACTTCGTAATTGATTATAATGATCACTATCAGATGGATATAAGCCAGAGAAAACCATTGGTTTGATATGTTTAAATCCAGGAAGCGGTTTTTCGGATTGACCTTGCTTTGTTGTTAGAGTGTCACCGGGTAATATATGTGATACATCACGAATGTTGGCGATTACATATCCTACATCACCAGATTTTAATTCATTTGATTTTACCATCTTCATAACGAAATGTCCAACTTCGGTTATTTCATATTCATGTTTATGACTAAAAAACCTTGCTGTGGACCCAGCTTTTAATACTCCATCAACAACACGAACATAAGGTATTGCACCTCGATAATTATCATATGTAGAGTCAAATATTAAAGCTCTAGGAGGGGATTCTATTTTTTCATTTGGAGGAGGTATCCTACTGATTATTGCATCGAAAATAAAGTCAATACCTAAACCATTTTTTGCACTAGCATGTATAATTTCATCTTTATCACAACCTATCAATTCAATAAGCTGCTGAGCAACATCCTCTATCTGCGCACTAGGAAGATCTATTTTATTAATAATAGGTACAATCTGTAAATTATTTTCGATTGCTAAGTAAGTATTACTTACTGTTTGGGCTTCTACCCCTTGTGCTGCATCAACTAATAATAAAACACCTTCACAAGCTGCCAACGATCTAGATACTTCATAAGAAAAATCAACATGTCCAGGTGTATCAATAAGATTTAATATATATAATTCTCCATCATTATGTTTATAGTGGATCTGTATGGGATGACTTTTAATCGTAATACCTCGTTCTCTTTCTAGGTCCATACTATCCAAAACTTGGTTCTGCATATCTTTTTTAGATAACGTTTTGGTCTCTTCTAACAACCTGTCTGCTAAAGTTGACTTGCCATGATCAATATGAGCAATTATACAAAAATTCCTTATCTTACTTTGATTCATTAAGAAGAAATTAAGTAGCTAAAGACGTATTGACTATTGAAACTCATTGCTCATAAAATTATTTATATGCGGATAAAACCCAATTTATTTTGGTTTAAATTTTCCTTTAAACGTAAGATGAAGAATGGACATAGAGCTAATATTAAATAGCATATATCAGAATATTGCTGAATTTCTACCTAATTTGGGATTTAGTATTTTAATATTCTTACTTTTTTGATTCAGTGGTCTTTTTTCCCAATTTTTGATTATAAGAATAGCAAATAAGCGTGGATTAAATAAACAACTTTTATTCCTTATTGGTCGAATCGCAAAAATTTGTCTTATAGTCTTCGGTTTAATTACATCGCTTGGAACTTTTGGAATAAATATCTCAGTATTGGTTGCTGGTTTAGGGTTAACAGGATTTACTCTTGGATTCGCTCTAAAAGATGTAGTTTCAAATTTAATTGCTGGTTCTTTCATTTTATTACATAGACCTTTCAAAATTAACGATAAAATAAGCATTAATAAGCATTGTTGGTCACGAGGGGAAAGTTATCAAGATTGATTTGCGTTATACTACGATTGATTCTGAAGATAAAAAAGTTCTAATACCAAACTCTATACTATTTACCAAAGAAATTATTATACTTGATTAAGGACTATGTTTTTTTTGAGCTCTTAGTAAGATTAAGTCTGCTTTCTGTGGTTCCCCATCTTGAGCCACAGAAACAATCCGAATAGCTTCTAATAAGGGTATATTTCTATTATCATAATTTGCATATAGTGCATCTAAGTGTCCTGCAACAATATTTAAATCATATGTTACACCTTGAGATATATGCTCATCAACTATATCATAGAACCTGTTAATATAATATGGCTGAACCCAATATGGATCTTTCATATATTGTTTTTGAACTTCTCTTTCATGATGAAACTTCATTCTAGCTACACCAGCATAAGCACCATTAACAAAAGCAACTTTCTCACCTTGGCTGAGTTTAGTCCAATAATCTGATGGCACCTCAGATTGACTATGTAGTAATGTAAAGAGCAACAAAAAGTAAGGGGATATTTTCAACTATTCCTCCTGGTATTTATAATGGTTGACTATGGGGATCCTTCTTCCTACACCAAAGGCTTTAGAACTAATTCTCAAACCAGGTGCAGCTTGCCTGCGCTTATATTCATTGGCCTTAATTCTATTATATATATCATATACTAGCTCAGTATCATAACCATCATTAATTAAAGTTAATGGGGACTCACAATCTTCAATTATACGATCAACCAAGGGACTGACAATTTTATAATCAAATGGGTCAAATTGTCCTTCCGATAATTCTGCCGATGGAAGTTTTTCGATACAGTTTTTTGGAATTCTTTCATATCCAGCTACGGAATTTATTTTATGTGCTAAAGCATAGACGTCATCCTTTGATACATCCGATATAACGGAGAGACCTCCAGACATATCACCGTATAAAGTACAATATCCTAATGCCATTTCTGTCTTATTTCCTGTAGACAACACAAGCCAATTATATTTATTACTTAATGCCATAAGTATATCACCCCTTATTCGAGCCTGTATATTCTCTTCAGCCACATTCTTTTCAGTTCCAAAAAATTCATTTTTCAAAGTATCGTCGTATTCATCAACAATATTCCCTATTGAAATTGATCTAAAGTCAATATTAAGATTACCAGCAAGTTGCATTGCATCATCTTTGCTATGATCGCTTGAAATATTTGAAGGAAGAGAAACGCCATGTACTTTATCAGGACCCAGAGCATCTGTTGCTATACATGCTACTAATGAAGAATCAATCCCTCCACTAAGTCCAATAACGGCTTCTGAATGAAAAGTCTTATGGAAATAGTCTTTAACACCTAGTACAAGTGCATTATACACTTCAGAATATTTATCAATTTTTGGTTTAGGAATAGCAAAATCCGCATTAGAATCTATATAGATTATATCTTCTGAAAATTTTTTTCCCAAGCCAACTAATTTTCCATCACTACTTAAGCCGAGAGACTGTCCATCAAAAATAAGTTCATCCTGCGCTCCAACTAGATTACAATAATAAATTGGTTTTTTTATGTTATTTACTTTATCCTTAATTAAATTTATCCTTTCATTGAACTTTAACCTATGATAAGGAGATGCAGAAATATTTATAATAAATGATGCACCAGATTTAGATAACTCATCTGAAATTTTACGATCATATTCATGATCCCACAGATCCTCACAAATTTGCAAACCAATAACCATTTGTTCATCATTGATATCAATTTTAAACAATCCCAATTCTTTACCAGGAGAAAAATATCTATCTTCATCAAAAACATCATAGGTTGGTAATAATATTTTATCGTATCTAAAAGTTTGTTTTCCATTAACGCAGACAGCGGCAGAATTATATAAATGACCATGATCTTCATGAACATATCCTAAAATCATTGGTTTTGTTGAATTAGAAGAAATTTCATCTAAAATGATCATATTTTGATTAACAAAACCATTTTCATATAGTAAATCAGCAATTGGATATCCTGTTATAGACATTTCTGGAAAGACTACTATATCAGCTCCATTATCTAGGCTCTCCATGTAATTACGTAATATTAGGTCCTTATTTTCCTTAAAGGCTCCAACCGTAGGATTTATTTGGCATAAGGCTATTTTCATCTGCAACAAAATCTTAAAGTCTGATTAATTATGTATTCTCTTTTATAAAGTCTATTACTTGACTTGGTTCATTCACATTTGTAAGGCCAGTTAAATTCCAACTATTTAAACCAACAACTGGCTTCTCTAATTGGAATGCATATGAAATTTCAGATAATGTTCCATATTTTCCACTAATGGCCACAGCAACATCGCAATTATATGCTAGCAAAGCGTTCCGTGATATACCCATATTAGTTGATACTGGAATAGTAATATATTTATTCATTTCAGATAAGGATTCACCCTTTAATATCCCTATGCATATACCTTTATTTTTATATACTCCTTTGGCTATTGCTTCCATTACACCTTCTCCACCACCACAATATACTAAATATCCTTCTTTAGATAATAGCCCACCAAGCATATAAGCCTTATGATATATTTCATTACTTACATCCCTTCCACCAAATACAGAAATACGTTTACGAGAAAATATCATGGTTCTAATCGAGAAATTGTTCTAGGAAATGGAATTGTTTCACGAATATGTTTTATTCCAGTTATCCAAGCTACTATTCTTTCAATGCCCAAACCAAAACCAGAATGCGGCACTGAACCATATTTCCTCAAATCCAAATACCATTTAAAATCTTTTTTATCTAATCCATGTTCTTCTATTCTTTTCTCTAATATCTCCAAATCATCCTCTCTTTGACCTCCTCCAATAATTTCTCCATAACCTTCTGGGGCCAGCATATCTACTCCTAAAGCTAGTTTTTCGTTTTTATTATCACGCTTCATATAAAATGCCTTAACATCTGCTGGCCATCGGTGCACCATTATAGGCCTATCATATTGTTCAGATATAATTGTTTCATCTGTTCCTCCAAAATCATTACCATAAGAAAAATCAGCCCCATTATTGCTTAGTATCTTAGCAGCTTCATCATAAGTAATACGCGGAAAAGGCGCTTTAACTTTTTCTAAAAAGGAAGTGTCTCTTTCAAGCGTATCTAGTTCATTTTCACAATTATTTAGACATGATTGAACGATACTCTCAACAAATTGTTCAGCCAAATCCATATTATCATCTAAATCATAATATGCCATTTCAGGCTCAACCATCCAAAACTCTGTTAAATGTCTTCTAGTCTTAGATTTTTCTGCACGAAATGCTGGGCCGAAACAATAAACCTTTCCGAAACTAGCTGCACTTGCCTCGGAATATAGCTGACCACTTTGGGTTAAATAAGCGGATCTATCAAAATAATCAACATTAAATAGATTAGATGTTCCTTCGCAAGCATTAGCAGTGAAAATTGGGGTATCAACTAGAGTAAATCCATTATTATCCAAAAAATCTCTACATGATTTAATTACTTGGTGGCGTATTTTTAAAATTGCGTGTTGTCTTTTAGAGCGTATCCACAAATGTCTATAATCCATTAGAAATGAAGTTCCATGTTCCTTTAATGAAATTGGATAATCCTGTGCTAATTGATGAACTACAATATTTTCGACTAGTATTTCATAACCTCCTATTGAACGTTGCTCCTCTTTCACAATGCCTGTTACAGTAATAGATGACTCTTGAGTTAAAGTATTTTCTAAATTAAATACATTGTCACTAGTTTTATCTGATGATACCACACACTGAGTCATAGCTGTACCATCACGTAGAATTAGAAACCAAATTTTACCTATAGATCGAGTATTGTATACCCAACCATCAAATGTCGCTTCTTTACCCTCAATTTCTGAAATATCAGATAGAAATCTTTTTTCCATTTTTATTTTCTTTTCCTTTCAAATATCGAATTACCAAGATGTCATTATTTCATTTAATATATCTTGAGCTATCTTTTTTACAGCAACTTTTGTTGCATACTCTCTTGGATCTCCAAATTCGTCTTCATCTTCACTATCAACCAAACCATCACCATCATTATCAATCTGATCTGAACTGATATCACCGCTCAATCCATATGCACCATAACCAGAGTATTGTTTTTTTATAATTATTTTATCTTCTACAACATCAACCCATTCTAAATCCATTGTAATGGTCAAGCGATATTCTGTTACTGATTCCTCCTTAGTGTATGTATAAGGAGCATCTTTCACACGAATTATTTTTCCTTTTAAAATGGAATCAGCATTATTTACGTCATCTAATCGAAGAATGTTAGTTTCCAAAAATTGATTAACTAGATTATCAGTTACTGCCTCTGAAATGCCAAATTCTACTGTTTGATTCTCAACCATTGGGATTGAAATACTATTAATATGTGGTGGTATAGATCCCGCCATTGAATAAAATATGCAACTTGAAAATAATGGTATAATGCTTATAAAAATAAATTGTCTCATTCTTTTGTAGACCTATATGATTTATTTTTTTTACTTAAACCATAATCATGTATTTTACGATATAATGTCCTTTCGCTCATCCCCAAAGATTTTGCAGCTTTACGACGGTTATTATAAAAATAATTTAATGTACGAACAATTGCTTCTCTCTCAAGATCTTCAAGAGACATATCACCAATTGCATCATTCCGCACTAGTTTTTGTCCATCTACATCCACTTCCATATTGTCAGTTAACTTGGAATGATCATCATTAGGAATGAAAGACACATCTGATGGAGATGGAACAGATATATTTTTAGTATTGTTCATTATCTCTTTAATAAGGCCTACATCCTGACGTAATAACAACAATTGTCTTAAGATAAGTTCTCTCTCAGCTTGTTCAGCAGATTGATTTATAACTACAGGTAAATTATCATTATGAATATTTTGAGGCACACCTAATTTATCATCGACCATTTTTAAAGTAATTCTTTCTCCTTTCTGCAAAACTAATATACTTTCAACAAAGTTCTTAAGTTCTCTTACATTACCAGGCCAATTATAATTTTTCATAAAGCGAATTGCTTCGGGAATAAATCCCCGGTACGGGATATCATTCTTGCGAGTAAATTCTAAGGCAAATCGTTCAACAAGCTGAGAAATATCTTCAATCCTATTTCTTAAAGGTGGCAAATCCACTTGAACTGTTTTTAAGCGAAAATAAAGATCTTGACGGAATTGGCTTTTATTTATGAGTTCTCTGAGATCTTTATTTGTTGCGGCTATTACTCTCACATCAGTATATAAAGTCTTAGAATCTCCAACACGCATAAATTCTCCCTCTTCCAGAACGCGGAGAAGTTTAACTTGAGTCTCCAGCGGAGTCTCACCTATCTCATCAAGAAAAATTGTTCCCTTATGAGCGCTCTCAAAATATCCTTTTCGATCTTCATTTGCACCAGTAAAAGAACCTTTCTTATGCCCAAATAATTCGCTTTCAATAATTCCAGAAGGTATAGCTCCACAATTTACGGTGATCATATCATCTTGCGATCGCTTACTAAATTTATGAATAGCTTTTGCTATCATTTCTTTTCCCGTTCCGGACTCACCTGATATTAATACAGTGATATCAACAGGGGCAACCTGAGCAATTAAATCTAGAACTTCTCGAATTGAGTCTGAATTACCGATGATTCCTGATCTTGATTGTAATTTTTCAATATCAATCACTTTATATACTCCTAATTAAAACCCTTTATAAATATTCCACATACTATCTAAAATTATATCTATTTTAGAAAAATGTGGTTCCCAGCCAAGTTCTTCATATGCAATTTTAGATGATGCAACCAGGGATGCAGGATCTCCTTCTCTTTTTTTAACTACATCATAAGCAATATTTGTGGATATTAAATCTTCAAATCGTTTTATAATTTCAAGAACAGAGTATCCCTTTCCTGTTGCTAAATTCGTGATCAAATTACTATTTTTTTTAGATAAGTAATCGATTGCCTTTTCATGTGCTAATGCCAAATCGCTAACATGAATATAATCACGCACTCCAGTACCATCAGCCGTATCATGCGTATCACCATAAACTTCCACATTTTTTCGTATCTTATTTGCAGTTTCCATAATTATGGGTAATAAATTAGCAGCATTTTGTTCAACACGTTTAATTCTACCTTTATCATCATATCCTGCAGCATTAAAAAATCTAAATATCACATAGTTTAACTTCCCTAATTTCGCATACCACTGAATCAAGTTTTCAATTACTAACTTGGTATAACCATAAAAATTGATTGGATTTAAGGCGTGATTCTCATCTATAGGTAGATAACTCGGATATCCGTATACTGCAGCTGTAGATGAGAAAACTAGATTCTTAATCCCATGTTCTAGCATTACGTTTAGCACATTAACGCTCCCATTAATATTGTTATTAGAATATTTTGATGGAAGTTCCATTGATTCACCTGCAGCTTTATAAGCAGCAAGATGAACAACTAAATCAAAATTATCTGATAAAGATTTTTTTAAATGATTTAAATCCAAGGTGGATCCTTTAATAAATTTTGCTTGTTCATCAATATTTTCTTTAGACCCTGCCGAGAGATCATCATAAACCGTTACTTCATGACCAGCATCTAATAACTGTATAGATACATGGGATCCTATATAACCAGCTCCTCCAGTAATAAATATTTTCATTAAAATATCCCTTCTAATTCTTTTTCTAATTTTTTGATTTCATCACGTAGTTTTGCAGCTTTTTCAAATTCTAAGTCATCTGACGCCTCTAACATTTCTTTTCTCATCATCTCAAGCGCTAACTTCTTATCCATTTTTGAAAAATCGTCTCCTTTACGGTTTACAACTGTATCATAATTATCATATTGAAAAGAATCAGCTACTGAAGTACTAGATAAAATATTTTCTGTAGATTTATAGATTGTAGTTGGTGTAATCCCTTCTTTTTTGTTGTATGTCTCTTGTATTTTTCTTCTACGTTGCGTTTCATTGATTAAATATTCCATTGCATTAGTAATTTTATCTGCATAAAGTATAACAGAACCATCTTGATGACGAGAGGCTCTCCCGGCAACTTGCATTAATGATGTATGACTTCTCAAAAAACCTTGCTTATCAGCATCCAGAACAACAACTAGTGAAACTTCAGGAAGATCCAAGCCCTCCCTAAGTAAATTAATTCCAACAAGAATATCAAATTCCCCTAATCGAAGATCTCTTAAGATTTTAACTCGTTCGAGAGAGCCAATATCACTATGTAGATATCGAACGCGAAGATTCACACCCCTGAGATATTCACATAGATCTTCTGACATACGTTTCGTTAAAGTAGTAATTAGTGTGCGTTCATTTTTATTTGCTCTTAGTCTAACTTCACCAATAATATCATCTATTTGACCTTCTGTCTTTCTTACTTCTACAATAGGATCAAGTAATCCAGTAGGGCGAATAATTTGTTCAACTACTTCCCCACCACATAATTCAAGTTCTTTATCCCCTGGAGTTGCTGAAACATGTATAATTTGGTTTTGTAACGGTAAAAATTCATTTATCTGTAAAGGCCTATTATCCAATGCGCTCGGCAAACGAAATCCATGTTCTACTAAAACTTCTTTGCGCGCTCTATCACCATTATACATGCCCTTTATTTGAGGAAGAGTAACATGTGATTCATCAATAATTGTAAGAAAATCAGGTGGAAAAAAATCTATTAATGTATAAGGTCTATCTCCGGCTTGTCTATCTGAAAAATATCTAGAATAATTTTCGATTCCAGAACAATAACCTACCTCTAACATCATTTCTAAATCAAAATTAGTTCTTTGCTCTAATCTTTGAGCCTCTAACAGGCCCCCATCTGAACGTAACTCTTCTAATCTCTGAGTTAATTCTTCCCTGATATCTAATACTATTTGTTTTATAGTTTGCTGATCAGTAACAAAGTGTTTTGCTGGATAAATAAATTCATTAGCCATTTCCTTCAAGACTTCTCCAGTTAAAGGATTAAATCTCGATATAGAATCAATGGTGTCACCAAACATTTCTAATCTAACGCCAATATCTTCATAAGCTAAATAAATTTCAATAATATCACCACGGACACGAAATGTTCCTCTTTCAAAAACCACATCATTACGATTATAATGAATATTTACGAGTTTGCGAAAAAGCTCTCTTCTATTTAAGTGCATTGATTTTTTAACCTGAATCACCTTGTCTTGGTATTCAGTTGGAGAACCAATACCATAAATACAAGATACAGAGCTAATGACAATCACATCTTTTCTAGCTAATAATGAACTTGTAGCTTTTAGGCGCATAATATCGATTTCTTCATTAATCGACATATCCTTTTCTACAAAGGTGTCTGTTACAGGTAGATATGCCTCTGGTTGATAATAATCATAATAACTTATAAAATATTCTACAGTATTATGGGGAAATAATTGTTTGAATTCTCCATATAATTGAGCTGCTAAGGTTTTATTATGAGATATAATTAAAGTAGGCCGTTGTAATTGTTGAATTACATTCGCTATTGTAAATGTTTTTCCTGAACCTGTTATCCCTAATAACGTTTGATGCTTGGTATCATCTTTTAGACTAGATACAAGGGCATCGATAGCTTGAGGTTGATCGCCGCTAGGTTGAAATTCACTAATTAAATTAAACTCTGTCATATTGGCAAAATTACGACGATATATTTAATGGTGTCAATGGCAGATACTAAATATTTTTTTCTTTACTTCGTATATATTATTTTACATAAATATAGATACTGTTAAACTAATTTGATAAATACGGTTTTTGGTTCATAAATATTTTATATACTGGTATTATTATACCATCTGCAATCTGGATTTATCTTACGTTTGCAATGATTAATAATCTATCACCTTTTTTGTGGCTAGTTGTTCGACTTGTTTTATTCACCGTTGGATTTTCTTCTTTGATATTACTTTCTTCATTTTTTATGTCAAATTTTGAAAAAACTAATTGGCTTTATATAGCTAGCATTATCGGTTTATCCTTTTTTTGTATACAGACAATACAGTTAGATGCAATAATATGGCCATATTATTTTCCATAATAATATTTTATAGTTCAATACTACCTATTTCTAATTTTATTGATTAATATTACTTTCTAACGTATAGCATTATTGAATATTTATCTAAATGATAAAATAATCTTTGGAGTAAAAGAATTATGATAAAAAAATATATATTAGTTTTCACTTTATTGGTAACGATAGGACCTCAACTTTATGGACAGGCATATAGAGGTTATGGGGGTTATATGCTTGGTCTTTGGTCTATCGATTGGAGTAAGCTTAATAATCAAATTACAGAACTCAATGTAGATAATTTTGGAATAGGTAGTTTAGAGAATACTTTAATGATGAATGGTGGTGGTGGTGCTGTTAATATATACAATAATTTATTTATAGGTGGGATGGGATTTTCTGGTAGTACGCATATCAACGGTGCTGACGCAAACTCTGTTAACCGTGATATCACAATTTCTTCAACTCTTGCAGGTCCTTACGTTGAGTCTAATTACAATCCTTATGGTAATCTTGAACTTAATTTTGGTGTAGCATTATTATTTGGGAATGCAAGAATACGAATTTTAAAAGACTCAGGAACAAATAGCTGGACAAACATATGGTCTTCATTTAACGATGCTAATCCAACTTATTTAAACACCCAAGCATCAACAGATATAACAGTAATTAATCCGTTTATGTCATTGAGATATCCTCTAATGCCATGGTTTGGTTTTGACCTTAGCTTAGGATATAATATTACACTTTATGATTCAAATGGTTGGGAAGCAAATAATGCGCCTCTAGCTGGCAAGCAGGAATTAGATTTATCAAAACCTTTTTTTAGAATAGCTCTAATACTCGGAGGGTAAAGATTTACTCTACATTTTTAGCAGTAATCCTTGAACGCAATATCCAAGCAGATTTATAACCCATATTTAATAATTCTTGCTGTAGTAATTCTGCAGAATCTCTATTAATAAAATCTCCTACTCTAACTTTATAGTTAGGCGTCTCAAATTCCACATAAACACTATCAGTGATTTTATTACTAATAGATGTTGCAAAACTATCAGCATATTCAAAGTAACGGGTTGCTAAAATCTGAACACGATATCCTTCTGAAATTAATTGAGTTGAATCTTTTGTTAGCACTACATCAAAAGACGTTGAATCATCAAGGGCATTGTTTACAATAACTGGCCAACTAGGGTATATATCTTTTAATTTTTTCTGAGTTACCTCATTAGAGTTTTGCGCTAAAATGAAAGAAAAAATAAAAACCAAAAAAAAATATATTCTAGTAAACATTATATCCTCAATAAGGATTCATGTAAAATCCATCCTTTTTTACCATCAAGCAATATTATTTCAAACCAACCTGGTTGCGATTGAACGATATCAACTTTTAAACCTTCATGAATACGAAAAATTATCTTCTCATCTCTATCAATAGGTGCAGAACGGACATTAACAATTGGAGAAATAATAACACCTTCATTTTTGTCAGAAATTTCCCAATATTTATCCAAAGCTATAACATGAATTAAAGCACTAACTATTAATAAAAAGACCTGCATTCGAAATGCAAAAAGAACATCCAAAATTCCAAATTCTTTGAACAATGTCGCAAATGCTACTAAAAGAATCATTAAGCCACCCCAGAGCAATAGATCCGTTAGCTTTATATTTCTCTTAATTGTCCTATATATCTCAATAAATAAAATACCTTTGGGTACCTCTATCCTATCTTTTACTCGCGTATTTACAAAATCTAAATTATATTTTAAATCTTTATGTAAAGGAGATAATTGTATTCCTTTTTCGTATGCCCTAATTGCTTGCCCCACCTCACCTAACCGATAATATGTATTACCAATATTATAATATAGATCCGGATGCTCTACTTCATCTAATATTGCTAAAAATGCATCCAAAGCATAATCATACTTTTCTATACCAAAGTAACGATTTCCTATTGAGAATAAACTGTCAACTGAAATTGTCGTTTCAGCATTTAAGATAATATGAATACAACAAAGGAAAATTATTATACGCTTCATCTATTCGAATCCAGTCTATATAAAATATTTTTAGCATCATCTAAAAGTGTACCTTGAACTTCTGAGGCGTCAGGGCCATATCTACCTGCATCACACAATTTTAAAATTTTAATTAAAGCATCTAGATGGTCAGCTTCAATAATTCCTTTTAAAGCTTGTTTGACTGATAACGGATCTAAATGTTTACTAGAAAGAAAGAAACGATCCTTAAGATATATATACACAACTCTAGAAACCTGCATAAAAGGATCTTCTTCTGATTTTGTTAGATTTTTTAAGGATTTCTTCAGTGCCTTATTTGATTGGCGTTTACGTGCATTATTTAATCTATGTCCTTTGAATCGTGCAATAGGTATTGGAAGTAAGAATAAAATTGCTGCTATAATATGAGAAGATAATGATCTAATTGATATCGTCGGTTCATTACGCAGAACCCAATTAGATATACTTGTCGTATTATAACGAATATCACTTCCTAGTAATGAAATTTCTTCTTTTGTAAAACCTTTTGTAGTACTAATAAAATCATCCTCTCCTGGTAGAACATTCAATGAGATAGATTTTGCTCCAACTTTATTCCAAGATCCGTTCTTTGGATTAAGAAAAGATAATTGAATCCGTGGGAGTTGATACCTACCAGACCCTCTAGGAATTAATATATATTCCCAGAGCATTGTTCCTGTATATTGATCCCATAATTTTTCTTTTTCAAAAGAAGAGTTAGGTGGAAAAACATCCATATCCCCCGGAAAATTTATCTCAGGGAGACTAAACATATTTATATTACCCGTCCCACGTAATTCAACATTGAGAGTAACAGCTTCATTAACACGAACTTCGCTTGTATCTACCCATGTTCGAATATTAAAATCTCCAACTGCACCAGTAAAATCAGCAGGTTGTCCCTCGGGATATGGCTTTACATTAACTTTAGCAACATCAGTTCTAATTAATTTTCGAACTGTACGATTATTACTAAAGAAAGGATCTTCCCAAATCGATCTTTTGTTATTTTTTCTAACTCGCGCTGTAATACTCATTGGTGAAATTTCTAGACTGCCTGTCTTTGTAGGGAATAAAGCAACTTTATATAAAGTCGCAACTTTATATTCTACCCCTTTTATTGATGTCCGATTAAAACGAGGAGATTGTGGTTTAGATAAATCTTCCTGCCAAAAGCCAACACTTTTAGGATAATCAACGTCATCAAGACCGAGGTCGATTGCCGAATACAATTTATATGTTACAGTTACTTGCTCTCCCATGTATAATTCATCTTTGTCAATCTCAGTTAAAACAAATAATTCTTTTACACTTGCAACCGCACCAGATTTTTGAACATTTATTCGAATTCGATTTGTTTTATATTTATTGCCTCCAGTAGAAATAATTAACTCAGGGATAACCAACCTTCCTGCACGATTTGGAGCTAGTGTCCATGATAAACTTTTTGTTGATGTAGATTTTCCATTAGTCCAAGAATAATTTGTCTGTTGGGCAGGGCCACTCACAATAGTAAACTCATCTAATAATGATGAGATATTTACTGAAGGCATTATATCTGTATCCTGCGCTTCAATTCTAAAAGTAAAGGTTTCATTTATAGTAATACTATTTGCATCAACTGTAGCGCGAACTGAACCACCAAGCATATGACTAACTAGAAATAAATAAATAAGAAAAGGTCTTAAATAATTAAGCATAGTATTTACCAATCTTTTTCTAATTTTCTTCTTTTTGATTGATAGATCTGCATCTTTTTATTAATCTTTTCATTATTTTTTAATGCATCAAGTATTGCTGCTGCATTCTGTTTATCTTGAGGTATTGGTTTCTGTTGTTTTTCCTCATTAGATAGATTTTCATCCACTTTTTCTTTATCCTGCTTGTTGTTTTTCTGTTCTTGATCTTTATTTTGTTGTTCATCATTATTCTTTTTTGAAGAATCTGCTTGTTCATTCTGATTTTCGTCCTGATTTTCATTGTTTTGTTTTGAATCTTTACTTTGATTCTGATCATTTGACTGATCTTTATTACTATCTTTGTCTTCATTCGATTCTTGATTTTCATCATTCCTCTGTTCTTGAAGTCTAAACTTTACTAACTCATAATTAATCTTTGAGTCTAAATCATTTGGGTTTAATACAAGTGATTTCCTATAAAAAGCTAAACTTTCCTCCAATCTTTGATTCTCTGCAAGTACATTTGCCATATTATAATACGCACTAGATTTAAGCTCCATATTATCAGTATTTAATGCAGATTCAAATCCCTTCATCGCTGATGAGTAATCATTCTGTTGAAACGCAGTCGATCCTAATCCAAAACTTGCAATAGCATCTTCTTTTCGTTCCAATAAAATTTTCTCATAAAATTCTCTAGCTTTATCAAATTGATTACTATTATACAGTTTTATTCCTTTATCTTCACAAATAGCAATTGAAAAAAAACAAATGATAAAAACACTAATATTTAATCTAGCAATATTCATATTTTTTTCTTTCTGGTAGGCATCATCAATCCAGCAGTTAAAAATAATAGAGAAATTGTAGCAAATGATTGATATCGATCCTCATATTCTGAATAAATATGTGTTGCTATTGATCGTTTCTCCATATTATCAATTGCAGACAAAATTTCTTTATATTTGGAATCACGATTATTGAATCGACTATATATTCCTCCACCTGCATTAGCTAATTCAATCAACATATTTTCATTTAACTTTGATGTTATCAATATACCTTTTTTATCTCTTTTATATCGATTATCACTGGAATCATTGTTAATTGGTATTAGCGATCCCTTTTCAGTACCCACACCTACTGAGTGAGTAATAATCCTACTCTTTAAAGCTGCATTAGCCATTTCTATTGCTGCTCCTTCATGATCTTCTCCATCAGTTACAAGTACCATAACCTTGTATTTATCGTCTTCTTTATTAAACACACTCATAGCAGTTCGAAGAGCAGTGCTAAGATCTGTTCCTTGATTTGGAATCATTTTTGTATCTATTGCATCAAGGAATAGCTGGGTAGCTTCATAATCAGAAGTTAAAGGCAAGTAAAGATGACTTGATCCTGCAAACACTATTATCCCTACACGATCTCCTTTTAACTGATTAATTATTTGAGATATTTCAAATTTTGCCTTTTCTAACCTACTGGGCTTAATATCTTGCGCATTCATACTTTCAGAAACATCAACTGCAAATACTAAATCCACACCTTTTCTCTCAATAGGAGAAACCCTTGTGCCAATTTGAGGGCCAGCAGCAGAAAAAATAAGAAAAATTAACCCAATAATAGTTAATCGATTTTTCCATTGCAAAAAATTGGCATCTAATCTTGAAAACAATTTATCCTTCAGCTCTGGATCCATCATTCTCCAAATTTTTTTTTTGTAATGCTTTTCTACTTTTACCCACATAATAAAAAATAATAAAAATGCTAAAAAGAATAATAATATATATGGAAATCTAAAAGCAATCATGTCTGTCTATTAAATATTGTTCGATTCAATGTTTCCGTACTCATTCCAATTATCAATGCTGGTATAAGAAACCATCCAAATAATTCTTTATATTTAGTATAACTTTTTACTTCTATTTCCGTTCGTTCCATGCTGTCTATTTGTGCATATATTTCTGATAGCATATCTCGATCTTTTGCTCTAAAATATTTTCCTCCAGTTTCATTCGCTATTTCTTTTAATGTTTTTTCATCAATCTCATTAATCATTCTTCCAACACCAGGAATATAGGTTAGTGATTGATCCGTTGCGGCACCAATAGTATATATTTTTATTTCAAATTGACTTGCAAGATCTGCAGCAGTTATTGGATCAAGCTCTCCTGCATTATTGCTACCATCAGAAAGTAAAATCATAACCTTACTCTTAGCTTTACTATCACGCAAACGATTAGTTGCATTTGCAATGGCCATCCCAATGGCTGTACCATCATATTCTTTCTCAGCAATACGAATATCCTTTAATAATGAACTTAAAACTTTGTTATCAGTTGTCAATGGACATTGGATAAAGGTTTCTCGTGCAAATACTAATAAACCTATACGATCCCCTGGTCTATTGGCAATAAATTTTTGAGCAGCTTCTTTTACTGCTTCCAATCTATTTGGTTTAAAATCTTCTGCTAACATACTACTACTTATATCAATAACTAAAATAATATCAATTACATCTACATTCATCATTTGTAATTGATCAATTTTCCGAGGTCTTGCAATAGCTACAATAATTAACACTAATGTTAATATCTTTAGATAAAGAATTATCTTATATCTCCGTTCACCTTTTGTGCGAAAGTATCCTTCTAATAATGTAGAAGATGAAATACGCATCGATCCCTCAAGATAAGAACTCTTAGCATTAAATAGCCATAATAGAAGAGGAATAAAAAATAGAGTTATTAATACCCAAGGATGTAATAATTCAATCATTATAAGACTACCCTTTACCTTAGCTTAGATTAATTGAAGTAGTATTACTGCGGAAAATTGAACATAAAGTTCCATATAAAGCACAATAAATTGGGGAGCAAAAGCTTGAATTTTTTAATCAGACTATTATATAAATAAAATATATCTAGTAAGCTATAAAATTATTCGTCTGATTTATCACTATCAGAGGTTATAGTTTCTGCTGCATCATCTAATTCTTGCTTGGCTCCATCTACTGCTCCTTTGAATTCTCTAATCCCTTGACCAAGTCCACGTGCAAGCTCTGGGATACGCTTTGCACCAAATAATAGAAGAACAACAAGAGCAATAATAACCCATTCCCATCCTCCGGGAACTCCAGCACGAATTAAAGTTTCTGATGATTCTAACATAGCTAATTCCTTATCATTTCAATTTATTTAGTGGAATTTAATATAATCCTATCTGCATTACCTGTAAAAACGAAGTAAATAAAATGCAGCTGCTAAACCAATTATACTAGTAAAATTAATTGTAATTTCTAATCCAAATTTTAGTACAAACATTAATAAATCAATACTAATAACACCTTTGGCATTTCCAAAAATACCAGCCAAATCAAAATATATACTAGTAAGAAAAAAGTCTTTTACCACTCCAGGAGGCAGTAGAAAACCAAGAATCTCTCCTAAAAGAGACCCTGTCATAGATCCAAAAAATAAAACTAAAAATATTAATCCAAACGATCTGCTATTATTCATTTCTTATTTCTAATTTATAATTTAGCTCGGATTTCAGATTTTTCCTCAAATCTATCATTGTCTAACGTCGATTGTATTATACTCCAAAATATGTATAGTGTAAACAAAGGGAATAAAATAAGTCCTTGAAAAAAGAAAGCTGACAAAATAATTAAACCAACCCCAATAAGACTCAATGTATTTGATTTTCCCTTTTTAAAAGAAATCAATGGAAATTTTGAAAAACGTATTTTACTTACCATAAGAAAACCAAGGAATGCTGTCATAACAAGAGCAATTCTTGGATCTCCATAATTCCCCCAAATTTGCTGATTAAATAAAAGAAAACTAACAATCATAACAGCATTCATGGGTGTAGGTAATCCAATAAAGTAGGATTTTGGATTACCATCCTGATCTAAATTATATTTTGCAAGCCTAATTGTTCCGAAAAGAATAGGTACAAAGCTAATGAGTCCACCTAATATAGGAGGAAGGCCTTCAACGTATACTAAGTATATTAAAAGAGAAGGAACTGCACAAAAAGAAATAGTATCTGCGAAAGAATCAAACTCTGCCCCGAAACGGGTAGGAATACCTAATAACCTAGCTAGCTTTCCATCAAAAACATCAAAAAAACATGCCAAAAGAATAAGCCATCCAGCGCGAATAGGATCCCCTCTCATTACAAATCCCATTGCCATGAATCCTATAAACATATTCATAACTGTGAATATGTTCGGTATAAACTCTCTAGGTTTTCTTTTCATTTTTTTCATGGTATTTTCCCAATAATAGTTTCTCCACCTTTAACTTTTTCTCCGATTTTAACTTTTATTTCCACAGAACTTGGGAATATAATATCAGTTCTTGAACCAAACATAATAAAACCTAAACGGTCTCCTTTTTTCATCTCTTTATTAACTTCAGCATAGCAATGTATTCTTCTAGCTATAAGTCCCGCGATTTGAAGAACGCGATAATTAAATTTTCTAGCATTGAATAAAATATTGGTCCTTTCATTCTCATCGCTAGCTTTATGATTATATGCCGCAATAAAATTTCCAGATTTATGTACAACCTCACTTACTTTAGACGTCAAAGGCATTCGATTTACATGGACATTAAATACATTTAAAAAAATAGAAATTCTAGATGCATTTTTTCCTACCTTATCATCATCTACTTGATCGATACGAATTATTTTTCCATCTGCTGGCGATATAATTAACGATTCATCAGAAGGACATTCTCTAATAGGATCACGAAAAAAGTTGCAGGTGAAAATTAGTAGTATTCCAAAAATAAAATATAATATGATTAATATCTGATAATTATAATAGTGAGATGCTATACCTAAAAAAAAAGATGATAGCAATAATGATATAAGTATTCTTCTACCTTCAGGTGCTAACACTGATTACTTATCTCCCACCCTTACCTAGAATTAATTTTTTATTAATATTCCGTCCATTTCTGTATAACTGTATATTAATTTTATCTCCTTTCCTTAAATCACTTTCTTCAATTATTGATCTAAATTCCTTTGTTGTATTAACAATAACGCCATTAACTCTAGTTATAATATCTCCATTCTTAATTCCTGATCTATCAGCAGAACTTTTTTGCTCAACTTCGACTACAATTAATCCTTCAGATATGTCTAAATCCATATATAATGCAATTCTAGGAGTAAGAGGTTGGACTGTTAGACCTGTTTTATAACTTCTATCAACTCTACCAGTATTTTTTAATTCTTCAACAATTCTCTTTGCTCTATTAATTGGAATTGCAAAACCAATACCAATTGAACCCTCAGTATAAGAGGATCCTGTATAAATAAAAGTATTAATTCCAATAACGTTTCCTTGACTATTAACAAGTGGTCCACCACTGTTACCCATATTTATTGCTGCATCAGTCTGAATCATATTTTTATATACTTGACCTCTCTGCATTTCACCAAAGTTCATATCTACCGCACTAATAATACCTACAGTTGCGGTTGGTTGATTATTGATTTCAAATAGGCCTAATGGGTTGCCAAGAGCAATAACCCACTCACCAATTATTAAATCATCAGAATTTGATAAATTTGCATAAGAAAAATCTCTTCCATCTAATTTTAATAGTGCTATATCAGATATATGATCAATTCCAATAATTTCAGCCGGATATTCTTTCCCACCTTTCAAGGATACAAAGACTTCACTAGCTTTCTCAACAACATGGGAATTCGTAATAACATAGCCATCAGGACTAATCACAACTCCAGATCCAGAGCTTCTTGCTTTTCGTTTCTGGTAAAACATTTCAGGAAAAAAATAATTAAACCATGGGTCTCCACCAAAAGGAGTTACTAAGTCTTGGATTACATTTATACTTGCAACTGATGGTCCAACTTTTTCTATTGCTCTTGTAATAGCATTTTTTCTTGATTCGGATATTGTATCAGCAGATAAGTAAAAACCAATGAAGAATAAATAGAAGAATAAAATATATCTTTGTCTATTCATAAGAGATATTGTTTAATAATAATCCATAAGCAGGAGCTTTAAATTGTTTTGAATCTGATCTAGGATTATCTAATTCTTTATTTAATTGTTCAATACTATACTTTCCTTGACATATTGCCACCATTGACCCCACTAAATAACGCACCATATGATGCAAAAATCTATTGCCTGATATGTGATAATTTACTATTTCGCCAGTTTTCTTCCACTCAGATTGATAAATATTGCATATTGTATCTTTAATTTGAGGATTTTTCTTTGAAAAAGATAAAAAGTCATGCTCACCAGTTAATATTTTAGCAGCATTATTCAGCTTCAATATATTCAGTTTACCAGTGTACCATACTCTATTTCTATCTAATAAATTTCTGATTTGTCTACAACTGTATATATATTCCCTTCGAATAGCTGAAAAACGCGCATGGAATCCATCATTAACTAATTCAACTGAATTAACATAACAATCTTCATTTAGATTACCGTTGATAGCTTTTCTCAAATTATTGTGGTCTAATTTTGTATTCATATCAAAATGCGCAACCTGGCCAAAAGCATGAACTCCAGCATCTGTTCTTCCAGATCCGATAACATGAACCAACTCCCCTTTATTCAATTTTGTTATAGCTTCCTCTAATTCGCCTTGAACTGAACGTTTATCTCTCTGCAACTGCCATCCATAAAAATTGGAACCATCATATTGACAAACTAACTTAAAACGACTCATATAATTTGCAGATATTACTATATTATCATTATTTAGAATAAAATTGAAATCAAAAAAAAATAGAATAGGTTCAATGTAATTATATACTTATAAGATAGCTATGTTATCAAAAATATATGGTAAGTGATAGATTATATTGATCTGTATTTGTAGAATAATAAGGAACAATGTCGGTATTTTCAATATTAGAGATTCTAAATAGATATAAAGCATCTATTGCTGAAATAATATGATTTAATACCATTCCACCAATTAAAAAAGAAGCCCTTAATTTCCAAGTGTCTGCTTTAATTCTCATTTTCTCAAAAAATATCCTATTACCATCATCATCCCAAGCCCAATTCCAATTATTATCTTGTTCATAAACTGCATTAAAATCTCTCCATCGTAGATGCTCTTCATTAAATTGATCAATTGATAAATAATTTCCAACATCAATCCAATATTGTCTATTTTTCCCTACAGTACTAACACCAGCATGCTGAGCAGCATAGGATTGATAATTACTCTCAAATGTGTTTGAATTAGAATAACTACCTAAAATCGAAATAAAAATAACTGATTCTGTTAATGCCATTATTCTACCTCTTTGCTGGTACCCTAATGCATATTCTCCCCACCCAGGAAAAATTAATGACTTTAATACAGGAGATATAACAGGGTCTCTAGAATCCTTATTTAAGTTTATTTCCTGAGAAAAAACCATTTGCAAAAAGAAAAATACTATTATGATCTTTTTTGAAACCATCCAAAGAATAACGTAATAACTGATATTAAAGTACAAATTAAAGCAAACCAATCACCATATTTTGTATAAAATGATGGAATATTTTTTATCGGAATACTAGCAAGAAAAACTTCCTGTTTATTGAAAGGTATTTTTTTATTTACTTTACCAGTAGGTAAAATCAACGCAGAAACCCCTGTATTTGCACTACGAGCTATAGGTATTCTATTTTCAACTGCTCTCATCTTGGCAATTTGAAAATGTTGATATACCCCAGAAGAGTGACCGCACCAAGAATCATTTGTCTCAATAGTGATAAATTTAGCACCGAGATTAACAAACTTTCTTGCAATTTTTGGGATACTAGATTCATAGCAAATCAAATTTGCAAATGCAATATTATCAACATTGAATATTGTATATTCAGATCCAGCTGTCCAATTTGCTTGACCAAAATTTAGTTTTTTAAGAGATGGAAAATAATTTGAAAATGGAATGCTTTCAGCAAAAGGAACTAAATGCATCTTATAATACATTTTTGTTGAACCATCAGGCTTTATAAACATCGAAGCATTATAATAATCTATTTGATTGTCTCTCCTTTTAATTCTATCTGGAGTTCCAGTAAGCAGTGGAATGTTAGATTTTTTCACTTTTTGTAAAATTGATCTACGATTTGAATAATTTATTCTTAAATATGTTGGTAATGCTGCTTCAGGCCATAAAATAAAATCGGGGTCAAGTTTAATTGCTTCATTATGAAGTGAATCCATCGTATTAAAAATACTATCACGAAAATTTTGTTCCCATTTTAGGTTTGGATCTATATTTGGCTGGACAATAGCAGCACGTACTTCATTTTCAGAATCTTTATTTTGTATAGAGGAGATTCGGAAAAAACCTAATAAAAAGATTACTAACAATAGTAAAACACCAATAGATAATATATATTTTTCTGCACCTTTAGAATTTATAGCAATATATATTATCACATTTAATACAACTATCCAGAAACTAATGCCCATCGAACCCGTTACATCTGCAATTTGAATTAGCGGCAAGCTGAATGTTTGAGTTAATGCTAAATTAATCCAGGGAAATGAAAGAGGGCCGAAACTCCGTAAATACTCTATAGAGACCCAAAGTAATGGTAAGAGAGACAGTCCATATCCAGTCATTTTATGATGCCAGCTGGATAAAAAACCAAATAACATCCAAAATATACTTAGATATAAAATTGCTGCAACCATCGATATTATAGCAGAAGCCAAACCTGCTCCACTATTGAGACCTAACCAATAAAGAGTTATAATATTTACAATAATACCTGTTATAAAAGACCATTTTATACTATTAACGATGGATGAGTTTAGTAAAATATGAATTAATGGTATCAACCCAAACCAAGCTAAAAACCCAAGAGGAGATGGTGGATAGGATAACCCAATTAAAATACCTGACAATACAGATAATTTCCACTTTGATATATCAAGGAAATTTGACATAGTTATTTTTGATCTAAATATTGTTGCAGAAATATTGCTGCTGCAGTTTGATCAACTAAAGATTTATTATGCCCTGTTTTAATACCCTGATCTTTCATGGATCTTTTTGCAGCTTTCGAACTCCACCTTTCATCAACAAATTTAATTTTTATACCCTTTAAAGATAATTTATCTGAAAAATTTTTTACTTTTTTTGTCTGAGCTGTATCTTCTCCAGACATAGCAAGTGGTAAGCCAACAATTGTTAATTTCACATCTTCTCTAATAATAATATCTTGGATTAGATCAACTATATGATCATTATTATTTATAATTGTTTTATATGGGCTGGCAATTATCTTTAATGGATCAGATAGTGCAAGCCCTATTCTTTGATCACCGTAATCAATAGCTAAAATTCTTCCCATTTAATGGAAGTTTACTTGATAGGCTTTTTTAAATATTGTTTAAGAATTTTACCTGGTTTGAAATGCGTTTTCTTATGTGCAGAAACAAAGATTTCTTGATTAGTCTGAGGATTCCTTGCATTAGGCTTAGCTTTGGTTGGTTTAACTTCAAGTACACCAAAATTCCTAATTTCAATCCTTACTTTTTCATGATCATCAGTTAACATTTCTCGTAAAACTAAAAATAACTCATCTGTAAATATTAAAGAATCAACGAGGGTTGCTTCTAATCGATTTGCAATTTCTACAGCTACATCTTTTTTTGTAAATGTTCTTACTTTCATTTCTAAATGCCTGTTCTTTCTACGTTATCAACTCCAGGAATTTTGATTACTTTATTAATTATACGATCAAGTTGCTTTATGTTATTTATTTGTATAATAAAAAAAGCTGTCGATAAAGCATCTTTAACCTTCATATCAACACTAGTTATATTGATATTTGAACTTGAAATAACTTCTGTAATTTCTCTTAACATACCCTTTCTATCAATTGATTCTACTTTGAGCCTTACATTAAAAATATCAGATCTTCCAACATCCCATTCTACTGGAATCAAACGATCTGATTCTTTATTTAATAAAGGTAAACTTTTACATGTAGAATGATGCACGGTAACTCCTCTACCTCTAGTGATAAAACCAATCATTTCATCGCCAGGAATTGGATTGCAACATTTCCCGAAGGATACCATTAAATTTTTAATTCCTTGAATTTTTATACCTTTAGATCTACCTCTAGCAAAATCTAGAAAACTACTTTCTCCATCTGAAGGTTCTTCCTCGATTGAGTTATTATCATTTGGACTTATTTTATTTAAAACATCTCTAATAGAAATTGATCCACTCCCAATAGCTTCAAGAAAAGAATCGGAATTATTATATCCAAATTTGAAATATGATTCAATTAATTCATTCATCATTGATTTTCGCTTTAATCTTCTAAGTGTTTTTTCAACGAGTTGTTTACCAAGAACGATGCTTTCATCTCTAGTCGTCTTCTGTAAAAATTTATTTATATTATTTCTAGCTTTACTTGTCACGATAAACTTTAACCATCCATAACTAGGATTTTGAGATTTGCTAGTTAATATTTCTACAGTATCTCCATTTATTAAAATTGTATTTAGTGGTACAACTTTATGGTCAACCTTGGCTCCAATACAATGCAAGCCTACTTCTGTATGAACATTAAATGCAAAATCAATTGGAGTTGAATCAACTGGCAACTGAACTAAATCACCATTTGGGGTAAATACAAATATTTCATCATTAAATAAATCAATTTTAAGAAGATTCATGAACTCTCTCGGGTCAGACGACTCACCTTGAAGAATCTCTACTAGATCTCTTAACCATTTTACATGATCATCGATACTCTTACTAGCAACTCCATCATTTTTATATTGCCAATGTGCAGCAATGCCTATTTCAGCAGTTTCTTCCATTTCCCTAGTCCTAATTTGAATCTCAACTAATTTTCCTCCTGGACCTATAACAGTTGTATGTATTGATTGATAAGCATTTGTTTTTGGAGTAGCGATGAAATCTTTAAAACGATCTTGGACAGGCTTAAATTCTTGATGTAAAACTCCGAGCGTTAAATAACAATCTTCGATTTTATCAACAATAACTCTCACTGCAAGATTATCATAAATTTCATTAAAAGACTTACCTCTTTTAACCATCTTACCATATATAGAGGAATAAGATTTAACTCTACCATAGATTGATGCGTCCAAATTATACTTAGATAATTCATCTATTATTGGTTTAGTAATATCAGAAATATATCGCTCTCTAGCTCTTCTACTTGATTTAACTTTGGATTCAAGCTCAGAATATGCTTTTGGATTTAATGTTTGAAATACTAAATCTTCCAACTCAGCTTTTACCTTAGCCATTCCCAACCTATTAGCCAATGGCACATAAACGTCTCTAGTCTCCATCGCAATTCGATGACGCTTAATTCTGGGCAAATATTTGATTGTCTTCATGTTATGAAGCCTATCAGCAAATTTAATTATTATTACACGCAGATCCTTTGCAACGGAAAGCAGCATCTTCATAAAGTTACCTGCTTGTTTCTCTTCCCTGCTTGAGAAACGGATACCTCCTAGTTTGGTAACACCATCAACAAGATCGGATACATCTTTACCAAATAGAGATTTTATATCGTTAATCGATGCATCTGTATCCTCAACAGTATCATGTAACATTCCTCCTGCAATAGTAAAATGATCCATTTTCCATAATGCAAGAGTGTTGGCAACGGCTAAGCAATGATTAAAATAGGGTTCGCCTGATTTTCTTTTTTGACCTTCATGGTGAGTGCTGGAAAATTCATATGCTTGCCATAAAAGATCGCGTATCTCATCTTTTTCAAATCCTTTAATAATAGATACACTTTCAAATAGATTTAGAAATTTTCGTGGATATTCGCCTACAAGGTGTGGAACAAATTTTGTTAATGGGTTCTGCATTAAAATGGGACTTTAGACTCTAAATCTTCAAAAGCTGAAATACTTTCAAATCGAGCGAAACGATCTATAAACGATAGATTTACAGTTCCAATGGGACCATTTCTCTGCTTTGCAATTATAGCTTGTGCTCTGCCTTTCTCTTCTTCTTCTCTAGAGTAAACCCATGAACGATATAAGAATATAACAACATCTGCATCTTGTTCAATTGCACCGCTTTCTCTAAGATCAGATAATTGTGGTCTATGTTCACTCCTTTGCTCAACGGCGCGAGATAACTGCGATAAAGCTATGACCGGAATATCTAATTCTTTTGACAAGGCTTTCAATGAACGTGATATATTAGATATTTCTTGCTGTCTACTCTCAATATTCCTAGGCCCCTGCATCAATTGCAGATAATCAATAATTAGGAGACCTAAATTCTTCTCAGCTTTCAATCTTCTCGCTTTTGCTCGTAATTCCAAAACAGTTATAGCGGGAGTATCATCCAAATAAATTTCAGCTTCTGCCAGAGAGCCAACTGCAAGACTTAAATTTTTCCATTGATTCTTAGGAAGTTTTCCTGTCCGAACCAAATGACTATCAACTCTTCCTTCAGCGCAGAGGAGTCTTTGAGCTAATTGATGATTCGCCATTTCCAAACTAAACATGCCTACAGGGACTTTAAAGTCTATTGCCGCATTTCGCATAATTGACAATGCTAATGCTGTCTTACCCATTGATGGTCTACCAGCAATAATCACTAAGTCACCTTTTTGAAATCCAGAAGTAATTTCATCCAAATCAATCAATCCTGAGGCTACGCCTGTCACAGATCCAGGATTAGAAGCAATACGGTCTAGATTCTTAAACGTCTCATGCAATATACCATCTATAGGCAAAAAACCACCACGAAGACGATCCTGAGTTATTGCAAAAATTGTTTGCTCAGCAGCGTCGAGGATTTCACCCACATCTTGACGATCGTTATATGCATCTTTAGACAATTCATGAGAAGCTCTTATTAATTCGCGAAGCATAAACTTTTCCAATACTATTTTAGCATAACTCTCAATATTCGCTGCAGTAGGTACAGATTCCACCAAACCAGTTATAAAATAAGCTCCACCAACATCATCAATTTGTTTATTCTTTTTCAATTTATTTATAACTGAGATTGTATCAATTGGTTCTCCTTTATCAAAAAGGTCTGACATAACTAAAAAGATTTTACTGTGAGATTCTTTATAAAAATGATGACTGCGCACCCATTGCAATGCTTTACTTATTGCATCTTTACTTGATAACATTGCGCCCAAGACAGCTTGCTCTGCTTCAATCGATTGTGGTTGTAAATTTAAATTTTGATCTGTTTTATTATTTGCCATATTTTCAGTTAATTAAATTTCTTATCCATTTAAAATCTTCCCATGCAGCAGGTTTAAGATTCTGATTTCTTAATAGAGCGGCTGGATGATAAGTAACCACTAGCGGAGTACCATAATAGTCATGCTTAATTGAACGCATATCTTTTAATGCCAAATCATTATTTAATAACGTCTTTGCTGCTACTCTACCTAAAGCTACTATTAGTTTAGGCTTTATCAAATTAATTTGCTCTTTCAAATAAGGCTCGCATTTTTCGACCTCGGATGGTAAAGGGTCGCGATTATCAGGAGGGCGACATTTCAAGACATTGCAAATATAAACACCTTTATCTCTTGATAGAGATATAGCAGCCAATATTTTATCTAATAGTTTACCCGCGCGACCAACAAATGGGGCACCTTCAAGATCTTCCTTTTCCCCTGGAGCCTCTCCTACAAGTAATAAGTCAGCATTTTTATCACCAATACCAAAAACAAAGTTTTTTCTGCTATTTCCTAATTGGCATTTCTGACACATATTAATCGAGTGATAAAACTCATCCAATGAATTTTCTTTGATATTAGAGTCATTAGATATTTTATTTATTTTTAAAAAAAGCTTATCTCCATAAATATCTTGAGTCTGTCTCAAATATTTATCAAGCTTAATCCTCTGAGTCATCACCTTCTAATTCTCTCCATTGCACATCTCCCGATAAAAACTGATCCAAAGCTTCAGTAGTTACTTTCTCTTTTTCCTCATAATCCTCGGGATCAACTTGTGGTAATTCATCTAAAACATCAAACTCAGAGATACCATCTGTTTCATTTATGACTTTTTCTTCATACCGTTCTTGATTAATCTGACGCGCTCTCTTTGACATCACTACCACTGCTTCATAAATATTTTTTGATTGTTTCTCTATTTCACGTAAGGATAAGGGTTTAACTGCCATATACTACTCCTTTATTTTGATTGGTTATTATTTCATTTAATTTTTCTATAGCACTAGATAGATCATCGTTAATCATAAAGGTATCAAATTTATCTTTAAACTTCATCTCTTTATTTGTTCTTTCTAGTCTTTTATTAATTATTTCTTTTGAGTCCGTCCCTCTATTAATCAAACGTATTCTTAAATCTTCTATTAAAGGGGGTAAAATAAATACAGTAAGAGTATTATTAGGATATTTTTTCTTAATTGACATTGCGCCATTTACATCTAAATCAAACAACATTAATTCTTCGCTAATAATTGCATCTCTCAGAGTATTTTTTAAAGTTCCATAATAATAACCATGGACTTCTTCATACTCTACAAATTCATCATTTCCTACTTTTTCCATAAACTCATCATCTGTCAAAAAGTAATAGTTTACTCCTTCAATTTCATAATCACGTTTAGATCTAGTAGTGCAGGAAACTGAAAATTTTATTTGAGGTTTTTTTCGTCTAAGCTCCTCACATAAAGTAGATTTACCAGTTCCAGATGGAGCAGATATAGCAATTATATTTTTCATAATATATTCTGCGCTTGTTCTCTTATTTTTTCTACTTCATCCTTCATTAGTATTACTTGATTAATTACATCTATTGAACCATTTTTTGAACCTATTGTATTAATTTCACGAAATACTTCCTGAATTAAAAAAATAAACCTTTTACCTATACTATCACCACTATCTAATAGATTGCTTAATTGTTCATAGTGACTTTTCAAACGAACTATCTCCTCAGTAACATCAGCGCGCTCTGCTAAAATAGCAACCTCCTGTATCAATTTAGACTCATCCAATTCGTGATTTCCTAATAACTTTTGTAAACGGTTTTGCAATTTCTCTTTTCTATTATTAGCAAAAGATTTATTCAATTTCTCTAAACTTTTAACTCCTTTCTTTAAAGTAGTAAGTCTCGAAACTAAATCTATATAAATCTTATCTCCTTCTAATTCTCTCATCTCATTCAATTGTATAATTGATTCATTAGTAACTTTTATGATATCATCTGAATTCAGATTATCTAATCTATTATCTGATAAAATATCTGACGCACGAATAAAATCACCAGGATTAATGGTATAAGAATAATTTTGTGAAATCATTTTTAAAGTTTCATCTATTGCTTCAAAACGATCTTTATTAAAAGAAAAACTATTATTTGATGAAGAGTTTATGCCAATTTCAAAAAATATCTGCACAGACCCCCTAATTAGGTTCTTAGATATTAATTGTCTAATATCTCGCTCAACTTCTGGATCTATATTTAATCCACGTATTTTAATATCTAAATATCTTGAATTAACTGACCGCACAGATGCGGATAACTGTCCAACTTCAGTATCTATAACTGAATGACCAAATCCTGTCATACTTAAAATCATATTTCCTTACCCAGGGTGAATGATAAATTTAATTCATTTTGGCGTTTTTATTCAAATAAAGATCAATAATATATATTTGGGAAATAATTTATAAAAAAGAAATTATTTTATTTTTAAACCAAATTGGATCTATCCTAAATGATATTAATTGACTCGATCCAAATCCAGTATATGATGGCGATGGCCTATAAGCATAATCTATTGAAAAGTTGACCCATATTAAGCCTATTCCTGTCGATAAAAAACCATTATTATTTCTACCTAATCTAATTTGAAGATTAGACTTATAGTTTAACTCAAGGCCTAAGTTATACCTAATCCCATTATAAGCTAACGATTTAATAGCACCTCCATTAAATCTAAAATCTAAAGGTATTGTGGATAATTTTAATAATTGTGTTATTCCAATAGAAATATTTGGCATAGTTCTTTCAACAGTACCATTATCCCATATAAACCAAGAGGTAGTAAAATGATTAAATGTTAGTCCTATAATATTGCCTTCCCAAGGAGAAAACTTTGCCCCAATATCAAACCCAAAGCCATTTCCATTGTATCCACCAAGATTATGAAATAAACTCTTCGCAGCAATCCCAAACGTAAAATTATTTATTTTTTTTGCAGTACTGAAATGTAAAGCCCATTGAGATTGATCAAAATATTTTATGTTTTCAAAGTCAAGTCTTTCCCCTTCGTCTAACACTCCATTTCCTTCACCAAAATCCATCGTCCCAGGCATGCCATCTTCTCCCCAGTCAAGCAGAAAATCTCTGGTATCAGGTATCCTTGATACTGCTTCACGTAAAATTACTATGCTTAAGGGAGTCCTAATTTTGCTCTTAAAACCAAAGACTAATACATCACTGCTAACCAAACCTGCAAAACGATTCTGATGTCCATAAGATAAAGGTAGATTCCTCTGAGAATTCTGATGTGCAGGATTCCACAAAACCGATATAGGAGATGTGCCATCAGCAGTAAAAGAATTTCCTAATGATAATGCGCGACCATCACCTGCATTATCAAATATTTCCCAACCATAATTTACCCAAATTGATTCTGAGTAAATGAAAGAAAAGAATACTAATGTAATGAAGCTAATATTTTTATGATTCATATTTTTTCTTCAAATCATCTAATATCTTCAATGCTTCTATAGGAGTAACCTCATTGATATTGATGTTCTTAAGATCCTCCAAATAAGATAAAACATCATCTTGAAACATTGAAGCCTGATTTGTATGCTTTTCTGGTAAATAATTACTTACTTCTTTACTCTCTTTTAAATGATGTATAAGAATTTCGTTAGCTCTATCTAAAATACTTTGTGGAAGACCAGCCATTTTTGCCACATGAATACCATAACTCTTATTACCAGGGCCAGGTAAAATCTTTTTTAAAAAAATTATTTCTTCTTCAGATTCTTCAACAGAAGCATGGTAATTCTCCAATCTATCTAAAGTTTGATCTAATTTGGTCAATTCATGATAATGAGTTGCAAATAATGTTCGAGCAGCTACAGATTGATTATTATGCAAATATTCCGTAATAGACCATGCTAATGATAGACCATCAAATGTTGCGGTCCCACGACCAATTTCATCAAGGAGGATTAGACTTTGAGACGTTGCATTATGAATAATATTTGAAGCTTCAATCATTTCAACAAGAAATGTGCTTTCTCCACCAGCAAGATTATCACTAGCCCCTACTCTTGTAAAAAGATGGTCTACAATACCGATTTCAGCATCTTTCGCAGGAACAAAAGATCCAATCTGAGACATTAATACAAGCAAACCTATTTGACGTAAATAAGTAGATTTTCCTGCCATATTAGGACCTGTAATAAGATGAATTTGATTTTTACTTACATCTAAATCAATACTATTACTAACAAAACGTTCAGAAGAAGGTAATAGCTTTTCAACAACAGGATGTCTACCATCATTAATTTTTAAAATAGAATTTTTAGATAATCTTGGTTTACAATATCTATTTTGAATGGCTAAGTAAGCAAATGTTATCAATACATCAATACGATTTAGTATTTTAGCGTTAGTTTGAATCAACTCTACTTTTTCCAATATTTTACTGCAACATATTGAGAAAAGTTCTGTTTCAATTGCTAATATCTTATCCTCAGCAGATAATATTTTTTCTTCATATTCTTTTAATTCAGTTGTGATAAAACGTTCAGAGCTAACTAATGTTTGTTTCCGAATATATTCATCGGGAATATTATTCTGCTGTGATTTCGAAATTTCCAAATAATATCCAAAAACTTTATTAAAGCCAATTCTTAATCGATTGGCGCCTGTACGCTCTCTTTCATTTTTCTCCAGTTCATCAATCCATTGCTTTCCTCCCAAAATTAATTTTCGCAGTTCATCTAATTTTTTACTGATACCTTCACGAATAATATTTCCTTGTTTAATCTGAACTGGAACTTCATCATTTAATTGAGAAGATATAAGTTCAACTATTGAGTCTGTATCAACAAAATCAGATTGTATTTTATTCAAGTATTGATCATCAATTTTAAATAATATTTCTTTCAACTCTGGAATTATACTTAAACTTTGTTTCAAACCAATTATATCTCGAGGGGTAGCTTTACCTTGATTAATTTTTCCCAATATTCTTTCTATATCGAGTATATCTTTAAATACAATCCTGCATTTATTTAATTGATTCTTATGATTTGTAAACGCATTAACAATATCTAAACGATTATTTAACCTTTCTAAATCATTTAAAGGTCTGCTAAGCCATTGCTTTAGCATTCGACCTCCCCCATTTGTAACTGTATGATCTAATAAATCAATTAATGTTCCATGAGTCCCTTGTGTTGTTAATGATCTAAATACTTCAAGATTTTTAACTGAAAAGCTATCCATGCCCATTATCCCCTCATCATGTATAGTCTTCAAATTAGTTACATGATTCAAGGAGCCATTCAATGTATTATTTATATGATGAAAAATCGCACCTGCAGCAGCAATACCTAATTTTAAACTCTCACATCCAAAACCTTTTAGTGAGCGAACTTGAAAATGTTTTTTTAGTATTCGATTTGATTCATCGTATGATAATAACCAATCATCAATAACTGTTATAAATGGTCTTAATGTTCTATACCATAAAGCAGTGGAATAAATAATATTACTACTAATTAATATTTCTCTAGGAGCAAACTTCAATAACGATTCTGTTAAATCAATTGCTAAACATTGACCTACAAATACTTCTCCAGTTGATTGATCCAAAATAGCATAACCTGAATCTTCATTATCAAAATGAATACATCCAATATATTGATTCGATTTATCATTTAAAGCAGTGTCGCTTGTAATTGTTCCAGGAGTAACGACTTCAATTACCTCTCTTTTAACAATCCCTTTAGCAAGCTTCGGGTCTTCTACTTGTTCACAAATAGCAACACGGTGACCAGCATTTACAAGCTTATATAGATAATTATCTATAGAATGATATGGAAATCCAGCTAGTGGGACTTCAGCAGCCGCTCCATTAGATCTCTTAGTAAGTACAATTCCTAAGATTTTTGCTGTAATTAAAGCATCATTATTGAAAGTTTCATAAAAATCTCCCATTCTAAATAATACAATTGCATCATTATACTGCTCCTTTATTTCATCATATTGTCGCATTAAAGGGGTGCCCTTACCATTTATAGTTTTGTTTTTCAAAGATTTTCCCCTTTTATACGCAAATTCCCCATACGCAATGTCCATCCCTGCTTATCGCAAAATTCAAGCACTGGAATGGCAAATTTCCTTGTTAAACCTGTATAACTTTTAAATGATGAGATATCCAACTCATTATTTGATTGAAAATGATTCTTATTTAACAGATAAAGTCTATCTATATTTTTAGAATGCATCCAAAGATCAATATTTACTTTAACAAGTTTTTTTTGATTTTTTAAAACATGTAATAGCTCTAAACACTTCTTTTCAGATAATTCAAATTGTCCAGAAATTTCTTTAGTAGTAATTGGAATAAAACCATTTTGAATGGTTTTCTTTTCTAATTTTTCATAAAGATTAATCATTTCATCACTTATTTTTATCTCGTGTGATGATAAGGCATATTCTGATCCAAGTCTCTTAATTAAGCCTTCTTTTTCTATCATTGAAAGAATCTCTAGAAACCATCCTTCGTCAATTCTCGATTGTTGTTTCAATACGTCAGAACCCATGCCATTTCTCAATGGATTATTATCATGAAAACTCTGTAAGACTCTAATAACGTTCTGTGTACTCTCTTTCTTCATATCTTCGGAATAAACAAATTCATTTTCAGTAATAAAGAGGCCTAAATCTTTTATCCATTTAAAAATATCGGTAATATGCACTTGAGTTATCGATGACCACTCTTCAATGAATTTGGGTGTACTATAATTTATAAGTTGATAAAATCTTTTTATTGGATCTCTTTCAAGTAATGGAACCCATGATTTAAATGGCAAATTTTTAATTATCAAAGCAGTTAAGACAATTCCTCCCCCTAATGTAGTGATTGGAGAGTAGGATCTTATAACAAATAAATCTTCTTGAAAGACACATAGACTTTTTTCCATTTTTACTAAAACATTTGTTCTAACATTATGATTTAATGTTTTTTGTCCAATGAAATATATCCTAGCAAATACTTCAGCAGTTCCTAAATGGATTCGAACCCTTTGTCTATGTTTAATTTCTTTAATCCTCTGATTAGTAATTGTAATACTTGCAATAAATTGATTCACTGATATTGTGGAAGAACTCGCTGTTAGTTGAGATCCTCTAAATACTTTATCCAATTCAATATTTGTTAAATTGATTGCAGCTCTATCACCAATACGGACGGTATTAATTTCTTCACCATGCCTTTGAATACCTCTGACCTTAGTTGAAATATTATCTGGTAATACGAATATTTTATCTCCCTTATTAAGTTCACCTGATAATACTGTTCCAGTAACTACCGTTCCAAAACCCGTCATTGAAAATGACCGATCAATATGTAATCTGAAAAAATCATTTTTTTTGATATCATTTTTAAATGCTATTTGCTTCAATAAAAGATTCTTTAATTGGTCTATACCTTCATTAGTTTGTACTGATGTTCGTACAATTTCTATATTTTCAAAAGTATCTCTGGTCATCTCTTGAACTTCTAATTCAACAAGATCTACCCATTCCGCATCCTTAATTAAATCAATCTTTGTTAGAACAATTATGCATGTAGAAATATTTAATATTTGTAAAATTTGAAGATGTTCTTTGGTTTGTGGCATAATACCATCATCTACAGCAACTACTAATAATGCAATATGAATATTAGATACACCTGCTACCATGTTTCGTACAAATTTTTCATGTCCAGGCATATCAATAATCGTGATATTATCATTAAGAAATGCGAAACCTAAATCAATTGTCATTCCTCGTTTTTTTTCATCAATCAATCTGTCTGTATCCGTACCTGTGAGAGCTTTGACCAGAGATGTTTTACCATGATCAATATGTCCAGCAGTCCCTATAACTACGTGAGACAAACTAGACCTGCTTAATTGATGCAATCAATTGAGATATTTGGCTAGGCAATACCGCTTTTAAATCAATATAAAAAATATTTCTTTTCGTATAACCAACGACAGGCTGTTTACCTAAACGAAAAGCTTTTGCCAATGAAGATACAGATATTTCCTTAGGGCGAAATTTTAAGACTGCACTAGGGATAGATTTTAAGGGCAATGAACCACTCCCTGCCTCTACTAAAGATTCTTCTAAAGTAAGGCCTAGGACCTTTACTTTATTATTAGGAATATTTTCAATAATTCTTTTTCCTCTGACAATTAATTCTCTTCTAGAAGTAGTAAGTAATTTTAAAGATAGATTGTTTGAGTCGAATTTTTCCTCTGATAGAAAAGTCTTGAGCGTCTCTTCCATAAAAGCTATGGTCCACTTATCACATCGATAGGTTCTGTGTAAGGGATTTTGTGAGATCTTATTTATATATCTTTTTTTTCCAATAATAAACCCACATTGAGGACCTCCTATTAATTTATCTCCAGAAAAAGTTATAATATCAGCACCTGTATTAGAAATCTCTTGAATATTTTTTTCCATAGGTAAATTATAATTATCTGTCGAAATGATCGTTCCAGATCCTAAATCTACAACAAGAGGAATTCGTTTTTTCTTTGATAGCAAGGCTAAATCTTTAAGCGACACTTCTTTTGTAAAACCCTTAACAACGTAGTTGCTCGTATGGGCCCATAAAATAACGCCTGTAGATGATGATATTGCTTTTTCATAGTCAAATAAATGAGTCCTATTTGTAGTTCCTACTTCTATAAGTTTTGCATGACTTTTTTGAATTATATCAGGTATGCGGAAAGAACCGCCAATCTCAACTTCCTGACCTCTAGATACAATTACATCTTTACCCTCTGCTAAAGAATTAAGGGATAATAGAACAGCTGACGCATTATTATTAACTAATAAACTAGATTGGGAACCAAATATTGCATTAGACATTCTGGATAAATGATTTTGTCGGTAACCACGTTTCCCCTCAAGCAAATCAAATTCTAAATTAATATAACCATGCAATTTAGTTGCCACTCTTTGTATTATTTTTTTTGATATAGGAGCCCGTCCAAAACCCGTATGTAATACTATACCCGTACCATTAATTATATTTTTGATTGAAGATTGATCCAGCCTCTCAACTTCTTGAATAATTCTCTTAATAATCTCCCTACGTGTATAATTTAATTCATTGGCCTGTGCCAATTTTCTATATAGCTTAATTTCTGAATTAATAATATACTTTAAATATCTATTATGTAAAGTTATACTATCATTTATCTCATGTATAACTTGAGATACTGATGGAAGCTCCTTTAACTGCTTATTAATCATATTAATCTATAAAGTAGATAAAGTTTTGGCACTAAAACAATAATCATGATTTCAAAATAATAATATAACTAGTAAATAAAGCTGGAATAAGTAAAAATCCTAAAGAAAGAAATACAATTGTAGTTCCATAATTTATTGCAAGGAGTCCACCAGCCATTGCTGCAAGGGATCCTATACCCATGCTTAAAAAGAAGTTGATTCCATACCCTATTCCTCTATTATTGCTATGTGTTAAATCTGCAATAATTGTATTACTTATTGGTTGACTGCTAAAATACGTCATTCCAAGACCTAAACTACAAAAAATAAGCAAAAGACCTTTAGAATAACCCATTAACAATAAAAAAGGGATGTTGATCGCAATAATATATGGCAGGATACCAATCCTATTGAAACGAGTTCCGAGTTTACCACCAATAATTTGACCAATAATTCCGGATAAAAATACAAAGGAGGGGAAGATGCCTGCCTTCATAGTATCGGGAATAAAAGGAAGGAATTCTTTCGTATTCTCAGCAAAGTGAATTGGCATAAATGTTGTGAATCCATAGTATACAAACCCCATAATCAGATTAGTTATATAAAAGAATAGCAAAGCTATACGATTTGTTTTGTTAGGACCTTTTTTATTAATCATTATTTCAATATCTTTAGCTTTTTTCCTTGATGGAATTAATAATATTGAAGCGATGCCTAGAGCGCAATTAAATAATCCTAAAGTTGCATACGATGCACGCCAGGAGATAAAAAAAGCAAAAGTAGTTGCTAATACTGGGCCAATTGCCGATCCTATTGAGCCAAAAATACCATGAACTGCCATGCCCTTTGCTATATGATGAACGCGATTAGAAATCAATGTAAGTCCGGCAGGGTGATATATACTCGATGAAAAGCCTAATAAGGCTAAACCAAAAACCAGTAGATAGAATGAATTAGATATTGAAACAAGTATTGCTGAAAAACTAGAACCAAATAAATATAATATTAATAATGTTTTTCCACCAATCTTACTCTCGAGCCAACCAGATGGAATAGCTCCAAGTCCAAACATGAATGCGCTAATTGTAACAACAACTGCTAAAACATCTATTCCTATATTGAACTCACTCATGAAAATTGGAATCAGACTTGGCAACGCTAACATTAAGGCATGAACAGATAGATGGGATCCTCCTGTAATCGCTAATATTATTTTCTCTTTTCGATTCATATTATAAATATTCATTTCTAAAATATTATAATTAAATAAAGCTAAAAAAGCAGAATTATTTTTTTTATATATTTAAATAAATAAGCCCTCATTACCAGTATAGGATAATGAGGGCGAAAATAGGATAAATACGCTAAGATTAGCGTTTTTCTGTAATTCTTGTTGCTTTACCAGTTAATCCACGCAAATAGTGTAGTTTTGCACGTCGAACCTTTCCTTTGCGATCCACTTTGATTGAATTTATCATTGGAGAATGCAATGGAAAAATTCTCTCTACACCAATTCCACCAGATATTTTACGTACTGTAAAAGTTTCTTCTACGCCGCCGCCGCTTTTAGAGATAACTACACCTTTAAAGATTTGCAATCGTTCTTTACCGCCTTCCACAACTCTTACTCCAATAGAGAGAGTATCTCCTGGAGAAAATTCCGGCAAGTCATCTCTCAACTGATCTTTTACCGCTTCTTGTAATTTATTCATGACCTATCCTCCAATGAATCTAGTTTTTTGGTTCTCTTTGACCATAAATCTGGACGTTTATTCTTAGTCCTTAGGCGTCTTTCATTCTTACGCCATTTATTTATCTTTTCATGATCACCGCTCAATAAAACATCTGGTACCGATAAATTATCAATCTCAGATGGTCTAGTATAATATGGTGCATCCAGCTCTATTCCAGAAAAAAATGAATCTGTTTTTACAGAATCAAAATTATTTAGCACACCTGGTATTAATCTCACAATACTATCTATCATGATCATCGCAGGAACTTCACCGTTAGTAACAACATAATCACCTATTGAATATTCATTAGTCACATACTTGTCAATCACACGCTGATCAATATCTTTATAATGACCACAAATAAATATAAGATTTTTGAAGTCACTATTTTCCATTGCTTTTTTATGTGACCACAACCGTCCTTGAGGTGAGGGATAGATAATTTTCGTATTATTACCATCTTTCAAATTATTAATAATTTGATCTAAGGCTGCAAACAATGGTTCGGCCATTAAAATCATACCTCCGCCACCTCCATAAGGAGTATCATCAATCTGCTTGTAATTTCCCAATCCATAATCCCTTAAATCTACCACATCAAATTTAACTACATCGCCTTCAATCGCTTTGCGCAGTATAGATTGTTCAATGATAGAATTGATCATATCAGGCATCGGTGTAATTATTGAAATTGACTTCAATCTAATAATCCCTCCATAGGAGTAATCAATACTGCTCTTTGCGGATAATCTATACTTTTAACAATTTCAGGTATTATTGGAATCAGAAATTCTCTATCACCATCATTAATTACATACGCATCATTTGCTGGAAGCCAAAGGATTTCTCCCAATCTCCCAACATGTATGCCTTCATCAGTAAATACTCCATATCCAATCAAATCACTGGAGAGAAAATGGATTGAATCCAGCTCATCAACTAATGCAAATATCTTTTTACCAATAATAGTTTTAGCACTATCTCTATCTTTAATGCCTTTAAAGAGAAAACTAGATTTTTTTCCAGATCCCACCATTTTGCTTAGCTTAAGTTTGCTAGACGATTTTTCTGTAAGTCCAATATGCAATTGATGAGAATGAATGTAATCCTCAAAATAACGGGATAATGGACGAACTGATACTGCGCCTTTCAATCCAGATGCACGAGTAACTTCTCCTATAGGAAAAAGCTTATTCATAATTCAATCGCTAGCTAATCAATCACATCCAGACGAGCGCGCTTACCCCCTTGCTTAGCATTAATTGCAAAAATTATGGTACGTATGGCTGAAATATTTCTTCCACTCTTCCCAATAATTTTACCATAATCACCTTCACCCACAGTCAATTCATAGATTATACGTTGTTCCGTTTCTACATCTGATACATTTACCTCATCTGGTTTGTCTACCAAATGTTTTGCTATACTTTCAATTAACTCCTTCATAATCATTTCCTCCTTGGGCCTTTATGCTTATTAGCATGACCTATCTTCATTTTTCATCAATTTTGGCCTTACTTTTTGGCCTTCTTTACAGAACCCTTCTTAGCTGATTTTTTATTTTTAGGCTCTTTATCTTTTTTGTTATCTAGTGCTTCTTCTTCCGCTGGTGCTTCTTCTTCCGCTGGTGCTTCTTCTTCCGCTGGTGCTTCTTCTTCCGCTG
>JAPYRG010000012.1 GCA_029936965.1 Fidelibacterota bacterium
ACATCCTCTGGTAAATCTTCCGAACAGGAAAACAGAATAAGTAAAAATAAAGGTACATATCGTATCATTTTCATTTTAATAACCTAGTTAACGCAGTGGAACAGAAAATTTCAACTGCATATTCTGTTGTTCATGGTTAAAAGCAACATTCATATTCATCTTAGATAGAGCCTGTCGTTTTCGTTGTGAATATTTTGAAGTCCCTGGACCTTCTAAATAGGAGCTGACCGCACTATACAACCAACCAGCAGCTAATAATCCAGAGAAAACTTGATAATTGGTATTGGCAGCATCCATATCTTTTCTGCTAGTATCTCGCTTTTCTTTATATAATAGCAATAAAGAGATATCTGTTTCTGTCCAATACAATGTTTGATAATTATTATAATCACTTAAGGATTCATCATATTCGGATTTATAATTAATGGTAGCAGCTAATAATGTAGCTTCAATACCCATCCACAGAAATCCTATTCGCTTATTATCATTATACACATGTCCGAGACCTGGAACAACCACTCCTCGAAGAAGTGAACCCATCTGGGTCTTTGGTTTTTGAATTTTTGGAGGTTTGATTTTTTTTTCTTCTTTAGGATCCTCAGTAGACTCCATAGGTATTGCCTCTTCCGTCACCGCATTTTGATCTTTAGGCGCTGTACCTTGATCTTCAGGTATAACATTTTGATCCTCTGATCCTTCAATATTCTCTTGGTCTTCTGTGTCAGTAGGCGGCGCATCCTGAGAATAGATTACGCCAATAAATAGTACTAATAATAGTGGATATAATTTTTGAGACAAACTTTCCTCCGAATTCAATTTTATATTATCATAAAAAAGCGATGCAATACAAGCGCTTATTATATAATGATTATAGAGTATTTAATAGAGATTTACAAACCCATTTTATAGATAAATTATGCCCCAATCGAAGATCTCCCCAATTGGCAGGCAACTCTATATAGTTTCCATTGTACAATGTGGTGATTTGAGGATCCGTTTCCATCTTCTTAAATGCACCATCCTGTTCATGCACAGTTCTCCACTGAGTAAAACGAACGTTATCATGAATAAAATATCCCGTTTCCTTGGAAAACTTACATTCAGATCCTGAATGATCTGTTCCTGCTAATGCAGCTGCAATGGAGTGTACGGTTAATGGAGTGACATCATTCCATTGTTCGGCGAATAATGCAGCAATCATTCCTCCATAACTATGTCCCATTACCCACATAGAATCTAAATGAGGATTTTCCATCACAAATGCTTTCATTGCTTCTGCATACTGTTTCGTAATTTGTTCTGGGCACTGATTCCAATCAAATCGGTACAACCAAATCGGTACCTTGAATTTGCTTAATTCATGTAATGGTTCTGCCCATTCAAACCCTTTGGTAGGCCAACCCCATGGATAATACCCAGGTAAAACAACTATACCATAGGATGAATCAGCAACCTGATAGCCAGTAAGTCGATGAAACCCATTTTCTCGATTGACGATATATTCATCATAATCCTTTTTGATATAATGAAATTTTGTGAGATTAAAGTCTGCGTATTTCTGCTGGTCACATCCAACAGCAAATACAAGAGCAAAAATCCACATATGGTTTTTGATACACATTTTAATGGAAATTATACCCTAATTAGGGTTATTTAGGCATATAAACTTTCTGCAGCCTCTACCGTGTTTTCTACCAGCATGGCAATCGTCATAGGACCTACACCGCCAGGTACGGGAGTTATACTTTGAGCAATACCTTGCACGGAATCAAAATTTACATCGCCAACTAGTTTATATCCTTTTTCCGAATCATCTGGAACACGATTAATACCCACATCAATTATTATAACATCTTCTTTAATATAGGAATCATCAATCATCTCCGGAGCACCAAGTGCTGCAACAAGGATATCAGCTTGTTTTGTAATTACCCGTAGATCCGAAGTTCCTGAATGACAAATCGTTGTGGTCGCATTGGAATAAGCTTGTTTCTGACTTAATAAAATGGACATCGGTCGACCAACAATATTACTTCTTCCCAGTACCACCGCATGCTTCCCAGAAGGATCAATATGAGAATGTTCCAAAATGCGCATAATTCCTTTAGGCGTACAGGGGATAAAACGAGGTTTTCCCGCTGTTAAACGCCCTAGGTTTTCCGGATGAAATCCATCCACATCTTTTTCAGGAATGATAGCATTAATCACCACATCTGTATCAATATGTTTTGGTAATGGCAATTGAACCAAAATCCCATGAAAGACTGGATCATGATTGAGAGTGCGTATGGTAGATAACAGTTCTTCTTGAGAGGTTTCTTCTGGTAGCCGGATTGTTTCGGAATGCAGATTCATATTGCGGAACCTGCGTGTTTTATTTCGAACGTATACTTCAGAAGCAGGATCTTCACCAATGATCACGGCTGCAAGACCTGGAACGGCTGAATGATTATCTGATAGTGCTTTAATACGGTCTTCTAAGGCCGCATACACTGCATCTGAAACCACTTTTCCTGATAATATGTTGGTTTCAGCCATACAAGTAAATGGTTTTAATTCAGCTCTTCGTCAATCACTTCAATGATTGACTGAACTTTTCCCTCAACCTCTAAAGAAAGTTTATCTTTATTATTGCGCATGGTAAAGTATTCATCAGCAATATTCATTGCAGCTAACATGGCAATTCTAGTTGTGGACTGCGGATCAGATAACCCCTCCTGCACATCACGCATTTTTTCATCCACAAAAGTTGCAATAGATTGTATGTACGTCGAATCAGCAGGTGCTTTGACCGTATAATCCTGACCAAAAATTGTTACGCGTACAAAACTGTCATTGTCATCCATAATCTCCTCCTCAAAACATCAATTAGATGATCGTAATTTAGCGTCAAAGTCAGATAAAACAAGACGCTTAATTTTATTTATTACGGAACTTACCTCGTTATCTTCAAGGGTTTTATCCGGGTGTTGAAACCGGAAATGAAAGGTAACACTCTTATGATCGGATCCTACGCTTTTGTGGCGAAAAATATCTATAGGAAAAACCTCGTTCAAATTAGGATAGTTCTGCTTTAATATTTTCTGTGATACTACTCCTGTTTCTACCTCTTCAGAAAATACAAAATCTACATCGCGCTCTACGATTGGATATACATTAATTGTGGCAAATTTCTGTTGGTTTGTTAGTAGAGGTATTAGTTTATTGGTTTCTAAACTAAAACAATGAACAGGTTGATCTATTTCCAAACCTAAATCTTTCACAAAGATGGGATCTACCATCCCTAAAACACCTATTTCTTCCTTTTCTACGCATACAGTAAATGCTTGTTGATATCCTTTTATTTCTACCATTTCAAATGTAGGAGTACTTGTGTCCATTGCCATGCACAATCTATCCATATGACCCATTACCGTAAATACGGTAGTAGTCTTCGCCTGTTCATGGGCAGAGAGAGATACGCGATTTCCATGCACCAATCCACAAACTAGTGGAATTTCTTTCATTCCAGATAACCCTTTCTTTTCTTGTATAAAAACATTCCCAAGCTCAAATAAATACAAATCAGGAGATCCATTTTTAATATTAAAATCTAGCGCTTCTAATAAACCAGGTAATAGATCGGTTCGCATATGTGTCATATGCTCCGTCAGTGGGTTCATCATTGCAATCGATTTTTTTCCATGTATGGTAGTCCAATATTCGCTTTGCAAAGTATTGGATTGACATTCTTGATATCCAAAAGCACTGAATAAATTTCGTAAATCTTCTAACGGTTTCTCAGGGTCTGGGTGTTCTAATAAATAGGACGATGCATAATTTGTAGCGGAAGGAATATTATCATACCCATATACGCGAATTATTTCTTCAATCAGATCCGCTTCCCTCTCTAAATCTGGACGAAAACTTGGTGGGGTACATTTCCAATGATCTTTTTTCTTTTCATGTTTGATATTTAAACCATTTAGAATCATTTTCACTTCTCTATCAGATATTTTGCATCCAGCAAATAAATCTAATTCATTTCGTCGCATAGATATACTTTTTGGCTTGAATTTTCCAGGGTATTCATCAATGATTCCAGGAATTAATTCTCCTCCTGCATGCTCTTGTAATAAATTAATCACTCTCCATAAAGCTGTTTCCACAGCGTTCACGTCTGCGCCTCGTTCAAATCTTCTGGAAGCTTCCGTAAGCAACCCCAGTTCTTTTGATCCCTTTCGTATTGTCACAGGATCAAAATAGGCGCTTTCTACAAATACAGTATTTGTTTTATCCTGTACTGCAGATTCCAAACCACCCATAATACCAGCAAGTGCAATTGGTTTTTTCCCATCCGTAATTAATAGTTGCTGTTTGGAAAGATTTCTCTTTTCTTCATCCAATGTTGTAATCGTTTTATCATTTTTCACCCGCCGAATAGCAATGGTATTGGAAGGAATCATATCAAAATCAAAAATATGTGTTGGGTGCCCCATTTCTAGTAATACATAATTAGATATATCTACGAGATTATTGATACTACGTTGACCTGCAGCCTTTAACCTCTCTATCATCCAATCCGGAGAGGGACCAACCGTAACATTGTTCAACACTGCACCCATATATCGAGGACAATCTGTTGCATCTTCAATAGTAACTTTAGCAATCGTATGGACATCTTTGCTTTTCGCATTCAATGTTTTTACAGAAATGTTTTTAAGTTTTCTACGGGTTTTTAAAGCAACTTCTCGAGCAATCCCATAATGAGAAAATCCATCTGGGCGATTTGGTGTTAAATCCAATTCCAATGCAGAATACATTTTATCCAAATGAGGCTGAATAAGTTTACCAACTTTAAGAGTTTTCGGAAGCACCATAATTCCGTCATGCTCATCTGAAATACCTAATTCCCGTTCGGAACAAATCATTCCTCGACTCTCTTCCCCGCGAATCTTCGCTTTGGAAATAACAAAATCTCCAGGAAGGACGGCTCCAACTCGAGCAAAGACAATCGTTTGCCCTGCATCTACGTTTGGCGCTCCACAAACAACGCTTAAGGTATTCCTTCCATCATTTACGGTGCAAAGCTTTAATCGATCCGCATTAGGATGTTTTTTTGCTGTAACCACTTTGCCTACAACTACTTTCGTTAATAAAGAAAAGTCGTGTGCTACTTTCGATTCAAAGCCAAGCATGGATAACATATCTGCAAGAGCATCTGGTGTCTCTTTTAGATCAACAAATTCTTTTAACCATTCAATAGAAATACGCATTAGAACTGATCCAAAAACCGTTTATCATTTTGAAAGAAAAGGCGGATGTCACTAATACCATACTTTAACATGGCAATCCGTTCAATTCCCAAACCAAACGCATACCCATGCCAAACTTTTGGGTCATAGCCTACATTTTCAAATACAGCTGGGTCTACCATACCGCAGCCAAGGATTTCTAACCACTGTCCTCTTTTTTCATCCCATATATCTACTTCTGCACTTGGTTCTGTAAATGGAAAGAAGCTTGGACGGAAACGCATAGTAACACTGCTACCAAATACACGTTTCACAAAATATTCTAAGGTGCCCTTCAAATCACCAAATGAAATATTCTTATCAACCACCAATGCCTCTACTTGATGAAACAGACAATAGCTTTTAAAACTAATAGCTTCATTTCGATATACCCGACCAGGTACAATATATCGTAACGGTGGTTGGCTGTTTTCCATTAAATGTATTTGCACATTGGAAGTATGTGTGCGTAATACGACATCCTTTTGTACAAAAAAAGTATCCTGCATATCTCGAGCAGGGTGATGTTGGGGAAAGTTTAATGCAGTAAAATTATGATAATCATCATCGATTTCTGGACCATAGGCAATATGAAATCCTACGGAAGTAAATATATCTTTAATTTCTTGTAACGTTTTTGAGATGGGGTGTCTAGATCCTAAACGCTGAGTTTCACCTGGTAATGTATAATCCAATGAATCTCCTTGCGTGGAATCGGAAGAAATATACTTTTTTTCCTGATCTTCAAATAATCGAGTACATTCTTCCTTTAAGTCATTAATAACCTTTCCCGCTTTCGGACGATCTTCCGATGCAATGGATCCCATTTGAGCGTATAATTTTGCAAGCTCTCCCTTTCGTCCAAAATATGTACTTTTAAAGGCTTCTATCTCGTGTTGATCAGATGGAAACGAATCGAGAGCAGTCAGAAATGATTTCCGGACTGCCTCGATAGTTTCTTTTAAAGAATTGGTCACTCGTTTATATTGGTAACCAATTCAGCAAAGATTTCTGGGTTGTACACAGCTAAATCAGCTAAGATTTTTCTATCCAACTCAATACCTTTGCGTTTTAATCCGCCAATAAAAACGGAATATGACATTCCATTCAATCGTGCAGCAGCATTGATACGTGCGATCCATAATCTTCGAAACACACGTTTTCGTTGCCGTCGATCTCGATAAGCATAGGTACCAGCCTTCCAAACAGCATCTTTCGCTGATTTGAAAGTGCGGCTCCGGGCACCATAGTAGCCTTTGGCCTGCTTAATGATCTTACGATGGCGTCTATGTCTAGGTATAGAACTATTCGCTCTAGGCATGATTCATCTCCTTTACAAGCTCAACATACGGCGAACTCTTTTTTCTTCCGTACTATCAACGAGCCCTGCTTTACGCATTTTTCGTTTAGCACTATTTGAGCGCCGGATGAGCATATGGCTATGGTTTGCTTTATTACGTTTAATTCGACCGCTTCCAGTGAGTTTAAATCGCTTTGCAGCAGCCCTTCTTGTTTTCATTTTTGGCATAAGATTTTTCTCCTATAACGCATTGAAATATACAGAAATACGTCTTCCTTCCAGATCCGTTTTTCCTTCCGGTTCGGCAATATCCTCGAACGCATCTGCAACTCGATTTAATAAATCTTCTCCTAAATCAAGTCGACTAATTTCTCGACCACGAAACATAATAGTAACCTTTAATTTGAAACCTTCTTTAAGAAACTTTCGGCCCATATTATTGACCTTTGTATCAAAATCATGATCACCTATTTTTGGTCGTAATCGTATTTCTTTTACTTTTATAACATGTTGTTTCTTTTTACTTATTTGTATTTTTTTCTTTTTCTCATATTTAAGTTTTCCAAAATTCACGATTCTACATACTGGAGGATCTGTATTGGGTGATACCTCCATTAAATCCAAACCAACATCATCTGCTCTCTTCATTGCATCTTCAATTGAGACAATACCCAATTGTTCTCCATCTTCCGATATTAATCGAACTTCTGTAGCATCGATTCGTTCATTTATTTTTGCTTTATCAATTAGTGCGATAAGTATTCCTCCTAGTTATTATTTCATTATTTAATTCTTTCACAACTTCATTCAGCGACTGGACGCCTAAATCTCCCTGGAAACGTTTTCGAACAGACACTTGATTGTTTTCTGCTTCTTTTTCACCTACAACAAGCATTACATTAATTCGCTGTAATTCTGCTTGACGAATTTTAGCTCCCATCTTTTCAGCTTGGGCATTCAAGTGAACACGAACCCCAGCATCATATAATGTTTTTTCTACCATTTTTGCATAATCAATCACCTTATCAGAAATTGGCAATACAGCTACTTGCACTGGAGCAAGCCATAAGGGAAAATCTCCGCCAAAATGCTCAATTAGAAATCCAATAAAGCGCTCATGTGTGCTTAATGGGGCACGATGAATACATAATGGAGTTTGTTCCTTCCCTTGTTTATCTGTATATGTCAAACCAAATCGTTTTGGAATTGCAAAATCCACCTGATTCGTTGCAAGAGTAAATTCTTTCCCAATAGCGCTCCACACTTGCACATCTATCTTTGGCCCATAAAAAGCAGCTTCACCAGATATCTCCACATGATCAATATCGCCTTCAATAAGTGCTTGACGAACTTCGGATTCTGTCTGCTTCCATAGAGACGGTTCATTAATATATTTTTTACCTAAGCCAGCTGGATCATGAAGACTTAAACGCATTTGATATTTATCAATTCCAAAAATATCAAAATAATGAAGATACATTTTGCAAACAGCAAGAAATTCTTCCTTAAACTGTGTTGCTGTACAATAAATATGCGCATCATTCATCTGCATACTTCTCACACGCATTAAACCAAATAACTGGCCAGATTTTTCATAGCGATAACAGGTGCCATATTCTGATAATCTTACTGGTAAATCACGATAACTTTTTGGTTGTGAATCATAAATCTTATGATGATGAGGACAATTCATAGGTTTGACATAATATTCTGTTCCATCCACATCCATGCTTGGATACATCGCATCACGATAGTGCTCTAAATGACCGGATTTCTCATAAAGAGAACCTTTTGTCAAATGAGGAGTACGTACTCTGTGAAAACCAGCAGCACGTTCTGTTTCCTTTGCAAGCGTCTCTAATTCATCCATAATAACTGTACCATTTGGTAGCCATAAGGGCAATCCTGGACCAACTTCTTCATCAAAAGTATATAATGAAAGTTCTTTCCCAAGCTTTCGATGATCGCGTTTTTTTGCCTCTTCAAGAAAGTTCAAGTATTGATTTAACTTTTTCTTTGATGTGAATACAGTACCGTATATACGCTGTAACATTTTATTGTTTTCATCTCCGCGCCAATATGCTCCAGATATATTTAACAATTTAAAATATTTCAGTTTTCCAATAGATGGGATGTGCGGACCACGGCATAAATCAACAAAGTCGCCTTGTGCGTAGGATGATAATTGCTCATCGGTATCAATACTTTCAATAATTTCTAGCTTATAATCTTCACCCATATCTTTAAAAATATTAATTGCCTCATTTCGAGTCAGATTTGTTCTTATAGAGGGAAAATCTTCTTTTGATAGCTCGTGCATTTTTTGTTCAATTTTTAATAAATCATCTTCAGAAAAAGTAAAATCAAGATCAAAATCATAATAAAATCTGTTTTCTATGGCAGGTCCAATAGTAAGTTTTGCTTCTGGCCAAAATGATTTGACAGCTTGCGCCATTAAATGAGCGCAGCTATGCAATAGAACTGCATGTCCTTCCGGGCTATCTCCAGTCAAAATAGCAACGTCTGCATCCGTATTAATCGGAATATTAAGATCAACTAATTCACTATTAACCTGCGCAGCTAGAGCATCATCTGCAAGACGTGCGCCAATACTTTCTGCTATTTCATGGGGAGTAACGCCAGGGTTGTAAGTGCGTGCACTCTTATCCGGTAGTGTAACGGTAATTTGACTCATACTATCATTAATTCTAGATACAAATTAAAATATGATGTCCGTTACAAAGTCAGAAACGTTATCGGCGATCATCATTGGATGATTCTTTGCATATAAGCCGAAGTCAGTATTTATTATTATTCCTATAATATATTCCTATATAATTCTGTGGGCGATACTGGACTTGAACCAGTGACCTCTTGCATGTCAAGCAAACGCGCTAACCACCTGCGCCAATCGCCCCAAGTGGAGCTGAAATTCGTCGAGAAATTTGGTTTTTGCAACGCATTTTTATATAATATAATTTGTTTCATGAAGGAAAATTCAGCAATTCGCATACTAAAGTAAAATTAGGGTTAGAATAGTGAGATATTAATTACTGATAGTTTCAGTTTCTTGATCGGGAATAAATGAGCTAGTATACGCAATTGGGTCTTGTAAAATTTCTTTTGCTTTCAGTACAACTAGGTCATCTTTTATTGATTCTTTAATACGGTATTCTGAACCTTTCATTATTCCAACCAGCTCTAAATACAGCCTTCTTTTCAAAAGATCCACCTCCTGATCATACAATATTGCTTCACGATCAATAATGAATGTTTCTACAAAATCAAATGCATGAGTTAGGTCCATATTTGTACTATCTAAAGAAAGTATTTTCTCTCTTGCCTTTTCCAGATCTTTTTCCCCTGCGGTATTCACATCTATATCTTGACTATCAAGATAAGATCTAAAATCATCCAGGATGGTCACATCGGTTAATGCATCCTCATAGGTATCATACCGGTGTTGACGTTCTTGAGCAAAATTAAAAAACAGACCTTTTCTCCAACATTCCAAAACTAATGGCGTAGCTTTTGGCATTTCTACTTCATAATCAGGGGCGATCCCACCACCACCTTTGACTTTTCTTCCGCCTATTGTATAAAATAAACTATCTTCTAGATCTTCATTGATAATTATTACTTCTTCATCTATATAACCCGGCTTTTGAATCAACCTACCGCTAGGAATATAATATTTTGCTGTTGTCACCTTTAAATTTCTCTTCCCACTACCATCTAAACCATATACGGACTGTACAAGTCCTTTTCCAAAAGATCGAGTTCCTATAATTACTCCTCTATCTAAATCTTGCACTGCTCCAGCTATTATCTCGCTTGCAGAGGCGCTTCCCTCATTAATAAGGATTGCTATTTTTATATCTTCAACAAGCATTGGATCTTTTCTAGATATATAATGCTTGTTGGATTCTGGTAATCGACCTTTTGTAGATAAAAGAGTACTGCCCTTAGGAGTCATCATATCCAATATTTCAATGGCAGATTGCAATAACCCGCCAGGATTATCACGCAAATCAATAACAATACGTGAAGCACTTTCAGTTTGAAGATTTTTGATTGCAGAACGCATTTCTGGTCCAGAATTCTTTGAAAATCGGGTCAAACGTATATAACCAATTTCATCATCAAGCATGCCCGTATATGTAACATCTTTAACAGTGATATCATCTCTTGTCAACGTAAAATCAATTAATTTATCATCTCCAAAACGTTTTATTGATAGTGTAACATCCGTTCCTTTGGGACCACGGATATGTTTTGCGGCATCATCTAATGACATTTCTATTGTTAATAACTCATCAATTTTTACAATAATGTCTCCTGCGATCACACCTTTTCTTTTCGCAGGTGAATTATCCATAGGAGAGATAACTGTTAGTTTCTTTTCACGAACACCAAGATTTATTCCTACACCACCATATTTTCCTTTTGTTAATAAATCTAATCCTTCTTTTTCATCTTCTTCCATATAGACTGTATATGGATCCAAATCGTCAAGAATATTGTTAATAACAATCTTTGTGAATTTTTCTGTATCAAGACGATCTGCATACCTTGTAATTATTGATTTATATACTTCATTAATTAAACGCTGGGAACGGGCAAGTTCCCGATACACGTCTGATTTAGTAAATGCAAATGAAAGAATGCTAACTAATAATAAAGAGAAAAAGATTGCAGAATAACGTATATATAGTTTTCTATTATGTTTCACTAAATTAAACCTCGTCTCATCATTTCTTTAAGTAATTTATCTTGTATATCATCTTCAGTATTATGACCATCCAATAATACATAACGATCCTGAAATTTTTCTGCAAGATCATGATACGTTTTACGTACACGAGCTTGAAATTCAATGCCTTCTCCTTCAATTCTATCTGTACTTTGATCCAATCTCCGTAACGCTTCTTCAGGTCGAATATCTATCAAAAATGTAATATCAGGAACCAATGCAAAGGTAGCATAATTATTTAGATCAATTAACCAATCGATATCGATCCCTCTACCACCTCCTTGGTAAGCCAGCGTTGAATCGCTATATCGATCTGCAATTACGCACTTACCTAATTCTAAATTAGGAATAATAACATCCTGTGTTAATTGTGCTCTGCTAGCAGTCATAAGCAAAGATTCAGAACGATCACCTAGTTCCCCTCTATTACTATGCAATAAAATTTCGCGAATAGATTCTGAAATAGTTGTTCCTCCAGGCTCACGAACAAGAATCGTTTCAATAGAATGAGTTTTGTTTAAAACGTCTAATAGCATTCTTGACTGCGTAGATTTACCACAACCATCAATTCCTTCAAACGTAATAAACTTAGCGTTATCTGAAAAAGACATTGGTATCGTTTTTCCCTATCATTATTACAAATTCACCACGTGGTTTCTTATTATTAAAATACGATAATATATCTGAAACAGTTCCACGAATAATTTCTTCATTCATTTTTGTTAATTCTCTAGCAACGACTGCAGGCCTATCACCCAATATTTCATTAATCTCTTTCAAAGTTTTAATTAATCGATAAGGACTTTCATAAAATATTATGGTTGCATCTTGATCGATAAGATTCATCAGTCTTTTTTTTCTACCTTTCTTTGGAGGCAAAAACCCTTCAAAAAGAAAACGATCAGTTGGCAACCCGGATGATACAATGCCAGCAATTAACGCGGTTGGCCCTGGAATAGATTCAACGGTTATTCCTTCTGAAATTGCTTCACGAATTAGTCGATATGCAGGATCACTAATTCCAGGAGTACCTGCATCGCTTATTATAGCTACATGATTACCTTTTTTGAGATTTGTAACTATTTGAGGAATTCGAGCAGTACGATTATGTTCAAAAAAACTAATGGATGGAGTAGTGATATTATAACGCTGAAATAGTTTTTTAGAATGTCTCGTATCCTCAGCAGCGATCATAGAAACGGAAGATAATATTTCAACAGCCCGAAACGTTATATCTTTTAAGTTACCAATGGGCGTTGAAACAATATATAGAGTACCGTAAGAATCAGCTGTCACAATCGAGCAATAGATCTCCTGATAATCTGATCAGCAAGATCTATTTCTTCCTTAGAAATATTTAAATGAGGACGAAAGCGTATTGATTTATTCCCAGAACCAAGAATAAGAGCTCCTTCCGAAATAATTAAATTAGCCAGCGAATCTCTTTTAGATGTATCTGGCAAATCAAATGCAGCAAATAATCCGCTCCCACGAACGTTACTTACCACATCGCTATATTCATCTTGAATACCTTGAAGCTTTTGCATTAAATAATTACCGTTTTTAGCCGCATTGTCAACAAGTTTTTCTTTGGCAATTATTTCTAGATACATAGTAATACGTACCATATCCACAATATTACCACCCCAAGTAGAATTTAATCGACTTGACTCATGAAATACATTATTCTCCACCTCATCTACGCGCGTTCCACAAAATATTCCACATATTTGCATTTTTTTACCAAAACTAATTATATCAGGGCGACATGAATCAGGAAACTGTTGATACGCCCACATATTACCAGTAACGCCAACACCAGTTTGAACTTCATCATATATTAATAAAAATTCATTTTCATCTGCAAGATGACGTAATTGTTGAAAAAACTCCGGACGAAAGTGATTATCGCCACCTTCTCCTTGAATAGGTTCAATAATTAAACAGGCTATTTCATCAGGATTATTATGAACTGCTGATGTAATCTGATCAATAGCTTTGTCTTCTGATATTTTTACATTTTCTAACACTTCATCTGTTACAGGAAAATGAAGTTTTGGATTATCGATTCTTGGCCAGTCAAAGCGAGGAAAATATAATGTCTTTCTTGGATCCGGTGAGTCTGTTAAACTCATTGTATATCCTGTTCTACCATGGAAACATTCATTAAAATGAATGACCTTTGATCCTTTTTCACCCTTTCCAGCAGCCAAATTCTTACGCACTTTCCAGTCAAATGCCGTTTTTAGAGCATTTTCTACCCCCAAGGCTCCACCCTCAACAAAAAAAGAATATGGTAAATAATCTGGTTGCGCAATGGTTCCTACTGTATCAACAAACTGTGCCATTTCGGTTGAATAAATATCGGAATTAGTTATCTTATTTAAAGTAGGCGCTATTAATCTTTCTTTATGCTCAAGTAAATATGGATGATTATAACCTACAGACATAGAAGCGAACATGGAAAATAGATCCAAATACTCTTTACCATCGCGCGCATCTACTAACCAAGAACCATGACTTTTATTTAAATCTATCACTTGTTCCATTCCATCAGCTAACATATGCTTGCCAATAATTGAATGTACTTTTTTTGGATCAACCATTTAATATTATCCTTTACTATTACTAATTAATATCAAATTTTATTCCTTGAGCTAATGGTAAATAATCGCTCCAATTAATAGTATTTGTTTGTCGACGCATATATTGTTTCCAGGAATCCGATCCTGACTCTCTTCCTCCGCCAGTTTCCTTCTCTCCTCCAAATGCTCCTCCAATTTCTGCACCTGAGGTACCAATATTTATATTTGCAATTCCACAATCACTACCTACAGAAGATAAAAATAATTCAGCATTTTGAACGTTTGTTGTAAACAAAGAAGAGGATAAACCTTGTGGAACATTATTATGCATATCAATTGCCTTGGATAAATGATCATATTCCATCAAATAAAGAATAGGAGCAAATGTCTCCTCTTGTACTATATCCCAATGATTTTCTACTTTCGCAATGGTTGGCTCAACAAAATAGCCATCTCCTTTGATTATTTTTCCACCACAAAGAATTTCACCTCCAGCGCTTTTTACTTTTTCTATGGCGCTTAAATACGATTCAACAGCACCTTGGTTAACGAGAGGGCCCATTAATGTTCCTTTTTCCAAAGGATCACCAATATTTACCTGACCATATGCATTTAACAATCGATCAGTTAGAGTATCCGATATTGAGTTATGCGATATAACCCTTCTTGTAGATGTACAACGTTGTCCTGCAGTACCAACGGCTCCAAAAACAATTGCTGGAGTCGCCAAATCAAGATCTGCAGTTTCATCTACTAAAATAGCATTATTACCTCCTAACTCTAAAATTGTTTTACCAAAACGTTTGGATACAACTTCAGCTACACGCCTACCCATTAAAGTAGAACCAGTAAACGAAATAAGAGGTAAACGTTTATCAGACAACATTTTTTCACCAATCGTTGATCCTTTTCCTATAATCAGGTTAAATATACCAGTATACCCTTGACGTTCTAACACATCATTACAAATATGCTGTACAGCTACTGCAGTTAAAGGAGTACTGCTAGACGGCTTCCAAATAACCACATCTCCAGCAATAGCAGCAATAAACGCATTCCATGCCCAAACTGCTACAGGAAAATTAAAAGCACTAATAACACCAATTGGTCCCAAAGGATGCCATTGTTCATACATACGATGATTTGGACGCTCCGAATGCATCGTTTTTCCATATAACATTCGAGACTGTCCAACAGCAAAGTCTGCAATATCAATCATTTCCTGTACTTCACCATAACCTTCTTCTTTAATTTTTCCCATTTCTAATGAAACAAGACTACCTAATACTTCCTTTTTATCCCTTAAAGCGTTTCCCATTTCTCTAACTAAATCTCCACGTATAGGAGCAGGGACTTTTCTCCATTCTTCAAACGCAGAAGTTGCCTTTGATACTATATGTTCATAATCATTTTCACTTGCTTCAAAAACAGTTGCAATTGCCATTTCATTACTTGGGCAATATGAAACATTCTCTCCTGAATTATCAGTAGATATCCAATCCATACCTCCAACACAACTTCCAAAGTTATTTTCATTAATACTGCATTGTTTGAGTAAATCTTTCATAAACATTATTTTAAAGTAACTATATTTATATATATAATGATCTGATCAGAATATTTTAGGTAGGATCTATTAACAATAGTATTCAATTACAAACGTATAAAATCTAAACTATTATTCCAAAGTGGACTCATTCTCAGAAGTATTGTTCTTATCCGAAAAAGCTGAGTATCCTAATAATAAAACCATAACCAATAAAAGCCATAGAGTTGCATGATTATAAGCAGGGCCAGCATATGCGATTAAATCAACAAAACGACCAATTAAGAGTGAAACCCTACCCATAACTGCAAAACCAAACGATGCGCCAAAACTTACCATCAAGAAATAAATACCGAGCTTACTTAATTTTCCAAAGTTTCCAGTATGCTCTCGACTAAAATAAAAATACATAAGACCAGTAATTGTTCCGATTAGAATAATAAAATTATTAAAAATACTTTCACTTGCTAAAGCGAAAAAAGGTAAATCAGAATTAAAGATTTGAAAAGCAGAACCTTTAATCTGACCTAAAACATTAGAATTTAGAAAACCATATGCTCTCAAACCAGCCGCCATTCCTACAGTGTAGGCAATCCCCCATCGCGCCATCCAACTGAGTTTAGAAGATACACTTAGTAACATCATTATACCCAATGCAAATGGCAACAAATAAAGTAAATCCATATGATGACCTTTATTTATACCACCATCAGGGAAAACAGAACTAAAAATCCCAAGTAAATTATAAAATTTATACCAGATTGAATCAGGATTGTATTGTGAAGCAGGCCATAATCTCCCAAATAGATTAGGCTGAATTTGAGTCCAGAAAAACATAGATGTCCAATAACCTGTAGATATGCCAACAAATAAATGTTCTGCTACTTTATAAAAAGGATTATCCTTATACAAATACGAAAAAATCGCAAGAGTAAGAAATACAGCTATCCATGAACCTATCATATTAGTACTTCTTTGACCTTTGCACTTCTATAAAATATGCGATGTTTCCGAAGATAATAAATAGCACAATAACTAAATGAGCAATCGATTGAGCATCCATACCGCTGGTACCTATCCCTGGAGATCCAATTAATGCTTCATACTCCGCAGCGCCAGGCATTCCAGCAAGTATACCCTGAACCTGTCCACTGTTAACCATAGGCATTATATCATTTACCATTATAGATGTTGTCCCAGTGCTCAATGGTACACCCGTAGGATCTGAGGCATATTGCACCCATTCAATAGTTCCCGGATAACCGGCAGATGCTGAAAAAATAAAATCAAAATCAGCAACTTTATTAATATTCTTCATTAAGGGAATATCATCAACTAGCGTTCCACGAACATCGGTAGTGAATAGTTTACGAATATTACTTACCATTCCTTTAACAACAGCCTCATTACCAGGACGGAATCCTAAAATTACATAGTCTTCGCCATATGTAAGATTAAACTCTTCTTCTGCGACCTCAGTTAAGGCCTCATCTGCCATAAATAGTCCATCTGGCCAGAGACATGTCACATATACTTTGTGGCCATTAGTAAATAAATGTTTTAATAAACCGATGGCCATTGGATGAATTTCAGGTTTGGTGCTTGGTCCATACTCAAAAGAAACAAGGACTTTTGAATTATCTTCTAATGCCTCAATAGCATCATAAACTTTTTGGGTTGCAATTGTTGCACGTATAGGTAACCCAAGCGGAAAAAATAAAGGTAAAAGAACTGCTAATCCAATAATTAGAAAAATCCATCTTCTATCGATTTTTTCAGCTCTTAATATAAAATCCGATATTTTATCCATTATTCACCTATGTAAGACTTTTCCAGACCAATAATATACCGAATAGATGTAGCAAAAATACCTAAACCAATACCAATCATAATTGCTCTTGCTCCAGCAACATTTGGGTTATTATAAATCCAATCCTGAAGAACAGGTAAATAGAATAAACCTGGCTGATCAAGTGGCCAACCTAATATGGATCCCCAAATAGTTACTATTAATACCCCAGCCAATAATGTACCAAATGTTATTTTTTTATCTTTGAATTTGATATTAACTACAATACTGGCAATAAGAATCAGTAAATACATAATAAACCAACTAGATATACTACTTCCTAAAGGGACTCTACCAATCATAATTATAATTCCTGATACCAGTAGAAGTGTTGCTTCTAGATTGCGTACTCGAAATGCGCGGTAGGAAGCCGAGGCAACAAAAAATGCTAAAAGGGCAAACATTGTGGCTGATAATGGTGTAAACATATATTCAAACATCCACTTAAATAAAGTTCCTTTACTAGTGACATGAACACCCCATTCAACTGCATCATTGCCTTTATAAATAAAGCCCGCAACTATAGCAAAGAAAAATCCTCCAATAGCAAATAAACTATATTGCCATCCAGATTTTTGCTTGAGAACCTTTTTTCCTTGCAATTTCATTAAGTTCAAGGCTCCAAGAAAAATAGCAAAACTAGCTAAAATATCATACCATTGGGTTGCATCATCATCAATAAATGACTCTATTGTAGGATGATCAATAAACCAGCCAAATAAAGTTGATAAACCAACGACTGTCGCTATTAAAATAGGTATTTGTCTTTTCCAAAGCATAATTAGATATTTACTGCACCGTTAATATTGATATTATATTCCATTTAATTAATCCGAGATCAAATAATATTCGCATAAGCAATGAAAATAATATTGTAGCTATTACACCTGCTTTCATCATATCCTGCCCTTTAAGACTGCCCATTAACTCAGGCGTTTGAGATAAATATGCGCTTGCAGCAAAAAATTCTTCACCAATAAGAGTATAATCACAGGCAGTCACAAAGAATGGGATCTGAGATTGAGAAGCTGTACCTGCTATTTGAATGGCTCCAATAGAATTCCCAGTTTCAGCTAAAAGTAAAGATTCGGCATAAAACTTACCCATATAAAGACAAGCTGCTGGTTTTTCTCTCACCATAATACCATTTACACCTGCAGCATAAGCAAATTGATCATCTGTAAGATAATGAACCATATCATCTTGAAATAGGTCGGGACGGCCTTCCATCGTATAAGCTTCTCTAACTATTTCTCTAGCAGCTTTCATAACAATTGATCGAGAAACGGGAACATTTAAACTAGTTTCATAACGAGAAGTCATTTTAGAAACATGCCCCAAAATAATTACCCCAGCAACTGTTTCCACTTGATCCATATCCATGATTCCAGGAACATACAAAACAGATTTACCCATTTCAGTTGAACGACCTACAGCTTCTTCTACTGCCTTTAACCCTGGTATTGATCGAAGGAATATATCTCCACCCTTACGAGCATAGCGAATATAATAAATAAGGTTTGCCGTCATAATTGTAATCACAAGAAACATCACTAGTCGCTCTTCTTTAAAAAGAGGGTAACCAACAAACCAATAAAGGATAAAAGCAAGCGATAAACCGCCTGCTAATAACCAAAATTCTTTATCTTTCAACATGTACTATTTTTTCTTCTAATTTTTCTATTTCTTGTATGAGCAATTCAATATTTTCAGCTTTTTCAAATATTTCTGCTGCTTTATAGTAACCTTCAGTATTAATAAACGCATTAATTATAGGTCCGAAAAATATCATCGCATGGCTTCCAATCAAAGATAATGGTTTAGTTAGTTCTAAAAAAAACACTGCTGGTGTTATGAGACCAGATTGATGTATTCTTGCTGCTATCTTGCGAATAAATTTTCTTTCAGCATTTATATTTTTAGAATTCATTAATTAACCTTAAACGGTTTCAACCCTTTCTAGATTTGCTCTAGGAATTACAAAATTTAGATCATTTATTTTTACTTCCGCAACCCGAACCATAGTTTCAGATTCCATTTTTTGCAATTCACGAGGTAATGACGCAACTGTACCTATATGACCAAAATACGGCGCTCTAATCACACGAACTAAGCTACCTTCAGTAATTCCTGTTTCATTCTTCTTTAATGCCGAATCTAAGCCATCAACATCATTGAAAGGTATAACAATTTCTGGCCGAATTACTCCTGCTCTAATTTGTGTGGCGCCATTAACAGAAGTAAATCTTCCATTGTGCCTTTTTAGTATATCAAAAGACCTAGCGCCCATAGGAATTTTTCCATATCCTTCCGTAATAATTAATGAGGTACCAATATCTTCTGATCCTGTAATGGCGACACCCAGAGTATATCCTAGTATATCTTTTAAATCATGATAATTATAGCCACCTACTACTACCGCAGAGACTCCCATACTAATTGCTTTTTTATATGCATTAAGACTGATATGCGATCCGCCAACAATAATGCTGCCTTTATTATCTGTAGTAATCATATCTTCATTCAATTCATCTTCGCGGTTAGCTACTAACACACTCAAATCGCCTCTATTCTCTCCACCCATACCAAAGATCCCTTGGATAAAGACTGCGTTGGAAGTTATAATAACTCCTTCTTTATCCATTACTTCTGATACATTTCCATTTATATATGCATCAACTTCTACAGGAATTGGTGCTTCACGAATAACTACCTGTCCTGTAATATGTGAAACGGATTCAAGAATACCATCAACAGGGCTTTTTACTTCAGATTTAAATAATCCAAAAAGCCCCTTTGTCTCTGCCAGTAGGTCGCCTTCTGATACATTTTTTCCAATATCAATTAACATAAACTCTGGAACGTCTTGCGCATCAACATTTAATAGATTGGCAACATTTACCATCTTAACATTGCCTGGCAAATGTGTTCTAGCAACTATTTGGTCTGGAGTAACATCAGTTCCTTTATCTACAAGAACCTCACCCTTAAGAGGTAATCTTCTTTCTTTTTCAACAGAAGTATTTTCAAGTACTTTTAATCCCGGTGTATAAGCATGTGACATAATTATTTTTCATCTCCATCTGGATATTCATTTATTGCATTACTCCATACATTTAAACTATCTATTCGTTTATCATTTTCACTTGGAAGATTAAACGGTCTTCCACGACCATCAAAAACTAGTCCCACAACCCCACCATATAAAGTTGTATTGATTTCTTCATTCTTACCTGCACCAACATCCATTCCTTTTCCAGGCATAAGTTTAGCCATAATTGGCTCATATTCTGCAGGTATTGATAATAGTTCTCCTTGGTGTAATTCTATTTGCTGATCAGATCCATCTGCCATATCTAAAGAAACTGATAAGATCATATCTCCGGGATTTGATTTTCCGATAGGAGCAATGCAAGTACCTAAACGGATAAGACAGTCTTTATTAAATACTTCTAATGCAGCCTTTCTTGCACTTTCAGCTAGATTTTTTTGATCAATATTTGCAAGCACCCCAAGCTGAGGCATCATAAAAATAGAATCTACTGCTAATTGGGTTATACCTTCAGGAAGAAACGAATCAATCAACATTCTTGCTGCTTGTTCTCTTCTAGGAGCGTGAGATAGAACACCTCCTGAGCCTACAAGCAAATCCAATTCCATCATATCAACAAGAGACAATCCAGAATCTGACTGCTCAAAAGCATCGGAAATAGTTCGTTCTTTCTGTACTCCCTTCAGATTTACAGCAAAAGCTTTATGCTGAATGAATGATAATCGCAATGCTTCTCTAGCTATGGCTTGTTCAATCTTTAATTCTTCCATTGATTGGGGAACTGTTGTTGGTCGAATCATTTTGTTTCCTATACGATTTGTTAATTCTTTTTCATCAATATCAAATGGAACCCAACGTAAAACATTTTTTAGCGAAGCTTCAGCAAGAACATTGCAAATTGAATAACTCATTCCAAGATTAGCGCTTACCGTTCGATTAAATTGATTTTGAAATACAGAGAATATATCTGTTGTTGCACCGCCAATATCAACCCCAACAACAGAAATATTTTCTTCTGCTGCAATCATTTCAATCAATGAACCTACTGCGCCAGGTGTCGGCATAATTGGAGCGTCTGTCCAACTCATTAATTTATTATAACCAGGAGCCTGTTGCATGACATGCTCCATGAATAAATCATGAATTATGTCACGACTTGGGTTTAAGTTCTCTCTCTCTAATACAGGACGAATATTTTCCACAATGGTAAGATCTGTTTGTTCTCCCAAAGTTTTGGTTATTTCATCACTCGCTTTATTATTTCCTGCATATATAACAGGCAATTTATAATCACTACCTAATCTAGGCTGGGGATTAGCCGCCTTTAAAATTTCTGCAAGTTCAATAACATGCTTAGTTGTACCTCCATCGACTCCTCCTGATAACAATATCATATCCGGACGCAATTGTCGAATACGAGTAATTTTTTCATGTGGTTTACGACCATCATTCGAAGCAAGAACATCCATCACAATAGATCCTGCACCAAGAGCAGCCCGCTCTGCACTTTCTCCACTCATTGACTTAACCACACCTGCAACCATCATCTGAAGTCCTCCACCAGCAGAACTAGTAGACACATATATATCCACACCTTCATTATTATTATGCGGAGTAATTATTTTTTCCCCATCTAACAACTTTCTACTTGATAATTCTTCCACTTCCATTACAGCATTTAAAACTCCTCTAGTTACATCTTCAAAAGGAGCTTCAACCGTAGTAGGGGCCTCTCCCCTACAACGCAATCTATATTCACCATCAACAAATTCAATAAGTATTGCCTTTGTAGTGGTGCTACCGCAATCAGTGGCTAGTATTGATTTCAATTCCATAATTATGATACTCTGGGAAAATAAATGAAGGTTAAATATGCATAAGTCAATGGACTAGAAAAAATGATTGAATCAAAACGATCCAACACACCTCCGTGCCCTAGTAATATAGTTCCTGAATCTTTTACGCCAAGATCTCTTTTAATTAAAGATTCAGCAAAATCTCCAGCTTGCCCAAAAAAACCAGTTACTATACTTAAAGCTAAGATATCCAAATTAGATAAATCTGGTAAAAACCCTTGATAACTTAAAGCAAGGAAAAATACTATTGCTGATAATAAACCAGCAATACACCCTACCCATGATTTGTTTGGACTAACTCTTGGAAGAATCTTTTTCTTGCCCCATTTCATCCCAAATACATAAGCCGCTGAATCACAAATCCATATTGAAAGAATCATACAAATAGTAAAATTTGTATTTTGCTCTGAATCTAAATTTCTTAGAGCAATTAATGTGCCCAACAATAATGGAACATACATTACACCAAGAAGTGTAATTGCAATATTTCTTGTAGGATTAATAACATTCCTTTTCATCTCAAATAAAAAAAGTATTACAATTGAAATACATAAAAATATCAATAGTGGATCCGCAGTACCATTTGAAAGAAAAGTGTAAAATTGAAATTCATTTATATTTAATAACAAAAAATAATATCCAGCTAATATAAAAGTGAAAATATATCCAAATATCTTTATGGGTGATTGATCTTTGGTTGTTGTTAACCGATAAAATTCATTAATACCAATCATCATAACTAATAAAACAAATAAAGCAAATAGTAATCCGCCCTGCCACAATAAATATATTATAGCAGGGATACCAATCACATTAATAACTGTTCGATTATTTGAAAGTTGATTCATGATAAGCGATGAAAACCGAGGCGAAAATACATCTAATTAGCTCTATTATCAATAATGGATGGAGATAACATTTATGATCCAGATTTATGCTTCATGTATTTATTGTCGCCAACCTCAATCAGCTCTATCCGAACTTTAGTTGTTCCTTGAGCAATAAAACCCAGTTTCTTCGCAGCTCCATATGAACAATCTAATATCCTTCCTTTTACATAAGGACCTCGATCATTGATTCGTAAAATTAACGATTTATCATTGGAAAGGTTGGTTACACGAACAATTGTATTTAATGGTAGAGTTTTATGTGCTGCAGTTAATCCATACATATCATATACTTCTCCATTTGCAGTTAATTTTCCATGAAAGTCTGTTCCATAATAAGAACTGATACCTGTAAGCACTTTTGGAACACGATTCATCGTTTTAAAAGATTTGGGATTTAATTTTTTCTTCGAAGAAACCGAACTGCCATAGCGAGGTGAATTAGTGCATGAAAACAAAATAAAAGTAAATATGATAAATAATATTCTTATCATTAATCTAATTTAACTCTAGCAATAATTTCATTAATCTCTTTTATTAATAAGAGTTTTAACTCTCCATGGAGTAAAACAAACCGTCCCTAGTGAGATATGATCAGCACCTAATGTTAGATAATCATCGACATGTTGAATATTTTCTACACCACCTCCTGCTATAATTTCTATTGAGTCTCCCCAATTATCTCGAATAATATTTATCATTTTATTTACATAAGGACGTAAAGTTTTCCCAGACAAACCACCTTCTTTAACTGGCAGAGTATTACAACAATGGATTTGTTTAAATCCAATTTCTTCAATAAGAAATTTCAACTCATCAATAGTAGTTAATGGAGATATTTTAACTATACAGTATTTTCTTTTAGACGAACTCGTAAATAATCTAGTATCATCCCAAGACAAATTCGTATCATGCTCAACATTTGGACAGCTTAGATTAATTTCAAGAGACTGATCATCAGAAACTATCTCAATAATTTTTTTAAAATCTCCAGACTCTAATTCACCAATAGATAGAATTTCATTTAAAGCAGTTTTTTTAACTCCGACTAAAATGCCTGGGTTTGGTAAACCGAGTTTATTGGTCCAGCCTTGATACGCGCTATTATAGCGAAGAGTTGCACCAATTTTCCATAATCTTTTTAGTAGACCACCTCTAGATTCCATTGTCCAGGTGCCGGTTACTGGAACAACATTTGGATATGATTTGTATTTTAGATAGTTACCAAATGGCGCAGCTATAAAGTATTTCATCATAAGAATAGAATATTAAGTATTACTTTAATTATCCACCTTATTATTAATAGTATCATTAGAAACGTCAGTTTTAACTATGCTAGATGTATCGTTTACTTCGCTTGATTTAATTGAATCCATTTCTTTTATAATTGATACGGTATTTTTTAATTCAGTAAATCGATTTGTAGTAGCCAAAGCTTGTTCACTATCGGGTTTGTATTTTTGAAGCCAGTCATAATAGAAAAGAGCACTATCAGCATTAGAAAAATAACGATCATACTTAATAGCAAGATACATTGCAGATCGTGCAGACACATCACTTTCTCTATCCTGTTGGAGAATTTTTCTAAAAATACCTAATGCACCTATTGGTTTATTCTGCCAAGTAATTTCACCTTCACGAAATAATTTATTTGATGAACCATCCAAATCAGGCATGTCATAATGTATACGCAAATATTCTGCATATTCAGATCTTGGAAATTGGTCTAATAATGAATCCCGCAAAGAAACTGCTAAAGTTGAATCGCCCTCCTGATGACATATATAAGAAGATGTAAATAATGATTTACTATATTGAGATGTTTTTGGAAGACTATCAACAATCATTAAAAAGTTTAGGATTGATTCTTTTGGACGATTAAAGTGGAATGCCTCCAGTTCGCCCAAATTATAATAGTGATTTGCTAAAGATTCATAATTTACATGAGAATCAACCTTATTAGGTTTAGCAACTAAAGTTGAATCAAAATTAGTAGTATCGATATTTACTTTAGCTAATAATTCTTTACGCAATTCAATTATCGATGACTTTGAATCATTATAAGACTTGATTTGCTTTACCCGAAGATTAGCTGTAGGTGTATACTGAGACTTACGATATTCGCGCGTAACTTGACTATATTGTTTTTCTGCATCATCTAAATCCCAATTTTCATTAATTGCAATTTCTCCTAGCATATAATATGCTTCAGCAGAGGTTTCTGTCCTTGGATAATCTGCAATAATGGATTCTAATCTATTTTTCGCTAAACTATTTTCATTTTTCATCTGATAAAGTTGTACTAATTCTAGCTCCAAACTTCCATGAATTCTGGTAAAACGATCATCTATTAGGATTGTTTTAATTTCAGACATTACTATACTCCAATTACCTAAGATGCGATGTATTCGAACAATCTGTAGTTTTGCTTCTTCAATCCTTTTTTTAGAAGTTGAATATCTTATAAGATTTTTATTAGCCTCTAAAGATAAATCATAATCATCTTTATCATATGCTAATAGCGAAATACGATAATATATCTGCCCTCTCTGATCTGTATCTGTAGTAAGCTCTGCACCTTTAAGTAAATTATCAAGCGCAGAAGAATCTAAACTTAATTCAAGTTGAATTTCTGCAATTGATAAATATACTTTGGACTGCTGGTCAGGGATTAATTGATGACTTATAATATCATTTAAATCTTCTAAAGCAGCCTGTGATTTCCCTTGTCTCCATTTTACCATAGCCTTCCAAAAGCCGCTTTCGAAAGGATGTCCGCTTCCAAATTCATCATCAAATTGCTGAAATGTTGCTTCTGCTAAACGATACTCTTGTCGATGAAAATGGGATTTACCAATTAATAAAAGAGCATCATTTCTATAACTTGATTCAGGAAATTCATCAAGAACTCTCTTTGATTTTTCAATAACCTTTGAATAATCATCAATAGCAGATACGGGAATTGATTCTCCTGCTTTTTCTAACCGGATCTTTTCTGCCTTTTTAAAATATTGTTCAGCATTATAAAATGTATTGAAGTATGCACATGAAAAGGTGCATATGAACATAAAAAATATAAGGAGGTTTTTGTTTTTCAAATTAATTCCAGCAAAATCTGATGGAAAATTCTAATTACTATATGGTAAATACAACCAATTAACTTGTTGAATCAAGAATGTTCTCAGAATAATTTGGGACATGCATTTTGTAAAATTATGCCTGATTTATGTTTCAATCTCATTTGTCTACACTCAACAAGTTGACACAGTAAGCTCCGGCTTTGCCGTATATACAGGATTTTTAGATATAAAGGCAGATAGTTTGGGCGTTCCTCTTTTTATCGATGGGGTTTTTATTGGTGAGACGCCAATAGTTGACCCAATTCCCGTTTTACCAGGATTTCATGAAGTTAGTTATCTGCCCCCTGAAGAGACAGAACGAGTAAGAGATCATATTATGTTTTCAGATGCAGTAAAACGGATTTATGTACCTCCTGGAGCAGTAAAACAAGTATTTTTATATTACCAGAATCAATATAGTTACCTAAAGGCAGCAAGAGCTCAAGCTCGTGTAGTTAGATATGTTGGAATCGCCTTTATTGTATTTTTTATGGAATTGATCTGGCTATCTATCTGAATGTATAAATAAGATTATTGTAGCTTAATATAATATCTGTAAATTTATACCATGAATGAACACCATACCCCTGACCCTGCATTAAAATTCAGACCTGATTATAAATGGCCTGATGAAGGGACAGAGCGAAACTGTCCGCAATGTGAATCTGCAATGCAGTTAAATGAAAATAATCCTGCTTATTACGGCAAACCTTGGTGGTGTCCTCAATGCCAATTTCAGTTCTCTGAAGAAGAATTAGATAAATAAATTTTATAATTATGCTTTGATGATATCTATATTGTCATCAATAATTTCATCTAGAATCCATCGTACAACTGCAGCATCATCAATAAAACCCAAATTAGGAATACTATCTGGAATATCATCATCTGGATCAACAAAATATTGTAAAGCAAAAAGAATCTTTTGTTTTAGTTCTTTACTATGAATTGGGTAAGCGGAGATAAACTCATAAAGTTTTGCAACATCATTAACTAATTGCAACTGTGCATCATCTAAATGTGGAGAACTTATTAAGATTTCTAGCTTTTCTGGTATTAACTGCATAATTGAATTTTCAATATTTATATCAATCGCTTCAATTTCTTTTTTATAGCGATCTTTATCTTTTTGCGTAAGTTGTATTTGATTTGGGGTTTCCATCGGTGTATAATTTACATAGCAAATTAAATTAATATTTATTTAAATGAATTTAGACAATAAAATTAAGTCACGATTAAGTAAGGTAATGGATATTGATTATTTATCAATTAATTATGATACTAAAAAACATGTTAATCATAAGAATTACGATGGAGGAGGTCATATTGAACTAGAAATAGTATCTAGTGCTTTCGAAGGATTGTCTCTATTGGATCAACATAAACTTGTTTATAAAGCATTAGAAGGAATGATAAAAAAAGAAATTCATGCTTTGGCTATAAAAACAACATCAACAAGTGATTGGAAAAAGGAATAATTATGAAAGTGAATAATCTTACACCTTTAGAACTAGTAACGCATTTATTCTCTTGTTTACAAATTGCAGATAACCAAATTGATTGGGAAGAAAAAGAAGTTTGGGCAGATACATTGAGCGCCTTATTTCCTGACCATACGCCAGATCACGCGCAAGAGGTATTACAGAGTGCATATCAAACAATTCTTCCTATGGATAATTTTGGACGAAAAAATCACCTTATTGCAGTATGCAACAAATTGAAGGATCACTATAGCAAGAAACAACTTCAGAATGAATTGGCACCAAAGATTATTGAATTAATCGATGCAGATGGTATAGTCCTATCTGCTGAGGTAGACTCCGCTGCTGTAGTAGCAGAGGGATTAGGGATTACAATTGATATTTCTGAAGATTAAGTAATAAAAAGATTACTGAATATCATGCCAATGGCCATGCTCAGGAGACCATACTTTTCCAGGTGGCGCTTCTCCTGGAGGCTGCTGTTGCAGAACATTATTTAAAGGTAATGAAGTTGGAGAAGTGTTCGGATTTATATCATGCCAATGACCATGTTCTTGGGACCATACTTTTCCTGGAGGCACTTGACCTGGAGGTTGCTGATAACCGGAAGTTTCAGCTGCTCTAGGCATTACTGGCAATGGAGCTACATTGGTAGTCGTTAATGTTTTTGATTCAGGTAAAATAAAGAAGAAAAATAGAAATATCGCACCAATTATACCTATTATCATCCATTTTTGATTCAATCCTTTTTCCAATTTACCATGACAGAATTTATATTTTTTTCCGCTACCACAATCGCACAGCTCATTTCTACTTTGTTTAACCATAAATAATTTCCAAGTAATAATAATGAATATATAGAATAGAATCTATCATAATTAAATAGTTATTGCTAAAAAATGAGAGATTGTCAACTTTACTTAACAATCAAACTTTCAATTGAGTAATAATACATTGGTTTTAATAAGCGCAATTTTGGCTCGATAATTAATTTTTTCGATGTCATCGCTTCCGGAATATATTGATCATTAAATTCACTGAAAAATTCATCATACCTAGTATAATTAAGTAAACTTGACGTATTAGATGATTTTTTTGATTTACGAAAAGATAATTCAGTGCCAATTAATGTATCAGATCTATCAATTGTTTTAAAGGGTTGAAAAAAGTCATCATAATGCGCTGGTATATAATATGTTGGTCTTAATTCCTCAAGACATTTGCTAATATTATTATAGGCGCGAACAGCAATAGATTGTATTAAAATATCCACATCACCAATTACTGAAGGATTTTTTATTAAGGGAGAATCTGCAAAGCAAATACGTAAACCATTATACTCAATAATATATCCAATAGACATATCATTATACGTTTTATAATCCCAACTGTGATAAGGTGGTTTATCATTGATTTGTCCTTGCGGTCCTCTCCAGGGGATATAATCATAATTAGGATGCTGATTCTGAAATGCAGTGATGTTAAATAAACCGAATTTTCCAATATTAATAATTGATATATCACTTTCAAAATCTAAAACCTTCAAACGCGTGTCTAAAAGCCCATCAATTCGATCTGACCAATCAATACCGACATTATTATCATAACCTTTGATAATTTTTGACATATTAGGGTCACCAATTACAATTGGACGTTGCGTTGGATCCCCATACTTTGATAATACATATGGAACATCTTGTAAATGATCATAATGACTATGGGTAATTAATATAGCTTCTATGCTTGACAGATCGATTGATGATATCAAGTATTTATCTACTGCGCTTGTATCAATGAAAAGGGTTTTAAATAGATCAGTCGTTTTTGGTCGGGATAAGAATGGATCAATTAGTATTGTTGCATTTTCATCACTTATTTCATATCCAAATGTACCTAACCAGCGTATTCGTAAACCGGGCATAGGTTTTATACTAGATTTTATATTGATATGATTATCTTTTGCCGTTGACCACTCAAATACAACACCTAATGCTGGATCAAATCCTAGAATGCCTTCATAAGAAAGGTCAGTAATATTATTATCTAAAGCTAAAATATTACCGGTTGATAAAATCAGCAGTAATATTCTAATAGTAATCGATCTAATGATTAAAAATGCCCTTTAAATTTATCTACAGGATATTTTTTAATATTTTTTTTCATTTTTTTCATTAAGGCATCACTAATATCAATTTTGTTTGTATTACAAAACGCTAATAAATATATAAAAATATCGGCTATTTCATCTAACGCATCCTCTCTAACTTCACCTGATTTCATTATTTCTTTTGCTTGTTCCAGATCAAGCCATTGAAATAACTCCATCAATTCTGATGTTTCAATAGATAATGCCATAGCTAGATTTTTTGGACTATGAAACTTCTTCCAATCACGTTCATCAACAAATGAATCAACTATTTTTTTTAAATCACTGATTGTCATTTTATTATCTGCCATTTTTCGAACTTTCAAATATAACGATTAAAACTAAATAGGGTTTTTGATATTTAATTAGAATCTTTTTGAAGCACCTATCATAGGAAAAGGACCTCGAGTCTTTCCATCAGTAATTAAAAAGAATACTTGAAAATCAATAACATTAGACCCAGCATAATTATTATTCTTAAATATCCCGAATAGACGTTTTTTTGTTTTTTTTCTTAACACTCTTAATCCAGGTCCCCCGTAAATAAGTGTTTTCGTAACTTTGTCTCCATTATTAAAATATGTTTCGGAATCTTCATATGATGTATAGTTAAATCCCCATAGTTCAAATACTAAAGCCGAACTTCTACTCATTCTGTTTGTACCACCAATATTTAATACAAGAGGGTGTTTATCAGCTTCAAAATTAAACCCAAATCCTGATGAAATATTTTTTTCTTTATCCCCCCATGTAGATACTGCAAATGGAATATTAATTATAGATTTACCCTCATCAAAAAAAGGATTTCCTACCCAAAACCAACCAAAAGCAATATTAAAGTTTTCAGTATTACTTGGAACTGTATATTTTGCTGATAAAGAACTTAGTCCCAAAAAGCTTGTTCCAGCTCCTAGTGAAAAATTATCAGTAACCCCATATTGAAAAGCCCAATAAATTGAATATGCATTCATACTATAGCCTTCCCCCTTCTCTAAAGCGAAAGCACTTGGTGAAAAGAAATAACGAGAATCATGCAAATTATGAAATATGATTTCACCTGATTCTTGATCCCATTGAGATTCATCAATTTTAGTTCTTTTAATAACTTTATAAGCTGGTATGTTTACAACCGAACCATCCATACGTTTAATAGTCACATTATCAGGAGTATCAGCAATTAATTCTCCTACATATTCACTTTCATCCTCTAATTCAAACAAATATAAAGTCTTAACATCTTGCCCAAACAACAGGCCGGTTAGTATAAATAATGCCAGAAATCGTCTCATAATAGTAATATTACAAAGCAATAGCCCTAAATGTCTAGAAACAAAAAACCCCGCTTTCACTAAAAAAACAGGGTAAAATATATGTCGGGGCGACTGGATTTGAACCAGCGACCACTTGACCCCCAGCCAAGTGCGCTACCGGACTGCGCCACGCCCCGAATATTACTTACGTAATAATTCCAGAAGCGTTTCTAATTCTTGTTTTATTTTTACAAGAGATTCTTTTTTTACTGGTACTGCTTTAACAGGAACTTCTTTCTCCACCATTTGTTCAGTCTTAATATCATCTCCCATCGATGCAAGCTGAGTCCGCGCTCCTTCAATAGTAAACTTTTTAATATATAATAAATCTTTAATAAACAATATTAAATCAATATCAGTCTGACGATAAGTGCGATTCCCAGCTCGATTTTTCGGAGGTTTTAACTGTTTAAACTCTGTCTCCCAATACCGCAATACATAGGCCTTAAGATCTGTCATTTTACTTACCTCACCTATGGAATAATATAATTTTTTGATTTGTTTTGGGTCTGAGCTCATACCTTCCTTAAACTTAAAGTGTTACTTTATATTAATGCATATAATACTTTAAGTCAAAGGAAATTTAATATAATCACTTAAAGCAAATAATGATCAATGAGGTGATTTAATAAATCGATTATGAAAACGTATCCAGTCAGGTAGAAATCTTGTTATTGATTGGACAGGTGGTAAAAATGCAATTCGAAGATGGCTTGTTCCAGGTTGTTGTCCAAAGCCTCCCCCATTTACTGTACAGATGCCAGTCTCCTCTAATAATCTCATACAATAATCAAAGTCAGTAATATCCTTTGGTAAGGAATTTATCCTTGGGAATAGATACATTGCTCCTGTACGCCCAAAGCATTCCATACCTTCCATTTGTTTAAAACTTTCTTTAATTAGTGCTGCTTTTGTTTCTAATTCTCTTAATATAACGTTTTTTTCTTCAGCATAGGTGTTATATGGTTTCGAACCCGTTTTTGGTGGTTTAACCATCATATACACGATTGCTTGCCCAACTGTATTCGAACAAAGACTAACTGATGCTTGTTTAAGTAATAATTCAGATAGATTTACATTTGAATCCTTCATGATAGGAATATTGCGTATTTCCATATATCCACCTCTATGACCGCATTCACCGGTAAATCCTTTTGAAATACTATGGAGGCTAAATAAAGAAATATCACGTGACCCTACTGCGCTTGCCATTGAAATAAATGATCCTCCATATAAGTTTTCTTGATATACCTCATCCGCAATAATTGATAAATCATATTTTTCTACAAAATTAACAACACCATCTATACTTTGTTTATCAAGAATAGCTCCTGTAGGATTTCCAGGATTGATTATAACGATACACTTTACGTTTACCCCTTGTGTTGTAGCATTTTGATACACCTCTTCGAGAATATCAGGAGTTAATGCCCAATCTTTTTCTTCATCAGGGTAATATCCTACCTGCACCCCTCCGCATCTTTTGACAGTAGCTGAATATAAAGGATACTGAGGTATTGGAATCATTATCCCATCGTGTGGTCCAGTAATAAGTAATTCTAATATTCGTCTTACCGCGTCACTTGCACCATCAGTAAGGAAAATTGATTCTGGATCAGAAGCAATATCATTCTTATCTCTTAAATCAATAAATTGAGATATTGCTTCTCTAATAAATCTAGGACCCTGGCTTTCTGTGTACGCACCCATTCCTGTAAGACAATTATGAAGAAATTCTTCACTATAATTAATAATACCTGTGGGAATGATATTAATTCCACTTCCTTCAAATACATCTGAGTTATTCTTTGCAAACTTAGTAAGATTCCGCTCACGTTGAATATTATCTGAGGCTTCTAATAGCGCAACAACTTGACGATAAAAAGAAATAGGCTTCTGCTTAAGAGCCTGAGGGTTTCCAATGTTACAGGCATATATCGTATGACCTTCTTTTTGTAAATCCATAGCTCTATGCGGAATTGGGCCACGAACAGCATATTCCATATCAACCAGGTTTTGATTGACTGGAATATTATGAGTCATATTTAGATCCTGTTTTTAGAAGCGTTTCTTCCGATTGGAAGATCTGTTATCACGACGACTTCCACCAAAACGACCACCACGACCGCTATCACGATTACGCGGTGGGGGTTCTACATATCCTTCTGGTTTGTCCATTAGAGCTTTACGGCTCAAATCTAGCCTACCTTGATCATCAACTTTAATAAGCTTTACTCGCATCTTATCACCCCTTTGACATACATCTTCCACTTTGTCCGTTCTTTTCCAATCCATTTCAGATATATGAACTAGACCTTCTTTACCAGGAACGATCTCTACAAAAGCACCAAATGTCATTAATCTAGTAACAACCCCATCAAATTCCATACCAACTTCAGGATCTAGAGTGACAGCTTTAACTATCTCCACAGCTTCATCTAAACGAACCTTATCAACACCTGCAATTGTAACGACACCATCATCATCTACATTAACATCACATTCAGTATCAGCTATAATCTTCTTGATTGTTTTACCACCTGGACCAATAAGACCGCCAATTTTATCAGGATTAATTGTAAGAGATACAATTTTTGGAGCATAATCAGAGATTTCACTAGGCTCATTTAAGACTTCATTCATTTTATCAAGTATATGCAGTCTTCCTAGCCTAGCCTGTTCTAGCGCCTCTTCTAAAAGCTCAAATGAAATGCCTTCAATCTTAAGATCAAGCTGTATTGCTGAAATCCCATCTTTCGTACCTGCGACTTTAAAGTCCATGTCTCCTAAATGATCTTCTGCTCCTAGAATATCACTTAAAACAGCATGACGATCACCATCTAGGATTAATCCCATTGCAATTCCCGCTACATGCTCTTTCAAAGGACATCCTGAATCCATGAGAGCTAAAGATCCACCACAGATACTAGCCATTGACGAAGATCCATTTGACTCCATAATTTCAGATACGATGCGTATAGTGTAAGGAAAATCATCAAAATCTGGCATGACTGGCTTTAGAGCCCGCTCTGCTAGATTACCATGCCCAACCTCACGCCTACTAGTAAACCCAACTCTACCAACTTCGCCTACACAATAAGGTGGAAAGTTATAGTGAAGATAATAGTTCTTTTTATAATCCTCATCCATACTATCAATAATCTGTTCATCTCTTTTACTACCTAACGTAGTTACAACAAGAGCCTGGGTTTCACCTCTTGTAAATAAAGCAGATCCGTGAGTCCGAGGTAAAAAAGATGGATCAATTGTAATTGCACGTATATCTTTTGTACTACGACCATCGCTCCTTACTCCAGTTTCTAAAACTCTATCACGAAATGCTTTTTTGAATTTATCATCAATAAGCATATTAATTTCTTTTTCCGTTTCAGGAAATTTATCTTCCAAAGTATCCAAAGTATCTTGATGCAATTGAGACGTCGCTGATTGTCTTTCAGCTTTATCAGCAATCTGAATAATCTTATCAATTTTATCCCCAAGTGCCTTTTCAACAGCTGCATTAAGTTCTTTATTAGTCTTTACTTTAGGAATATCTCTTTTTTCTGGACTCACTTCTTTTACAAGTTCTTCTTGCAAAGCTACAATCTTTTTTATATCCTCATGTGCAAACTTTAAAGCTTCCACAAATACATCTTCTGAAATTAGGTCTGCTTCTCCTTCAACCATAACAATGGTATCTTTATTACCTGATACAACTAATTCCATCGACGATTCTTCCATCTGTTCTTTAGTCGGGTTCACAACGAAATCTTCATCAACTTTTGCTAACCTAACTGTAGCTATAGGGCCATTCCATGGAATATTAGAAATCATTAATGCAGCTGAAGCTCCAACGCCAGCAAGTACATCTGCTGGATTTTCCCCATCAGTTGACAAAACAGTAATAATTACTTGAGTTTCATATTTGAAAGACTTTGGAAATAAAGGCCGTATTGGTCTGTCAGTTAATCGACAAGTAAGTATCTCTCTTTCGGAAGGTCTGGCTTCACGTTTAAAAAATCCTCCTGGAATTTTACCACCAGCATAATGTCTTTCACGATATTCAACCTGAAGTGGGAAAAAGTCAATATTTTCACGTATTTCATTAGCAGCATTTACTGCTACTATTAATGTTGTTTCTCCATAGGAGACTATTACAGATCCAGCAGCCTGTTTTGCTACTTGACCAGTACTTATTTTTAATGTCTTTCCATTAATTTCTATTTCTTTATTAATCATATTATTTATTCACTATCCTCTTATGTTCAATTCAGTTACCACTTTCTCATATTTTTCCAGATCTTTTCTACCTAAATATTTCATCAGTCTTTTTCTTTGTCCAACAAGCATTACTAATCCTCGACGAGTATGGTTATCTTTTTTATTATTATTCACATGTTCAGTCAACTGTCGTATTCTACTTGTTAATAAAGCAATCTGAACAGCTGATGAACCAGTATCCGTATTATTTTCTCCAAATTTGGATACTATACTTTCTTTTTCTTCTTTTTTTAAAGGCATTACATTCCTTATTCATATTTCTTTTTTAATTCCAAACAATATTCCCTATCCTGTTGTAATTGTTTTACCAATTGACCTGGATTATCAAATTTCTTTTCATCACGAATCCTTTCCAGGAATTCTATATATATCTCACGATTATAGATGTCGTCCAAGCTAGATGTAAAAAAATTAATTTCCATTACCAACTCTCTCTCATTAAACGTCGGACGCAATCCGAAGTTACACATTCCTACAATAAAATCATCATTAACTCTTCCTCTGGCCAAATATACACCAGTTTTTGGCATCAATTGATTCTTTTCAAGTGCAACTATATTTGCTGTAGGGAATTGTAAACCTTTACCTCTTCCAGCGCCATGAACAACTTTTGCATAGAAACCATATACCCAACCTAATTCAAACGATCCTCTTCTTACAAATCCGTTTGATATCAAATCACGAATATGAGTACTGGATAATATAACTTTGTCATCTGCAACAGCATTTATAATATCTATATTAATCCCTCGTGTAATTGCATATTGTTGCAAAAATTCTGGAGAGCCCTCTCTCCTATATCCAAAATGGTGGTCATATCCTATTACGATTCCTGATGGTGAAAAATATTTCATAATAATATTATCCATAAAATCCTCAGCAGTCCTATGTGAAAAATCATTCGTAAATGGAATAACAAGAAGTATATCAATACCAAGTTTTTCTAGTAAAGAACTCTTTTGTTTCATAGATATGATTAATGATAGTTTTTTATCCTTATCAAGAATATGTCTTGGGTGCGGATCAAAAGTAATTAGTGCTGATTTTTTACCTTTTGCAGCAGCAGTAGTCGTGAGTGTTTTTACAATATCTTGGTGACCTCTATGAAGGCCATCAAAAGAACCTATCGTTAAGATACAACCAGCGCAATTAGTAACTAGATCAATTTGAGTAAATATTTTCATAATGCGATAATTTCTTCTATCGATTTTGACTCGTCTATGTTATATGACCCAATGCTCGTTCGGATTAAAGAAGATAAGTGACCTACCGTTCCCAACTTTATTGCAATATCAGCCCCTAAAACCCTTACGTACGTACCTTTGGAGCATTTTACTTTAAATGTGATAATAGATGATTTGAATTTTACCAATTGAATTTCTAGAATATTAATATCTACTGGATCGCGCTCAATAGTCTTATTCTGACGTGCAAGCTTATATAAACGTACTCCATTAATTTTTTTTGCAGAATACATAGGGGGAATTTGTTTATTAACACCTTTGAATTTAGATAATACATCTTTAACCAATTCTTGAGATAATTCTGGTGTTTTATTTTTTGATATAATATTTCCATCGCAATCCAATGTATCAGTTTCTATTCCTAATGTCAAATCTGCAACATAAGTTTTATTTGATGATGCGATATTAGATAATTTTTTTGTATCAGAACCTGTACCCAGTATCAATACACCTGTTGCAAAAGGATCAAGAGTTCCAGCATGACCAACCTTTTTTTCATTAACAATACCACGAATTTTCTTTACAACATCAAATGAGGTCCAACCTGAAGGTTTATTAACATTAATAATCATTTATCTTCTGATTTTATGTCCTTAAATAGTTGGTCCATCTCTTCAGTAAATTTATGTGATTCATCGATATAAAATTTTAATTCAGGGGTGTTTTTCGTATTTAACTGCAATCCAAGATACTTTCGAAATGCTTTTCGTAACTTATTCATTTCATCTTCAATTAATTCAATTTTTATTTTTGGATTAAGAACACTATAGAAAACTTTGGCATGACGTAGATCCGCAGATACATCTACGGATCTAAAGGTGACAAATCCAATATGGTTTAAACTGATATGTTTAAGAACTATATCGCCAAGAATTGACTTTATTTGCTGACCAACTCTATCAGTCCGCTTGAACGGGAGTTGTTGATGCATAATTATAATTCAAGAGTTCTCTTTATTGATTGTATTTCAAAAGTAACAATTATATCACCTTCTTTAAATTTTCCAACGCCCTCTATTCCAATTCCACATTCCATACCTTCTTTAATTTCTTTAACATCATCTTTAAATCTTTTTAATGATGTCACAGATCCTTCATGTATCACTTCATCATCACGTATTAATCTTGCCTTTACTCCTCGCTGAATGATACCTTCTTCTACTCTTGCACCAGCAATAAAACCTTGCTTAGGAACTTTAAACATTTCTAAGACAACTGCTCTACCCAATACTTCCTCTATTATTTCAGGTTCTAATAAACCTTCCAATGTTAACTTTAGATCTTCTTCAACATTATAAATAACGCTATAAGACCTAATATCTACACCTTCCTGCCTCGCTTGTAATTTAGCATTCGAATCGACTTGAACATGAAAAGCAATAATTACAGCACCTGAGGCAGCTGCAAGTAAAACATCAGATTCAGTAACTAATCCGACAGATTTATGAATAACCTGAATACCAACTTCATCATTTTTTATTTTTTCCAAAGTTTGACTCAATGCTTCTATAGAACCATCAACATCACCTTTAATCACAAGCGGTAAGGTCTTTATTGACCCTTCTTTAATTTTTGCTGATATTGAATCTAGAGTTGTGACTCTTATTCTACGTTGATCAATTTCACGTTTCGTACGCTGACGATCAGAAGCTAATCTTTTGAGATCTTTCGCATTATCTACTACAGAAAAAATATCTGCAGCCTGCGGTACTTGATCAAATCCTAATATTTGTACTGCATCAGCAGGCATTGCAAGTTTTATACGATTACCCCGTTCATCCATAATTGCTCGAACACGACCAGCATAATTATTACATATAAAAGGATCACCTACATTTAGTGTCCCTTTTTGAATTAATACTGTAGCAACAGGTCCATATCCTTTATCAAGCTTAGAGTCAATAACTGTTCCTCGTGCAAGAGTGCCTTGATTTGCTTTCAATTCAAGAACTTCCGCTTCGACAAGAATAGATTGAAGAAGGTCTTCTATACCAGTACCTTCTTTAGCTGAAATTTCAACGCCCTGAACTTTCCCACCCCAATCTTCGAGAAGAACATCATTCTCAGATAGTTCTCTTTTTACACGATCTGATTCATTATCAGGTAAATCAATTTTATTAATAGCTACAACTAATGGAACAGCTGCAGCTTTTGCATGATTAATAGCTTCAATCGTTTGAGGCATCACACCATCATTTGCCGCTACAACTAAAACAACAATATCAGTAACCTGAGCACCGCGAGCACGCATTGCCGTGAATGCTTCATGGCCGGGAGTATCTAAAAAGGTAATCCTTTTATTCTCTGGCAAGTCAACTTGATATGCACCAATATGCTGAGTTATACCTCCAGATTCACCAGCAACAACATTAGCATCTCTAATATAATCTAATAAAGAGGTTTTTCCGTGATCAACATGACCCATAATTGTAACTACTGGCGCTCTATGAACAGCATTTTTAATATCATCATCAGATTCTTCCAAAGAAAACAACTCCTCTGCAATATCTTCAACAGCTTCAGCTTGGTAGCCAAATGTCTCTGCTAACATTTCTATCATATCCCAATCTAAACGTTGATTAATTGTAGCTAATTTCCCTAATGAAATACATTCTTGAATAATATCGCTAGCATCTACATCCATTAATTTTGCAAGCTCATCAACGCTTGAATACTCAGGTATCCTTAAATTTACAACATCATCCTCATTTGGCTCTTCATCTTGATCCTGCTTCCGATCTTTTTTATAAACTTTCTTTTTTGATTTTTTATCCATCGTAGCCAATGTTTGTTTAACCGCATCTTTTGCAGAACGAGTTGCAGGTTCATCGTCCCCTTTCTTGGGTGATGCTTTTCGATTTACATTACCTATTTGAGACTTAATTTCTGATAAATCAATTTTTCGAAGTTTATGCTGCTTTGTCTTATTTTTTTCTACCTGTTTTTTTTCTTCTTTAGTCTCTTTCTTATTGCTTTTTATTTTGTTACGCTCTTTATCAGCAGCCTTTTCTTTTTTCTTTTTCTCTTCAGTTTGTTTTTCTTTTTTCTCTATACTTCGCTGCTCATCAAGACTTAATAAATTAAGTTTTTTATGTGTTTTCTGTTCCTCATCAATGCGAGTTTGGTGTATTTCTCTCCTTACTTGCTCTTTACGGAAACGGTCTATATCTTGACGCTCTTTACGAAATTCACCCTTTATCATTTCTTGTATATCTTCATCAACAGGTGTCATATGACTAGCGACTTCCACACCTTTCTTTTTCAAAAATGTTAATATTTCAGTGTGAGAAATATTTAAGTCTTTTGCAATCTGAAAAATTCTAATATTTTTTGCCACTACAATCCTATTCTATTATCAATTCGATACTTCTTGTCATTTATCTTTAACTGATACATTAGCTGCTACTTCTTCGCTATCTTCACTCTCCGCTGCTTCTTTAACTTCAGCTTTTAGCTTTTCATCGAGGTCTTCAATTAATTCTTTTACATCAACTTCTTCTTCCACTTCTTCATTATTATCCGATTCAATAAAAGTTTCTATCGCATTATATACTTTCTCGATCTTATTTGCAGAAATTCCTTTAATATCTAATAAAGTATCTTCTTCGGCACCTAATAAATCGGACACAGTAAGAATACTCGCGTTTTCAAATAAGGCAACATCCTTTTTAGTAATATCTTCAATTTCTGAAATTAGGGTTGCTTGTTGCTTTTGATTTCGCTCATATTCTTTTTTCCCATAAGCATCAATTCGATAGCTAGTAATACGACTAGCTAAATTAATATTTACGCCACCTCTACCAATCGCAAATTCTAAATCATCATCATTGAAAACAGCAACACAATATTTATCTTCTTCATCTATATAAAGGTCCAATGGGGTAGCTGGAGATAAAGCCCTTGAAATAAGAATCTCAGGTTGGCTGCTATAGTTCACAATATCAATTTTCTCATTATTTAACTCCCGAACAATAGCTTGAATCCTACTTCCTCTCATTCCAACACATGCTCCAACGGGATCTATTCTTCTATCATTGGATTTTACTATTATTTTTGCACGTTCTCCTGGCTGCCTTGCAATCCCATCAATTTCAATAATCCCATCTTCTATCTCTGGAACTTCCATCTCAAACAATTTATATAAAAAATGATTGTCTGTTCTTGAAATAATTATTTCTGGTCCCCTAGGAGTAACTTCAACTGATTTAACAACAGCACGTATTGTATCACCTCTTCTGTGCCTCTCAGAAAGGATTTGTTCTCTCCTAGGCATCAATAATTCAGCTTGATCTATATTTATATACAGATTATCACGTTGAATTTGACGTACAGTTCCAATTACAATTTCACCAACACGTTGAGAATAATCCTCATATATATATCGCTTTTCCACATCATTGAGCCTTTGATTAAAAAATTGTTTTGCTGATGTAACTAGTCTACGTCCAAAAATTGCAGGATCAATAACCTCAACAAAAATATCACCTACCTCGAAATTCTCACCAGGTGCTAAATTTAATGCATCTTGTAAAATGATTTCTAGTACTGGATCCATTATGTCATCTACAATCTCTCTTTCAGCATAAATTTCAAGCTCACCTTTGTCAAGATTCACTATTACACTACAATTTGAAGATTCTCCACGATCACGTTCTATTAAATGAAGAAATAACTGTTCAATAATAGAACCTAATTCGGAACGCTCTACATTTTTCTCTCTTGCAATCTCAGAGAATACATCAATTAACGCTCGATTAATCAATTTTAGCCTCCATATCTAACTTAATTTAATTATTAGCTTTGCATGAACAATTTCAGCAATAGGAACGAACTCATTGTCAAAGCCTTCTCTTTTAATTTCTACATAATCATCTTTAACATCAATAATAACGGCTTTAATAGAATAAGTCTTACCATCTTTGATCATACTTAAACTAATAGATTTGTTTATATTTTTTTTAAACTGGTACGCTTCTTTAATTGGAGCATCAATACCAACTGAAGAAACAGATAAAGACATACCTTTAGGATACGATTTTTCTAAAATTCCAGATTTATGAATATCTTTTGATATTGAAGTTGTAAGATTTAAATCTACAGGCTTTTCTGCATCTATAACGCAATTTAACATCCTTCTACGATCATCTTCACTTAGATCAATAAGAAATACACCGCTTGGCAGTAATGATCTTATATCTTCTTTTAATATATCCATAACTATCTAATAAATAAAAAGTGGGTGCTTGCACCCACTTTTCATCCAACGAAGTTATCGTTTTTTAATCTGATCTACAAGCGATATTAACTTGCAGATTGGGTATATTTTATTTGGCCAAACAGTTCTTCAGCTCTTGTGTGATTGGTTGATCGAGGCTCAGCATTATCAAGTACTAGCTGAACAAGTTCCATACTCCTTTTATAATCTCCAATAATCAATATGATATCTGCCAAGTCTAAAGAAATAAGGTGCTTTTGTTCTTCAAGATCTGCATTTGAAAGAGCTCGCTCATAGTAGGAAATCGCATCATCATAATCTTCATTTTCCATAGCAATTAATGCCATCATCTTGAATTTACTAATGTTAATATGATTAAGTGGAAAATCAGCATTTCGTATCTCATTCAGATAACTTGTTGCTGCTAAATAATCTTTTTCACTAAAATGAAGTCGAGCAAGATAATATTTAGCTAAACTACCAGATTCATTGCTTTCATATTCATCAGAAACAAATTCAAATTGTATTCTTGCATTATCTATATCACCATTAGCCATAGTTATTACTGCTTTTCCTAATAATGCTTTAGAAATAGATTTATTATCTTGATAATTATTAACTAAAGCAACTATAGCAATAATTACTACGACAGCTCCTAATAGTATTTTTTGATACATTGACTGATTTTTATCTAGATTATTTTTAGCCCTTGCCAAAAATTCAATATATGGATCTTTCTTTAATTCTTTTTTAATTATTTTTCTTCTTGGTTTTAACATATAATCTCCAAACTATTTATTTTATTTATGTGCCCTTGGTAGGAATCGAACCTACATCTAATCCTTAGGAGGGACCTATTCTATCCATTGAACTACAAGGGCCAGCCATGAAATTAGTTTATGTTTTAAATATTATTCAGCTATTTTCAGGCCCCAACTTCCTTGTCATTAATTCTTTCACTATTTTCAGAGGATCTTTCTTATTAAAAAGAATATCATATATAGATTGAGATATTGGCATTTCCATTTCATATTTATTCACCAAACCTGGAATTGCTTTACATGTATTTACCCCTTCCGCAACCATTTTCATATTTTCCGTAACTTTATCTAAAGATTCCCCCCTACCAATCTTCTCTCCAACAAATCGATTGCGACTATGTTTGCTTAGAGCAGTTACAATTAGATCGCCAATACCGCTTAATCCAGAAAATGTGGATTCATTTGCTCCCATTTTTAGTCCTAGTTTGGTCATCTCTTTAATACCTCTTGTCAAAATAGCTGCTTTACTATTATCTCCATAACCTATTCCATCACACACTCCTGCAGCTATAGCCATTACATTTTTTAATGACCCTCCAATTTCGACTCCTAATATATCATCATTTCTATAAATACGTAAGTACTCTGAGGACATTAATTCCTGAATAAGGGTAGATGTATTCTTCTCTACGCAACCTGCGACCAGGGTTGTAGGAAGTTTTTTTACTACTTCTTCAGCATGACTTGGTCCATATAGGGAGACTATTTGACCTTCTTTAATCCCACTCTCACCATGTATAACCTGACTCATAGTCATCAACGTATCATTCTCAATTCCTTTTGCTAAGTTTACAATAATAGTATCTTTTGTGAATTCTTTTGAAGCTTGTGAAATAACCTCCCGCACGGCATGCGAAGGAACAGCTAGAATAATTATATCTCCGAATGCTATCGCATTATCAAAATTGGCTGTAAAAGTTATATTACTATTAAATTCAAAATCCGTTAGAATTGGATGTCTACGCGACGATTCCATTACTAAAGATTTATTTTCGTGTCGTTGCCAAGCGGTAACGGCAATCCCTTTATCTGCCAATGCTTGGGCAACTGCACTACCCCATGTCCCACAACCTAAAACTGATACATTCATTTTTACTTGTTATTCCTGATTAACTACAAACAGATATCTAGTCTAGGAAGAATACATATTGTCAATTTCTGCTGCCCAATTATCATTTATTATCTTTCTTTTTATTTTTAATGTCGGTGTCAATTCACCATCATCAATCGAAAAGTCTCTTGGTAAAATTGTAAACTTCTTTATTTGTTCCGGACTGGAAAATTTTAAATTCATCTCATCAATTTTTTCTTTGATCTCCTTAAAGACTTCCTCACTATCCGTGAAATCTGATAGCGCACTCCCTTTATCAATTATCATTTCATTTTGTTTTATAGGATCTTTTGGAATGCTATTTGGATCAACACCAAATTTATCTCTTAATATTATTCCCATATCGATAGTTATCAATGCGCTGCAAAATTTTCTACCATCACCAACAAGATAGCATTGTGAAACCAATGGAATCGATTTCATTGTTTCCTCAATAACTAACGGAGCGACATTTTTCCCACTTGAACTCACATAAATTTCTTTCATTCTTCCTGTAATAAATAAAAATCCTTCATCATCAATTTTTCCAACATCACCTGTATGCAACCATCCATCAATTATGGTTTCATCAGTAGCTTCTTGGTCCTTATAATACCCTTTCATCACATGATCTCCGCGTATTAATACTTCTCCATCCGATGCTATTTTTATTTCTGTATCTACGACTGCCTTTCCAACTGACCCAATTTTATTATTTCCATGATAATTCAATGTAGCACCAGCAGTATTTTCCGTCATTCCATATCCTTCAAACAATGGGATTCCTAACTCTTGAAATAACTGCAAAATGTCAGGATTTATCGGAGCAGCGCCCGAAATTGCAAATCGAGTATTACTAAATCCAACAGCTGCTTTAAGCTTCTTTTTTAATAAACTTGATAGACCAGGAATTTTTAAGCCAATTTTTAAAATAGCTTTTGATTCAATGGCTGCAATTAAGTTTGAATATACTTTTTCATATATTCTTGGTACACTGATAAATAAATGAGGTTGTACTTCTTTTGCATAATCAATTGTATTTAACGGACTATCTACAATTGTCATATGCAATGCTCTTCTAACCCAGTAATGATTATCAACCATTTGACCAAACACATGGGCAAGTGGCAACCACGAAACATATTTTTCACCCTGGTTAAACGCCATAACTTTTAAAACCGAATCTAACTGAAACTTAAAATTATTATGCGTTAACTCTACCCCCTTAGGGTTGCCAGTTGTTCCTGATGTATATATCAACGAGCATGCATCATTTAATTCAATGTTATCTTTCATATCCAACACATCAGAATCAGACACATCATTACCTTTAGAGATAAAGTCTTCCCAAGTAATTACATTCTCATGATCAAATTTTTCCACACCGTCCATCACCACTACTAATTCAACTGAATCCAATTTTTCAAGTATAGAATGTAATCGATGGATAGGCATTTTTTCTTTTTCCCCATTATCATTCGGATTATTGCCAATAAATATAATTTTTGATTCTGAATTCCCTACAACCCATTCAACTTCTGAAGGTGAGGAAGTGTGATAAACTGCAACCGCTACTCCATTGACCATTTGTAGCGCACTATAGCAACCAAACCATTCTTTCCTATTATAACTATAAATGGCACATTTATCTCCCTGCTTAACACCATGCGCGATTAAGGATTTTGATATGCTCATAACAAATTCATAATAAGCCGACCATGTATCTGTATTTATTTCGCCATTACTATCTTTAAATGATAGCGCTGGTTCATTGGCATATTGCTCATTGTTTTGTAATAGATAATGTGATGTGATTTTCATAGCTTAATATCCTATCGATTATTTGCAAAATTTAACGAATGACTTAATGTTTAAGTAGAGTTTTTTATATATATTTAAAATATATAATTGATGTCTCCAAAAGCAATTTTATAACTTTCTAGATTAAATTACTATATTATGAATAACTATAACTTAAAGTAATGCTTTAATACTGAGATAAATATAAAATAATTATTTAATTATTTTATATTTATCTAACGTAATTAAATTCTCGTCGATTTCCAAGCCGGGGTGGCGGAATTGGTAGACGCGTCGGTCTCAAACACCGATGGGGGCAACCTCGTGCCGGTTCGATTCCGGCCCTCGGCACATACCCTCCCAAAAATAATTAACTTGCATAAAGGCTATTAAACTTTTACTTTAAGCCAAGAAGGTGCTGGTTTGGTACCTTTGGTATGTGGAAGGGGTAGGTCTTCACTTGGTTCCGAGGTCCTTGTGAAATCTACCCCACTTTTTTTACAGATTTATTTTCTATAATTGCTATTAGTTCAAGCAAAATTCATCACTTACTATATTACTTTAATTGACTATTTGAATAGTTAAATAATTGGTTTAAGTATTTTTTGGATTGATAACCTGAACAGGTATTTTGAAATTAATTGCACAAAAAAAAGGCTGATGATTTTGTAATCACCAGCCTTCAACATCTGTTAATAAAATAATAAATTATTTAATCCTTTTTCTTTTTCTGCTCCTCTTCAGGAATACCAAAAACTTTATCATTTAAAGCTTTTATTTCACTCTGCATTGCAGTTATTGTTTGTTTTATATCTGAACGCTCATTCTTTGTCCGTCTTCTCTCTCTATTAAAAGTATCCGTTAAATCTTGAATATCCGCTTCTACATTATCAAATTTCTTAGATACAGTACGATCTAGCTCATCAAGATTATATTGTACTAACTGTATTGCATTTCCTAATGAATCTGTTACATACTCTATGTATTCAGTGTTTGCGATTATATCTTGTTGTGCCTTTTGAAGATGCTTACCTCTTCCAATAAACTGTAAATTTAATTTTCTTAAATCTTCTCTAAATTCATTATGAACTACGTCAACATGTTTCGAATCATTTTCATTTAATTCATCCATACGACTTATCATATTTGATGCCATATATTGAAAATATCCGGCAAATGCTATCAAAATTACCAATATTCCAAAAATAATCTTATCCTTAACGCTCATTATATTGGTTCCACTCCTTAAATTTTACCCTAATTTTTCTAATTTCTTTTCCCATTCACTCATATCTCGCGAATCATCTGTTCCTGCTGATTGTTGAGGAGAATCTGAACTTGTATCAACATCATCACCCAATGAAGCTGAACTTTCCCTTGCAATTAAATTGGAAAGAATCTCCTTCTTGTTTGCTGCATTCTCTAGCATCTGCTCCATGATCTCACCAACTTCATCCTTAAAATCAGTAATAGTATATTCTAGTCTAGTCACTAATTCATCTAGAATGACTTTACCATAACTATCACCAACACCATCAAGAAATTCATTTAATTTTGCTGATAACATTGCAGCAATTTGATCTTTAGTATTTATTTCTGTAGACATATATAACTCTCCAAATTACCGATACTTAAATAAAATAAGAAATTTAATTTCATGATGACAGAAGCTCGAGTCAAATATTTTTTTTTAATTACACATTAATTTTTTAATGTTACATCTGATAGTTCTACTAACCCATTCCTTGAGAACTCATCGATTATAGGATAAAATATTGAACGTTGCAAACTATAAGGTAATTTATCAGATGTTTGAGTTTGTATTAAATCACGCCCTCCAATAGATGCTTCAGAATCACGTTTAAATATTTGCCGCTGTGCTACGATAACAACTTCTACTCTATCTTCAACAACAACTGCAATACGATAGCTGTACTTGCGGATATCCTTTTCAACTGGTTGCGGTTTGGTTAAAAAAAAATAACCTTCAGGAGCAGATAAATCAATCTTATACCCTAGATCAAGCAAGGAATCCTTAGCGATAGATAATGCTTCCTTTTGTGTGTATTCATAATCAAAATAACGAATCATCCGTGGCCGTTCTGGACAAAAGGAAAATTGAACAGCTAATAATACCGAAAGCAAGGATCGTATCATTAATAGGAAATATATTAATAAATATCAAAAATAGATGGCAGAGGTTCTTCTACAGTAACTTCTTCCGTTATCACCATGTAATCTGGATTATAGTAAACCAACTTTAAAGTAGACATATTTTCACCAAAAATATTGAGTTCATCATTTCTAGGAACTTGAACAATGCTATTTAACAATAAACTAATTTTAACTGGCGAGACATTCCATGATGAAAAATGAAAAGCCCTTTCAAAGCCAATATTAATTTCATCATGAAGACCCATTGCTCCAGCTTCAATTCTTTCTGTTGTTTCAGGCCATCCGTAAACTTCCGATACGGTTCTCTCAATTTTTGCAAATAAATCTAAATGAGATTGAAAATCATTCGGGTTAAGAATATACTTGATTTCAACTTTCCAAAAACCACTATCTGAAAATGCATATTCAACAAAGACTCTTTCATTTCCTAAATTCCCTGACATCTGCACTGAAGAGCTATCAAGCACATATTGACCCTGATCCATGTATTCTAGAGATGGCATTTGGGATCCTTTTGGTACTCCCCACATAAAGCCTTTATAACCATAATCAAGATCCATTGGTGGACCAAGAGTGTCCATAGCCGTAGAAAGTGAATCGTTAGAAACAGCTAAAGAATCGGATTGATCAGAAACAATTGACTGTGGAGTATCTGCATCCTGGGCAAATATAATAGAAATAAATGATATAAATATTATAGCACGATTCATTAGGAACCCAAGATAAAGCCTGTTACAGAGTATGGTAATATACCAACCATGTGCTATAAAATACGCACCAATCTAAGATGTAGGCAAGGTCAAATATATTAATTCAATATTATCCCAATTCGATCAAAACGGGGAAATTTACTTTTAAAATCCAAAGACATATAAACAAATAATGCTTCTCCTAACAGATACTTTCTAGGAACAAAACCCCAAAATCTTGAATCATAACTATCATCACGATTATCACCCATAGCCCAAAAATAATCCTGCTTTACAGTATAATAAGAAATATCATTTATGGATTGATTATCAATATATAATTCTCCACTAGGTAAATTTAGCATCCAAGGATTAATCTTATCTCCCATTGGATAATAATCATCAAGAAATGAGTGATTCTTCTTTCTTCTCAGTAGATTTTCAGGATCTGTCATTGTAAAAAGATATTCTTTCGAACCATTTACTATCTTTACTTCATGATCATCTAAGACCATTAAATGCAATAGTAATTGAGCATTAGTTGGATTAACACTTATCGTATCTCCTTTTTTGGGAATTCTAATAGGTTTAAAATGATCTTTATTCCCTTTATTGCCTAAAAATATCGTAGGATTAGACCAGCTTTCTGAATTCATTCTACTTTGAAATTTTCCATGCTCTGGCTTATTATATTCACGATTATTCACATAGACTCTTCTTGATCGAATCTCTAAAGTATCACCTGGCAACGCAATACAACGTTTTACATATTTTTGATGCGTATCTCTTGGGTATTTAAAAATTATTATATCCCCCTGCTCCGCTTCACGAAATTTAGGAAATACAATATATGGAACATCAAATCCTATATCTGTATAAGGAATCCCAACCCAATCTGGTGTGCGCATACCATATACAAATCTACTACCAATCAGAAAATCACCAGTCATAATTGTATTTTCCATGCTTCCAGTTGGAACAATATATGCTTCTACTAGAGTAGCCTTTAACAAAAACGCTATGATCACCAAAATAGAAAGAGATCGAAATTCTTTATATATTTTTGATTGTTTCATCTACTTTGAATTTATTTCATATCTCAATTGGATAAAAAGGATATCTAGACTATGCTTGATACAGGTTTGAAAGTCTTTCGATGTATATCGCATGGTTTATGTAATTGCAACAATTTTATGTGCTCTTTTGTTCCATAACCTTTATGATTCTTAAATGCATACATTGTGTATTGCATATCATACTCTAACATAATCCTATCTCTAGTAACCTTTGCTATGATTGACGCTGCTTTAATCACATCTATCTTTTCATCACCTTTTATTATACCTCGATTTGGAATAATCTGAGTTGTTAATGGGAAACCATCGATTAGTGCTTCATCCGGGAAAGGTTTTAATCTCCCCAAAGAAATTTTCATTGCCTTATAGGTTGATTCAAGAATATTTATTTTATCTATTTCATGGGAAGATACAATTCCAACACCAATAGAAATTGCTTGATTTGTAATTTTTCCAAATAATTTTTCTCTCTTTAATGGAGATACCTTTTTGGAGTCATTTAAGCCAACTAGATCATATTCATCAGGTAAAATTACTGCTGCAGCAACTACTGGACCAGCTAATGCACCTCTACCTGCCTCATCTACTCCTGCAATTAATTTCATTATAACATTAATTTACCTTTTTATTTAATCTAATTGCCAGTTGTAGATCAGTCACGTAAACTCCGTCTCATAAAATATTTAAATCTCTATAAAATTGATCACATTAGAATATGAATAATATCTCTTCAACTTTAACAAACTGGACTGAAATTTTTAGTGGATGGATTGCGATGCCATTAATAATAATTCTTATTGGCACAGGTATCTTTGTAACAATTTCATTGGGTTTTATACAAATAAAAAGATTAAGACATAGTTTTGAAGTTGTCTTAGGAAAATATGATGATCCAGATGATGAAGGCGATGTCACTCATTTCCAAGCTCTTTCTGCGGCTCTTTCTGCAACTATTGGAATAGGAAATATAGCTGGGGTTGCTATAGCAATTCGTCTCGGTGGTCCAGGTGCTCTTTTCTGGATGTGGGTTACGGCACTTTTAGGTATGGCTTTAAAATATGCGGAATGCACCCTTTCTCATCGATACAGAGTAATTAATGAAGATGGTTCTGTTTCTGGTGGCCCTATGTATTATATTGAAAAAGGTCTTGGACCAAAATGGAAATCACTTGCAGTGTTTTTTGCCTCATGTGCAGTTATTTGTTCTTTTTGCACAGGAAATATGAATCAAGCTAATACTATTGCACAAACATTTGCTTCCTATAATGTTCCAATATGGTTCTCAGGTTTATTTATTGCTTTTCTTGTTGGCCTTGTAATTATTGGTGGAATAAAACGTATTGCTGCTGTTGCAAGTAGATTAGTCCCTACAATGGCAATTCTTTATGTTCTAGGTGCGTTGATAATTTTAATTAATCATGCAAACTATATTGTACCAAGCTTTATAAGTATTTTTAAAGAGGCTTTTTCTCTTGAAGCAGGTTGGGGAGGACTTTTGACTGTAATTATGTGGGGAGTTCGAAGAGGATTATATTCAAATGAAGCAGGTCAAGGATCGGCTCCTATTGCTCATGCAGCGGCTAAAACAAAAGAATCTGCACGTGAAGGCGCGGTTGCATTAATGGGACCATTTATTGATACTATAATTGTATGTACAATGACAGGTCTTGCAATTTTATCTACTAATGTTCTCAACACTACTGATTTGACAGGTGCGTTGTTGACCAGAGAAGCATTCCGAAGCGGGTTTTCTTTTGCGCCAGATATAGGGAGTCTTATTGTAAATATAGCTGTGCTTCTTTTTGCATATACAACGATGGTGGCTTGGAGCTATTACGGTGATCGTTCAATTGAATATCTGGCTGGCCCTAAAGCTATAAAACCATATAGATGGGTATATGTATTTTTCAATTTTCTGGGTGCAGTACTACCCTTAACATTTGTATGGAATTTTGGAGATATTGCTCTAAGTTTAATGACTATACCTAATTTAATTGGCGTAATCTTATTAACTGGCTCTCTTAAAACAATTACATCAGATTATTTTAACAGATCACATATCCCTTATAAATCGTAAATAACCTTATATTTATATCTTTAATTAGAAAATAATATTTTGGAAGAAACTAGATTAATGTTATCTGTAGCTAAAGCTGCAGCTAGAGATGCCTCCGAATTAATTTTACATGCGAATGAAATTGATCGAGAAATATCAAATAAATCAACTATAATAGATCTTGTCACACAAACAGATAAAAAGACTGAGCAAGTAATAATAGATGATATTTTGGCAAAGTTTCCTGATCATAGTATTCTTGCGGAAGAATCAGGTGAGACTACATCAAATTCAGATTTCCTTTGGGTGATTGATCCATTAGATGGTACTACAAATTTTGTTCATGGTCTTTCACCATATTGTGTTTCTATTGCATTATTAAAAAATGACAAACCAATATTATCTGTCATATCAGAACTACCAAGTAAAAATTTATTTTGGTCAGTTAAAGGTCATGGCTCATTTTGCAATGGAGAAGAAATTTCTGTTTCTTCTAGAAAATCAATTCAAGATTCATTATTAATTACGGGATTTTCTTACCAACATGATTCTAAATGGGAAACAAATATGAAATTATTTAAAAATTTTACAAAAATAAGCCATGGAGTAAGGCGAATTGGTTCTGCAGCTGCTGATTTATGTTATGTGGCATCTGGAAAAGCCGATGGATTTTGGGAAATTGGTCTTTATCCTTGGGATAGTGCCGCTGGTATATTATTAGTTGAAGAAGCTGGAGGAAAAGTCTCCCGTATGGATGGAAAACCATATAATATTTTTGATAAACAAATCTTAGCAACTAATAATCTGATACATGATGAAATGATCGATAAAATGAGTTCTGAAATTTTATCTGAAAGATAATTAGTTATTATTTAATAATTACCAACCAGCAGCTCTGTAATAAGGTGTTGTTAGTTTAAAGTCCCCAAACCCATTCTCATCAAAGAAACTAAAATCTCTATTAATTGAGTAATAATACCAAGTTTCATAGGTGTATCGTGAATTCTGTCCAAATGAACGTTGCATATCATCAGGAGGGCCGAATAATATATAAATCATACCCATATCGGATTTCCACCCTGGTAGAAAACTTGCAAACTTTTCATTTGAGTACTTCACTCTATAGTAATATTGATCCATTAATTCATTCGTAATAGTTCCTGGAGTGGGGTCACGATCATCCCAAAATTGATAGAATAATTTTTCACGTTCTTTTCGCTTGGATTTTTTTATAAGTTTATACTCTTTATCCGTTACAATATATCTCATTTGATCTAGAGCTTCATCAACATTATTTATAAAAAAAGATAAACCTGGTTTTCTTATACGTAAACTAATTTCTTTAACATCAGATATTTCTTTCTGCTTCAGTGTGACGGATACTTCCATACTTAAATTTTCTTCAGGCTTTTTATCTATAATTATACGTTCTGAAAATGTTTTATTATTAGAACTAAGTTCAAGTTTTTCATTCCAAAAAACTTCATTGCTAGCATTCTTAGCAATAATCGATACAGTAAATTCTCCAGGTTTAATTTTCCCAGATAAAAATAGGGGAAATTCTTTTATTTTATGATTGATATCTCTAGTTGTTACTGGAATCTCATTTTCTTCAAAACCCCAATCTCCTGGATATTCACCAATTATAAAGGGTGGATAAATACATATTTCTTTTAATAAGCCCTGTAAATTAATTTCCTTTTTTATTACTCCCTTAGTTCTTGTATCTTGATCAATTAATTCTCCAACAACTGTATACTCCTGATCCTTAACTAAAAACTCAGCCATAACTACTTCTCGGGAAAATCGATCTACAGTATTTATATAATTATCTACTTTAACTTCAGATTGAAATGCTTGTCTATCTAATTGGTTTCCATCATTATCCCGAATGCTAATACTAGTCTCATATCCTGCAACAAAAGTCTCATTATTCTTTAAAAACTGCAATGATTGATATGGAATCAACCCATAGACTAATAGTTTAATATCATCATTTTCAGTTACAATTGGATAAGCATTGATTTTGAATTGATCAATATTTCTTTTCTCTTGATTATTCTTTTTATTTCGATTTTGTGCATCAACACCGGAAATAAAGAGACATAAAAATATTAATAAGATTTGATATAAGTTTTTCACTATAGATCTTTTTTCCATTTGAATTGAATTAATCCATTATTTGTTGCAAGCCATACATGATTATTTTCGACAAATATATCATTAATTGTTCCAATAAATTGATAATCATATTTTTTATAGAAACCCTTATTCATTTTTAATCTTATAAGACTATTATCTGTTACGATAAACAATTGTTTATTATATACATAAATAATTTTTACGACTTTATTATTATATATAGTCGACTCAGCAATTAGTTCCCAAGTTGAATTTACATTATTGTATGCAATGATACCTTGATTTGTAGCAACGTATAATTTTATTCCATCATAAAAGATAGAATAAAATTTTGTAATAACATCTATTCGATCTTTAATTGAATTAGTATTTCCAATATAGTCAAATGGTACAATTACTTCAGAATTAGTATTATAACATAAAAGGTTATATTCAGTGGATACCCATAGATAATTATTGATTAAAGATATATCATTGATGTATGAATTACTTAAACTTTTACTCAACACAGTACTCTCAGAACGTTTTGTCTTTATATTAATTTTTTCTATTTCATAGTTAGATGCAGCCCATATGAAATTTGTATCTGGCTCAAGAAAACGTATTTCTCCATAAGGAATACCTCTAGACGCATCTAAAGTTCTCCAAAAATCTTTTTTCGAATTATATACAGTAATTGAACTTACTCCTCCAAACCAATATTCATTGTTCACTGTACAGTTTTCATAAATATCTAAATGATTAACATTGATTAAAAATTCCCCTTCATACCAATCGAAATATGCATTATATGGGTCTACTAAAGATAAAGATCCCTCATCGTCTGGATAATTTCTTCCACCTAACCATGAAGGAAATGAATGAATGAATGTTTGAACGTCAGTATTAGAGAGACCATATTTAATAGGGTAAAATGACTTCATGTGAGGATCTCCTTGAAAAATGATTCCGGCATCTGTACCAACCCATATAGTTTTATTATCACTACTATAAATAGTAGATATATATACGTTCTTTCCTTTTGGACTTATAAATGAATTAAGATTTAATAACCAACCATCCATAACCGTATAATCCATTAAGATATCATCTGCACTATTACTATATTTTATTGGTCCACTTGACCATTCAACTTCCATTTCATCTGGAAAAGAAAATGAGCCCAAAAACACACCAGAAGTTCGATCAAGTTTAAGGTATGATGACCCTGCTAAAATCCATAAATAATTATTACTTGAACCTATCTGTTCAATTGTTACCTCTGGGAGCAAATTATAGTTTTCTAAGCTTCTTGAATTCCAATTCCCTTCAGCGTTATAACTATAATCAATAGTCTTATCTGTTGCTACCCATAAAATTCCAGTTATTTTATCAAAGTGTATAGCGGTAACTTGATTACTTGATAAGCCTTGTGCCCGAGTTATTGGGTATTCAAATTGATTCCCATAAAAAGAATATCGAAATATTCCTGCTGATTCAGTAGCAATATAAATGTAAGATAAACCTTCAGTAAATGATTTGATTGTACCTGGTTTTCTATATATTACCCAATCAAAAGGATCATGACGTGAGTTAATTTGACATAAAATGGTTTCAGGAAAATATAATAACCCCAAAAGGAGTATAGGTATGGGTTTACAAAATAATCTATATTTTATTGAAAATAATTGATCTCTAAATTTAATCAACAATTAACTATTCTAATTATTATAGTGATCAACAATATCTTTAATCATTTCTAATGATATTGGAACCACACCCACTTCTTCACAAACTCTCCCGGCTGCATAATTTGAGATTATAGCAGATTCTTCTATATTGGCCCCACTTAAATCTGAAAGCACAAATGCGCTTATTGCGGTATCACCTGCTCCAGAAACATCATGAACTTTTCTTGCTTTAGTGCCAAAAGTTTGAACATTATCATCTGTAAAGATAGTTACACCTTCTGCACCTCTTGTAATCATCAATATTTCTGCATTAATCTTTTCTCTTAGTTCTTTACCTAGTTCTTCAAGACTTTTATTCTGTTTATCAAAATTGATCATAGATTCAAATTCAAACATATTTGGTTTAAATAACCTAATCTTATTATAAACAAAGAAATTATCTCTTTTTGGATCAACATAAACTGGTAAATTATTTATAGCGGCTATATCAAGGATAGTTTCAATACAATCTTTAACTAATAACCCTTTATTGTAATCCTCAATGATAATAGCATCGATTTCAGTAGAAAACTCGTATAACGCATCTTTTATATTCTTTATTTGGTCTGAAGTAATATCATTATTATTCTCAAAATCAGTTCTAACTACTTGTTGACCATGTGCAATAATTCTGGTCTTGGTAGTAGTAGATTTTTTTGCATCTTTAATAAATTTTACTTTCACACCATTATTTACAAGATTATCCTCTAATAAATTACTTTCATTATCATCTCCAACTATTGCCAAAAGGTGAGCATTCGCACTTAATTTAGATAAATTAAGTGCAACATTTCCTGCACCACCTGGAGAGTGTGAAATTTTATCTACGGATATAATTGGGACAGGCGCTTCGGGTGATATACGATCTGCCTTACCCCACATAAACTTATCAAGCATGACATCGCCAATAACCAATATTGATTTTTGTGAAAACGAGTCACTTATTTTATCAAATCTTTGTTTATCCATTTTTATATGCCCCAACTAAAAATATAAAACTAAATGATTAAAACTTTTAATAATAAAATAATCTAATTATTATATTTTTTGTTATGCTGATTTCTTGTTTTCCCAGAACGTATTTTTATGATATGGCCATTTTCTAGATATATCATTACAGAACATAAACTCCTCAACGCATTACCATTTATGGATGATAAAATAATTGTTGTTCCTAAGTTTTTACTCATTTTTCTCAAACCTCTACTTGCAATAGACTGCATTTCTGAATCAAATAAAGAAGCAAAATCATCTTGGATTAGGACTCTTGGATCCGCTTCTAAAGCAAATACAGTATCCAGCCAAGCTTTCTGACCTGGAGATAAGTTTTTTATTTTTAAAGGCAAAATCCTTTTGCTTACTGATCCATTAAAATATTGTTTAAGTATCTTATTCGATTTATTTGGAAAACATAGATCTATATATAATTTAACTATTTGAGATTTAGTATAATTATGATTTCCAGTAAAACATATTTCATCTGGTGCTTTTATTTTCCCCAACCAAGAACGCTGGTACTCTGAATGATCATATAACAGCTTACCTTCTGATTGACTATCGTAACCAGCTAACATTCTTAACAAAGTTGTTTTGCCAGATCCTATTGGTCCTAATATTCCATATATTGCTCCTCGGTGTATTTGTAATCTATTGATACTAAGTATTGGATTATTATCATAGACCTTCTTAAGATTTTTTAGCTCATAAATGAGCGTAGATTTTTTGTTCATTGTTCATATCCTTATATTATTTTTATTAAGTTATGAACAGGAAATGTCATATATCATATTAAGATGATTCCATTATCTCTAGAAATCTTTCAGCATCAATAGCAGCCATACAGCCACTTCCAGCAGCAGTTATTGCTTGTCGATATATACTATCTTGCACATCTCCACAAGCGAAAATTCCAGAAACAGAAGTTTTAGTACTATCATTATCAGTACGAATATATTTCTTATCATCTAAATCAAGAAAATTATCAAAAAGTTCCGTATTAGGCGTATGACCTATCGCTAGAAATACTCCATCACACTCCTCAGTACGTAAATCTCCACTTATGGTATCGCGAAGCACTACGGCACTTACACCATCATTAACATTACCATCTATATCTTTGAGTGTAGTATTCCATTGTATGTTGACTTTTGGATTATTAATTACACGATCTTGCATGATTTTTGAAGCTCTTAATTCAGCACGACGATGAATAATTTGCACATCTGAAGCAAATTTTGTTAAAAAATTTGCTTCCTCCATTGCAGAATCACCACCACCCACAACAAAAACTTTTTTATCTTTGAAAAAGAAACCATCACATGTAGCACAAGCTGATACGCCATGTCCCATCAATTCTTTCTCAGATTCTAATCCTAATAACCTTGCTGTTGCACCAGTTGCAATAATTATTGAATCTGCTGTATAAGTTTCATCTCCAACCCAAATCTTAAATGGATTAGAATCCAAATTAACTTTTGTTACATGCTTGAAATAACACTCAGCACCAAAACGTTTTGCTTGTTCGCGAAATTTATCCATTAAATCTGGCCCCATGATACCATTGGGAAAACCAGGATAATTTTCCACATCTGTAGTTATAGTTAATTGGCCTCCGGGCTGAGCACCTTCAAAAACTAAAGGTTGAAGATTTGCGCGAGCTGCATAAGTTGCTGCAGTAAGTCCAGCCGGACCAGAACCAATTATTATGACTTTCCGATTCATATTATTTTATTTATTATTTTATAACCTCATCTAATATTTGAGTTATATGATTTTTAGGTACAGCTCCAACTATTTGATTTGCAACTGCACCACTATTAAAAACCAACAATGCTGGAATACCTCTTATCCCATATGTCATTGCAATCTGTTGATTATAATCAATGTTTACCTTACCAACTTTTATTTTTCCATTGTAATCACCTGCAATTTCTTCTACAACTGGTGAAATCATCTTACATGGACCACACCATTCTGCCCAAAAATCGACTAAAACAGGTACTTCTGATTTAAGAACTTCCGTATCAAAATTATCATCAGTGAATTCAACTACATTATCTGCCATTTTTACTCCTAAATAAATTAATTATGATGAATAAATAGGATGCAAATTAACCTGTTTTAACATCCTTGGAAATAGGAATCAGCATTCTAATTATTTTTTTTATTATATATAATAAAATTGTCTAAATAATTTTTAAAAAACGTCGCTTACCTACTTTAATTACTATTGATTCATCTTTTTTAATAATCTGATCACGATCTATGCATTTTTGATCATTAATTTTAACTGCCCCCTGATCTATTAACCGACGAGCTTCCGATTTGCTTGTGACAAGTTCATACAATGTAAGAACATCTACAATAAGCGTGTCTTTATCTAATTTGACCTCAGGTATATCTTCAGGAATATCTTTCTTAATAAAAATTTTATCAAAGTTTTCCTCGGCCTTTTTAGCAAGATTTTCAGAATGATATAGTTCTACGATCTTTCTTGCAAGTTCTCGCTTTATATCTCTAGGGTTTACCTGCGTATCAGAAAGACTTTTCTTAACTTTATCCATTTTCTTCTTATCAGAGTTTGCCGCAAGTAAGAAATATTTTTCAATAATGTTATCTGGAATAGATAGAGTTTTACCATACATTTCATCTGGCGAGTCAGTTATTCCAATATGATTATCATAAGATTTGGACATCTTTTCTACTCCATCAGTGCCTTCCATTAAAGGAACAGTCAATATGACTTGAGGATCCTGACCATATTCTCGTTGTATATCGCGACCTACTAGTAAATTAAATTTTTGATCAGTCCCACCTAATTCTATATCAGCTTTTAAATGAACAGAATCCATCGCTTGCGCTAATGGATATAAAAATTCATGAATTGTAATTGATATTTCAGATCTAAATCTTTTTTCGAAATCATCTCTCTCTATCATTCTTGCAACAGTATATTTACTAGCCAATTCTACTACATCACTAAAATTCATACTATTTAACCATTGCGCATTATTGCAAATTTTTAATGAATCTATATCAAGAATTATCTTCGCCTGCTCCATATATGATTTCGCATTACTTTTTGCTTCTTCTAGAGTTAGTTGAGGTCTGGTTTTATTTCTTCCAGAAGGGTCACCAATCATTGCTGTAAAGTCTCCAATTACAAGGACAGCCTGATGTCCTAAATCCTGAAATTGGCGCAATTTTCTTAATACGACAGCGTGACCTATATGTAAATCTGGTCGGCTTGGGTCACAACCTAACTTAACAACTAATGGTTTATTATTCTTTTGGGAACTATCTAGTTTTTGTTTTAATTCCTCAAGAGGTATTATTTCTTCAACACCCTGTTGAATCACTTCAATCTGCCTATCAGCCTTAAGAAAGTTCATTTATTTCTCGCAACTTCACGTTCTGTTTCACGTCTTATATCTTTTTCCTTCAAGGCTTCTTTCTTATCGTGCAGACGCTTACCCTTAGCAGTGCCAATAAGAAGTTTTGCCCAACCTTTGCTATTAAAATAAGCCTCTAAGGGAACAGCAGTAAGACCTTTTTGCGAAGTACTCTGTTTTAACTTCAAAATTTCCTTTTTTTTGAGTAATAATTTTCGATCTGACTTAGGATCATGCCCCTTATATCCTGTATTTGAATATGAACTAATATGCGAACCTATTAATACTACTTCACTCCCTTGAACCAAGACATATGCTTCACCTAAATTCATTTTCCCTTCGCGCATACTTTTTACTTCACTGCCAGATAAGACTAATCCAGCCTCATAGCGATCTATAATATGGTAGTTGTAAAATGCTTTTTTATTTTTGGCAACAAGTATCCGTTCCATAGTGATTTTCTAATTATCAAGATACGAGTTTTATCTCAGGTCAAACAAGTTTATTCCTTTTATCTTATGCAACAAATCTAACAATCAGTTATGTATAAAAAAAACCTTTGAGATAAGCAAAAGCTTTTTAAAAACATAAAATCTTTAGCATCACCAACTTACTTCCCAATCTTTAAACTTTGCAGCAATACAATCGATTTTGTAATCTTTTCTTCCACCATCTTCTAGAGCATCTTGTATTTTATTCTTAGCAGTATTCCTTATTCCATTTAACCCATGAGTTAAACCAAGATTTCCATCACCTTCACCTGCTCTATATTTAGTTTCATTATGCCAAATATGTAAGTTCATTTGTGCCAATACTATGATTGCTCTAATCATTTCTCCATCTAGTCCTATACCCTCTAAATCATGAACTATATCTTTAATTTCTTTTGCATATTCTTTTTTGTGTTCTGGTATAAATACTTCCTTTAACTGAACAATAGATAACCTATCTATTAATTCACTTGTTGTTGGCAAATATTTTCTCATAATAGCTCCTTTATAACGATAATTAATCCGTAATTATTTAGATAAGTTATATTTCAAAGGCTTGTAGCCCGTACGAGATTCGAACTCGTGTTACCGCCTTGAGAGGGCAGCGTCCTAACCCCTAGACGAACGGGCCGTTTGTACACCCGGAAGGACTCGAACCCTCAACCTTCTGGTCCGTAGCCAGACGCTCTATCCAATTGAGCTACGGGTGCATAACTTTGCTGGGGCGCAGGGACTCGAACCCCGACCGCCAGAACCAGAACCTGGTGTCCTACCGTTAGACGACGCCCCAATATCCTGAACTCTATTCCAAACAAGTCGCAAATTTACAGCTATGATCGTGCCTCTACAATGCTCCTTTTTTATAAATGATATTTATTTTAATAAGAAAGCTTTTTGTGAATATCGTCGCAATGGAGTTTCAATTTGAATTATATACATTCCAGATGAAAATCTTGATCCATCCCATGTAATAGAATGGTAACCAGGGCGTAAAGCATGATCTTCTAGTAAAACATCTACTAATTCTCCAGTAATATTATACACTATAACTCTAGTATGCATTTCATAAGGAATTGAAAATGGTACGGTAACTGTAGGATTAAAAGGATTTGGATAAATACTGCTAAAGTTTACTTCATTGGATAATTCCAACTTTTCAAATATTGGATCTCCATATTTGATTAATGTATTTATAGATTTACCAAAATTATTAGATACTATAATATTTTCAGGGTCTCTTAATAGATTGCCATGTAAAATTAATGATATTTCTTTTACAGGTTTATGGCCAGTCAGATCTACACCAATAACTCTAATTTTATCACCAATTTTTCTTTTATCAAATAACCACCCGTTTGGTAACTTATTGTTTTCAATTAATTCATGATTTTCACTATCGATTGGAATATCTATTTGAAATCCACTAATATGATCATCGCTAATAAATTTAATCGAAGATGATCCTGGTAAGTCATTAATCAAAAGATTTGCAGTACTGATATTTGTACTTCTACCATCATCATTTTGACCAAGTATTTCAAAAATTAATAAGAAAATATCCAAGGTATTAAATACAGAATCTTGGTTAAAATCTGCTGATTCAATGCTACAACCAGTATAATCGTCATTATTATAATCATCATCTAAAATTCGATCAACGAGAAAAAAGACATCATAAAGATCAATTATAGGCTCATTATTAGCAATATCACCATTTAGGTTACCGATTACATAAATATTGAGGTTATCACATGGATCACAGGCGTCCCCCATTCCATCATCATCTATATCTTCTTGTTGAGGGTTGTATGCTTCCATACAATTATCTTCATCATTAAGCACTCCATCCTCATCCATATCCACATTCATATCATTTGTTCGAGCCCACTCTGCCTGTAACACCTCTTTTGTTGAATAATTTTGTACGAAGACAATTATATTAAGATTGGATATATTCCAAAGGATATTTGTATTATTATTCGGCCAAGGACTTGGCATAATCCAATTAAATTCTTGTGTATAGTCTGTTGCTCCATCGAGATTAAGACTTTGTCCACTTGAATTTGTCAGAAACTCTATAAATACATTTTGAAAATTATCATATGCAGAAGGACTATTATAATACACAGAGTCTATAGATGTCATAACAAATAAACGTAAATCAGAACTAGTCTGATTTGTCTCACTAGAGACAGTTACAGATATTTGCAATCCTCCATCTATCATACCACCATTTAGACTGATAGATATGGGTGTATAGGATCCTATATTTGATAAACCACTACTTCTCCAACTACTTGCGCCCCCTACAAGAGTAGCTCCATTTCCAAAGCCAGCTGGAATACCTGTAACATCATAATAACTTCTTCTAGCCTCTTGATCAGAAGTATTTGCTAAATAAAAAGGATCTGTAGGCGATGGCCAACTCATCGCATACTTAATTCTAGACCAATTTGCTACATTTTCATCACCAACATAATTTGAATTATTTGGAGCAAAATAAGCATCAAAGGCAGCATCCTGCGGCCCACAGCTTGGTCAGGTTTCATTCGTCATGATCTCAGTAAGAGCCTTTTTCTCAGCTCCATATAATCCAAATGAGAAAATCATGATAAAGATGAAATATTTTTTCATAAAGTACACTTTTGATTAATCATTGTAAATTAAATATAAACAAGCTAAAAAATAGTTGAAAGCCCTACTTTAAATCCATCATCAAATGGCTCAATTATACGACATACTCCATTTGCGCATAACAAACCTCCTTTTAAAGATCCATATAATAATGAAAATCGCATAGTAGAAGTTAAATGATAAACAAACTCTACATTTACCCAGTTTTTTTCCTGGTTAATGCCTAAAAGTTTTTCAAGAGGATTTACAACTGAATTGTTTTCTAAAAATGATTCTTTTACTGATGTCTTATCTGATGTTAAGGTAAGTGACCATTTTGGTGATTTACTAACAGTAAAACTAATAAATGTATTCTTTTCTTGATCAAGGCGTTTACCATCATCATCAAGAAAAATGCTCATTAAACTATCGGCAATAATCTGATTATTCTTTTCTTCATACCACCGATAACCTTTCTTTAACCATTGTAGTTCTATTTTTGATTCTATACTCCAACCGTTTCCAAATGAATAACTCAAGTTTAGTGGAACCGTTTTTGCGCTGGAAATACTATATGTTAGAGATTGACTAGTATCTGTAACAGTATTCTGAAGTAAATCAACAATATCTTTCATATCAGCATAACCTAATTTGATAAATAGATTGTTTTGTAAAGTATGAAATGTTAATTCAGTGTAAAATTCTTTAAATGGCATTGCAACAGGATTAAAACTAGGGAAAGAAGACAGTTTTTGATCTTTTTTCCACATATAATTCTCATCCATTGCCCAGGAATGAGTTCTGTTTGATTGTGAAAATATTGATAAAAACTCAATATTTTCGGAAAATGATCCAATCAATTCAGCTTTATAACCAACTTCATTATTAAAATCCGTTTGGTGAGATATGCGATTCATAAGAATATTTTCATGAATATAAACTGCAACAGGTGGATTCTGGTAGGGCTGATTGTGTCCATAATAGTCGACTATATTAAAACGTGAAATAGGATCTATTGTTGCATATCTATAATTAATATATTCAAGATTTAGACTAAATAAGTTAAAGTATAGGTTTAGATTTCCATACATTCCTTTTCCGTTGTCATGAGACTTCCACGTTTCTTCTTCAAATTCGTATGATCTACTCATTATATATTCTACATAATAATCAAAAAGAGAGTTCATATAACTGTAGTTTAAGCTATGTAATTGATTCTTTATATCAATTGTATCTGAAGGAAAAGTATTAACTGGATGTTTTTCTAATCCTTGTAGAAATGAAAAACCAAGATTATGATTGCCAAACAATTTTTGAATATTTAGACCATATAGATTATGAGATACTTGGTAGTTATGTTTTCGGTTATTAAAGCCCAAAGCATTGATTGTACTCTGACTAATATCTGCTTTACCAGCAATAAACTGTGAAGAAAATGAATCAATATTATATATTAGAGTAAGACCGCGAATTGCCGTATCACGATCTATAGATTGATCATCTACGGAATTTAGAACAAGACCTCTACCCCAAATTTCATACAAATCTCCAAGCTTTAACTGTATTGGACCATTATCATACTCTAGACGTAATTTTCTTACTCCATTAATCGATCTACCTAATTCTGGGGGATCACTATATTCTAATTGTATCCAGTTAGTAAAAGCACCATATTGTAAATTTGTATTTATTAGTGTTTCATTATAATAATAACCCGAGGAGCTTTCACCTATCCTTGTTTCAGTATTACCAGTGAAAGACATTTGAGCATATATAGAAGATATTGTTATAAATAGTATAATTCTCTTCATTTTTCACTTTCATTAGTATGCTCTAAATCAAGAAGTTTTAATATTTGAGCTTCTATCTCTTTTTCATCTCCAGGAACAAAACCTTGATGATACCATGAAACTTTACGATCACTATCAATAAGCACAACCGTAGGCAACAACATTGCATTCATTTTCTTTGCTACTTCCTGGTTCGGATCAAGTCCAACTAGGAAAGAATACTTTTTAGCACGTATATAGCTTTTTACTTTTGACATACTCTTGGGAGAATCAGTACTTATAGCTAATACTCTAAATCCTGTCTCAGAGTATTTTTTATGAAATTCTTCAAGAAAAATCATTTCTTTTTTACATGGAGCACACCAAGTAGCCCAAAACTCCACTAATATAGGACCATCTTCAAGCAATGAAGATAAACGAGCTTGTTCCCCATCTATAAGCTTAATTAACATATCTGGAATCATCATATCTCGTTTCTGACCTGCGTATAAAAAAGAGATGATTAACAATGATATAGTAAAGTATAATATATTTTTCATTTTATAAGTCTTGATTCAATGCAAAATATTAATATTCTATTATTTCTACGGCTTAATGAAAAGGAATACTCATTAAAATAAGTTTAACCAAATAGTATTTATTAATATTGATTACAAAAAGGGGAAAATAATTGCTCCTAACTCAGCTTCGGGTACAAATTTTAAACTGACTCTACCAATTCGATCCACTTCTTCTATTGACATTTTCAATTTATAATTAGCTTTAATATCCACATCCTCAAGCGCTACCTGGAGAGACCAACCTCCCATAGTAAAATCAACTAAAGGGGAAAATTGATGTAATGGTACAAAATGAATTTTGTTTGATGTGAGGCTATACCATCTAGATTCTGGCGTATCTAATATTATAGCCATTACAACACCATCTTTATCATAAAATCTTATTAATGGTACGGCACGATAATTACCTATAGATACGTTTCTTTGAAATTCAGAATCAAAATTAAAATTTTCTCTATCAAAATGAACAATTGTTAATGAACCATCTTGTTTTAAACCAGAATATGGTAAAGATGTTAACATATCATTCATAATATTCCCTTTTATACCGTAATCGACTTGCAGGCTAACTGTTATCATATCTTCATCTGTTTCCTTATCATACTCATATGTAGGTTTATTTAAATAAATCTCATAAGGTTTATCCATTAGATTATCTAAAACTTGATTAAGTAATACCGTATTATTCTTATTCTCTGGCAGAGGCTCATTAAAAGGTCGATTATCAATGTCTACAACCCATTCATCTTCAGAAACAGGATTTTTAGTCTTGTTTGTTATTGGTTCTCCTCTTGCACCAATTACAAAATCCATTGATTTCTCCAATTCAGCTATTGCATCATCTATAGATGATGTGATAACGGCTCCTCTTTCTCCAAACGTTTTTGGAATCACTGAAGCTTGTGGCTTTGTAAAGTCCGGGTATATTTTTTTGGTGGTTCTTTTAATTGGCAGGTAGGGCATACATACAGTTTTTACTATTTCAGATAACTCATTATTTAATTGAGGCACATTATTATAGCTACCAATTATCTCTCTTTTATCTAATTCATCCCAATTAGCAATATCGATAAATTGCATATCTACAGTAATTTTATCCATTTTACGGGTAAACTTACCTAATGCAAGAATATTCCTTGAATCTCTAGGTTGTTTTAATAATAATGCTCTATTATTCATTATATTTTCTAGATCACCACGATTTCGAAGAAACAAACCGTCTATAGTTGTCAATTCTTTTGTTAACATATCTATAAAACCAGCCCCTAACCAAGCAATTACTTTCTCATCATTAATATTTTCAAATGGAAGTAAATACAAATATAGCTTAGGTGATGCGTTAAGAACATTTAACGTAATGATCATTATACATAAGTTGCAGAATAGTCTTTTCATTGTGTCTATGGTATATAAATTAATTGCATTGAATTAGTATATCCAGATCAAAATTAGAAATTATTATCCTTTTGCGATTTTTGACCAAGAATCTCTTAGAGTAACAGTTCTGTTAAAAATAGGTTTTTCTTCTGATGTAATAAGATCTGGGCAGAAATAACCTAATCTTTCAAATTGCACAGTCTCTCCAGGGCCAAATTCTAATAATGACTTTTCTAACATACATTTTGATGAAACTTCAAGAGAATTTGGATTCATCACTGTTAAAAAATTTTCAGCAGAATCAGGGCTTGGATCTGAAAAAAGTCTATCATACATATTTACTGTAGCATTAATTGAATCCTGAGCATTAACCCAGTGCAAAGTTGCTTTCACTTTACGTCCATCAGTAGCATTTCCACCTTTGGTTTCAGGATCATATGTACAGCGTAATTCTATTGGATTTCCTAAATCATCCTTAACTACTTCATTACATGTAATAAAATAAGCATAACGCAACCGTATTTCTCTACCAAGAGCTAAGCGAAAAAATTTCTTAGGGGGATTTTCCATAAAATCATTTTGCTCTATATATATTTCACGGCTAAATGATATCTCTCTGACACCGGAACTAGAATTTTCTGGGTTATTAATTGCTTCAAGCATTTCAGAGTTATTTTTTGGATAATTTGTGATTACAACTTTTATTGGATTTAGGACAGCCATTCTTCTTTCAGATATTTTGTTTAAATCTTGTCTTAAATAATATTCAAGCTTTGCTAACTCCATAATATTATCTCTTTTCGCAACTCCTACTTCATTCATAAAAACTCTTATTGCACGAGCAGTGTATCCTCTTCTGCGCATACCAGATATTGTAGGCATACGAGGATCATCCCATCCAGAAACATGCTTTTCATCAACTAACTTTTTCAACTTTCTTTTTGACATCACTGTATAATCCAAATTTAATCGAGCAAATTCTATTTGTTGAGGGTGGTATACACCAAGCCTATTTAGATACCAGTCATATAAAGGTCTATGGTCTTCAAACTCAATAGAGCAGAGAGAATGTGTAATGCTTTCTATTGAATCTTCTAACCCATGCGCCCAATCATACGTTGGATACACACACCATTCATCTTTAGTGCGATGATGATTAGCATGAATTATTCGATACATAACTGGGTCACGCATATTCAAATTAGGATGAGACATATCTATTTTAGCTCTTAATGTTCTTTCGCCATCTTTAAACTCACCAGAAGTCATTCGGGAAAAGAGATTAAGGTTTTCTTCAATATTTCTTTCTCTATATGGACTATCTTTACCTACTTCTGTTAAATTGCCTTTTGACTGTCTAATTTCTTCACTTGAGAGATCACAAATATAAGCATCTCCTTGTTCGATCAATTGAATTGCATACTTATGCATCTCTTCATAATAATCTGATGCAAAACATAAACGATCATCCCAACTATAGCCAAGCCAAGATACATCATCTTGGATAGCATTGACATATTCTATCTCCTCTGATACAGGATTAGTATCATCAAAGCGAAGGTTGCATTTACCACCATATTCTTTAGCAATATTAAAATTCAAACAAATAGCTTTTGCATGTCCGATATGCAAATAACCATTGGGTTCAGGGGGGAATCTTGTATGAACTCTCTTATCAAATTTTTCCGATAAATTGTCTTCATCAATGATATGCTGGATAAAGTTTCGTTGTTTATCAGTCATCTTTTTAAAGGAAAAATATCTAAACCTTTTCTTAATCTACGAAGAGTAGTCATCTTACCTAACAACTCTATTAATTCAAATAAACCAGGGCCATGTGATTGTCCTGAAACGGCTAAACGTACTGGATGAATTAATTTAGCAGCAGAAACAGCCATTTCTTGAGCAGTATCACGTAAAGACTCATCTAAATCTTTTTGAGACCAATTCGAAAGCTTCTCTAAACTTGTTATAAAATTATTAATTAATTTATTAACAGATTTATCTTTCCATCGTTTTATTATAGCATTCTCATCAAAATCTTTGGGATCAGAGAAAAAATATGCACATGCTTCTTTTAGCTCATTTAATGTTTTAGCCCTTATTTTCATCAATTTTAATACACTAAAAATATAAGTGTCTTTAGAATGTTTTTGCCAATTTGGGTCATCTTCTCGTATTTCATTTAACAAGTTTTTTTCAGATTTACGAATCATATGTTGTCCAGCTACCCAATGGAGTTTTTTCTCATCATAAACTGCACCTTTTTTCTGTATTTTATTAATATCAAATTTTGATATCAAATCTTCTAAAGAAAACAACTCATCTTCAGAACCAGAATTCCATCCTAACATCACAATATAATTCAGCAGCGCATCTACTGAATATCCTTGTTCTCTAAAATCCTCAACAGATGCAGCACCATGTCGTTTACTTAAACGTTTTTTATCAGACCCTAGTATCAAAGGTAAATGTGCAAAATCTGGAACTGGATAATTAAGCGCAGAATATATCAAAATTTGTTTTGGAGTATTAGATATATGATCTTCACCTCTAATAACATAGTTAATACCCATATTATTATCATCAACAACTACTGTAAAATTATAGGTTGGAGAACCATTGGAACGGACGATAATAAAATCATCTATTTCTTTATTATTGACATTTATTTTTCCATAAATTTTATCCTCAAAAAAAGTTGATCCTTTGCTCGGGATTTTTAATCTTATAGTAAAAGACTGTCCCGAGTTAATCAAACCTTTTTGATCATCCAACGATAAATCCCGATATATTTTGGGTGCACGGAATTCTCCACCTTCTTTTTTAGCTTTTTCACGTGCGACTTGTAATTCTTCTTTTGTAAGAAAACATCTATATGCACGTCCATTATCAAGCAATTTTTGCACTTCTTCTTTATAAATTAAATTTCGTTTTGATTGGTAGATTAATGGTTCAGACCATTTCAACCCAAGCCATTCAAGAGAATTAAGTATTTGATCTGTATATTCTTGTTTTGATCTTTCTGTATCTGTATCCTCAATTCGTAGGAAGAAATTTCCTCCATTATGCTTTGCATACAACCAATTAAAGAGCGCTGTTCTAGCTCCTCCTAAATGAAGTTTTCCAGTTGGACTAGGAGCAAAACGTACGCAGGGTGATTTTTTCATTAGATTAATTTATTAACATTAATATCGCGGAGGGGGAGGGATTTGAACCCCCGGACCCTCACGGGTCAACGGTTTTCAAGACCGCCGCATTAAGCCGCTCTGCCACCCCTCCAAAATTCAAGATACGCGGAGAGAGTGGGATTTGAACCCACGGTACGCGTAAACGCACACACGCTTTCCAAGCGTGCTCCTTAAGCCA